>NZ_JARZHI010000089.1:0-37301 GCF_029946465.1 Polyangium sorediatum
GATGCGCGAGACCTCCGCACGAATGGCCGCCGCTTGTTGTTCCGTATGCATGTTGAGGCTCCTTCCGGTTGGGAGCCTGGGCACGGGGGCCACGGGACGTCAGGACGGGGGGCGGCGAGGACTTACGTTTGCCTCGCGGCCCACGCCCGCCGAGGGGTCCGACCCCGCGGCTTGCCTCGCCGTCGAGACCTGCGCCCTGATCGGACCCCGCGGCTTGCCTCGTCGTCGAGACCCGCCGGCATGTCCGACCCCGTCACCGGCCTCGCCGTCGAGACCCGCGCCCTGATCGGACCCCGCTCGGGCCTCGACGACCACACCCGCCGGCATGTCCGACCCCGTCGCGGGTCTCGTCGTCGAGGGATCCGGGTGAACTTACGTTGTGGTTCTGTGTAGGTGCAAGACGAGAGGGGGGGCGAGGAGATCGCCGAGGAGCACGGGCGTGCGCCGTTCTTGCACGAGTTCGGCGACCCGTCTCACAGGTCGATGCGTGTCATGAACGCATCGGACTCGCCATTGAACGAGTTATCGTAGCCCGAAACGGCTGCGCCCGAGGCGAAGTTGCTGGAGTTGGTTGCTCCGACGACGACGGCGTCGTCGCCGATCAGCGCCACGTCGCGGCAATAATCGTTGAAGCTGCCACCGAGATACGACACGAAGGTGAAGTCCGGCCATCCGTTGGTGTCGTCGATCCGCGCAATCACAGCGTCGAAACCGCCCTTCAGGTTGGTTCCTTGCGAGACGGGCGCGACCGTCGAAAGGTTCGAAGAATCGGTGTAACCCGCAAAGGTGGCGACACCTGTGGACGGATTCACGACGACACCATAAAGGTAGTCGTTGTTGGTGCCACCGAAATAAGTCCAGAATGGGATGCTCTTGCCATCGGGGCTGAGCTTGACGAAGAGGCCATCGGTGTTCCCGTTGCGTAGACCAGCGAGCGCAGGCCAATCAACAAGAAGGTCGTCCGATTGTGTCTCGCCGACGATATTCGCGTTGCCCATATTGTCGACCGCGATATCGCGAGCAATGTCGTACCGAGCGGCGCCCAAGAACGTGCTGTAAACGAGCGCTGCCCCAGTTGGCTTGAGCATTGCTACGAACGCATCGGAGTTGCCAGCGTAGGCGGTTTGGATGACGTCCTGCGTGGTGGGAAAGTTTATCGAGTAGGTGCCTCCGACGACAAACGCATGGCCGATACCATCGGTAGCGACACCCAGCGCCGTGTCGTTACTATTCCCACCGAGAAAGGTTGAGTATACAAACACGGGCACTGCCCCGGTCAGGTCAATGCGCGTTACGAAGGCATCAGAAGACGCGTCTTTTGTCCCTTGGAGCACGCCCGCCGTCACGGGAAAATCTACGGAGAACGTCGTCCCCGATACGAATGCTTGGCCGCTACTGTCGACGACGACATCATTGGCGATGTCGCTAGAAGCCCCGCCAAACCGGAAGCTCGTCGTGAAACCGTTGCCTGCGCTGTTCAGCCGCGCCAAGAACGCATCATTGTTGCCGAGGGGCCCTACAACTGCCGGCGGGTTCCCGGCGGGAAAGTTGGTGCTCGTCGAATGTCCCACAACGGTCGCTCGCCCCGTGCTGTCGACAGAAATGCCTGTCGCATAGTCGGCGCCAGCGCCGCCGATAAACGTGCTATAGAGCATCGTATTCGACATCGAGTCGAGTTTCGTGACGAAGGAGTCCGCGTACCCACCAGCATAGACCCCGCCGGCCGTCGTAGAAAATCCGCTCGATGTGGTGTTACCCGCTATATAGACGTCCTTGCCGACCGTCGCGACGGCGTTGGCTTCCTCCGCAGCTTGACCATCGACGAACGTGCTGTATTGGAGCGACCAGCCATTGAGGGCGAGTTTACTGACCACGGCGGAGGTGCCGCCGGCGAAGGCCCCATCATAGATGCTGAAGCCAGGCGCGGCGACGACGGGGAAATTGATGGATGTCGTCGTGCCACCGACGTAGATGCCATTCGCATCGACCGCGATATCATACCCATCATCGGCCCCGCTGCCGCCGAGAAGGGCGTTGAACGACAAAGTTGGGGCACCATTGAGAAGCTTCGTCACAAAGATGTCCGCCCCCGCACGGCCGGGTGAGCTATACGCCGACGCGGCGCCACCAAGAAACGCCGTGGATGAGGTCGTGCCCGTCACGAAGATATTGCTCGACGCGTCCACCGTAACGCCACGCGCGATGTCATCCTGCGTGCCCGCGAGGCGTGCAAGCCAGTACCTGCTCCAGCCGGAATAGTCGGTTTTGACGACAAATGCGTCCTTGCCTCCGATCGTACCGAATTGCGACGTGCTGTTAAAGGGGGTCGAGAACGCGCTGGAGGTCGTGTCTCCTACGACATACGCATAGCCCGATTGGCTATCAACCACGACCCCTCGCCCAACATCGTCTTGTGGGCCTCCGAAATAGGTAGCACCTTCCAACGAACTCCCGTAGAAGCTGACTAAAAATGCATCAATGCCTCCGTTATGAGACGTGTCTGCACCCCCGGAAGAAAGAACAGGGCCAAAGTTCGTGGACGCCGTTTCGCCTGTGACAACAACGTAACCCCAGGACGTCGTCGCAATGCCCCGCCCGACATCATTGCCCGAACCTCCAAGGTACGTGCCAAACACGCGAGCGCCTGCAGGTGACCATTTCGTCAAGAATGCGTCCGACAATCCGCTCGCCACTTTGAATGGCGCGTCGGCCGTCGTGTGGAAGTTGGTCGACGTCGTGGAGCCCGTCACGTACCCGTTTCCGCTCGTATCCAGGGCAACGCCATACACGAAGTCGTCGCCATTTCCCGCCGTGAGCCCGCCGTGGTAGGAGCTGAACACGAAATCCGTACCCGTCGCGTTGAGCTTCGCGACAAATCCCTCCGCAGTGCCGGCGCGGAAGCCCTGTGCAGCCGACTTGGTCGGCCATGTGCCCGTCGTGGAGCCGACAACCCAAGCTTGTGAAGCGCTATCCACGGCGATATCATAAGCGATGTCGTTTCCCGCTCCGCCGAGGTAGGTACTGTATTCGAGGTTGGATCCGTTCGCGTCCAGCCTCGCGACGAAGACATCATTTCCGCCGTTGTATGTCGTGTCCTTTCCGTTCGGCGCAGGAAACAACGTGCTCGAAGTGGTATCTCCCGTGATGTACGTCCGACCGCTGGTGTCGAGCGCGAGGGCGCGACCGTTGGTGGTCGTCGCGCTGCCGAGATAGGTATTGTAGATGAGCGCTGGATCGATGATGAGCGGCTTCGAACGGTCGTAATCACCCAGCTCATAATGCACGGCGCCGTTTGCTTCCAAGCGAAAGCGCACCTCGACGAGCATGTTCTCCCCGTCGATGTTTTGCCATGCGATCGGGGCCGTTTCGATCAGCGTGTCCTCCCCGCTCTCGCCGTCACGTTCGGCCGTCCCGACGACGACGATGAGGTTTCCCGTTTCATCGTCGATTCGTTGTTCGGTCGCGCCTTCATATGTCCACCGCACGAGCGCGGGGTTGGCGAAGGGCGCGACTTCGACGGTGCTTTTCAGGTTGGCGTCGACACCCTCGTACCGTACGCGGATGTTGGGGTAGAGATCCTCATAGACGAGTCCAGCATAGGTGGGGATGTTGGTGCGCCACGCCGAGGGGTCATCACCAATGAGGAAGTTCGCCACGCCCGGTAGGCGTTCGCCGGTGGTCACGTGGGCAGAGGGCTTTGCGTCGAGGAATTTGATCTTTACAGTCCTGAAGCGCTCGGCGCTCTCCGCCCCCTCGTCGCTTTCTGCTCCTCCGGTGTCGTGTTCGTGCCGCATCACCGCCCCCTGCGAGCGCGGCAGCGAGAGCGTGGGGCCTTCCGCCGTAAAAAACGCCATTCCACCGAGCGCACGCGCCTGGAACTGGACGGCGCGGTCCGTTTGTCCCTGGTTGGTGATGAACGAAATCGGCAGCTTGCCTGAGCCAGGCGCCATCTTCGCCTCTGTAGAATCACTACAGCCAGGCGTGGCGGACATGGGCAAGGCGAAAAGAACGGCGCTCAGGGCGCCAGCAGAGGTATGCCTACGCAGGTGTTGGTTCGTCTTTCGCATGGTAATCACTCCTCACGATCCGCAAAGCGTCGCCGTTGGACCTGCGGACATGCTCAATGTGGGTGTCCGCTTGTTCCCGTGAGAACTTCAAAGTTTCCCAGATATAGCCATTTGTGCTCACACATGCGGCGCTGTATCTCGTTGTATGCAATGGTTCGCCCTTCCAATGGTTCCGTCACCGTTGTCGCGCCAGCGAGGAACGCAGAGAGCGTCGATGGCTGGTTTGCGGATCGCGGCTGGATATGGAAGTTGTTGGTGTTGGTCTCCGCGGGGCTATGGCAACCGTTGCACGTCGAGAGGCCAAAGAGGCGACGAACGTCCCCTGCGGTGTTGGGATAGGGCACCGAAACGAGATCCATATCTGGAGCCCACACGCCGAATGGATTCGTTGCCGTTGTGATTGGTCGCGACGAGCTTGCCAGCATGGTCCCTGGCACCACATGCGTCCCGGCCAAAATGGCAGACATGTTGTTGTTCATGTAGCTCGTCAGCGTTGGCGAGAAATCGAACGAATTGCGCGGAGTACGTACGAGCGTCGAAGGGAGCAGGTACTTGTTGTTGAGGGTGCATGACGTGTTGGGTCGGCACTGCAGCCTTTGCTCGCGCAGTTCGAAGACAGCCGTCGCATTGCCGTCGAACGATTTTTCAGCCGTACGCACCTGACTAATGGCGCTACCATTCGGAGACGCCGCGCTTGCGTTGGCCTTGGCAAACAGCTCGGTGATATCAGCGAGCGCGTTGTTGTACTTCTCTCCCGCCGTCAGCGCACCGAGCGCGTGGAATTTTGATGCCCACGTGAACGCCGCGATCGACGTCGGCAGCGCATATTCAAGAATGACCGTCGCATCGAGGGGCGACCCATCCATCTTCGTGAACCCAAAAACGAAGCGCCCTTCGCCCGCTCCGCCACCATAGCCGGGCAAACGAAGGTCGGTACGATTCACGATCGCGAGCAGTCGGAAAGGGGCCTTCGTGAGGTCGAGGTTGCAAGCACCGTCCGCCGAGTCGACCTTTACGCCTGGAGTGCACGTCGTAACCCCATCGGGTTTTTTGCTCACGGCGCGCCAAGGGTCGATGATATACGTGCGAATATTGCTCCGCACGGCGAGCGTCTGGCCGTTTACGCTCTGAGCTTCCTCAAAGGACTCGAGCCATTTCAGGATGAACGTCGACGTGTTGACCCCTGTGCCTGTCATCTGCTGCATCAAATAGCCAAATGTCCATTTGGCGAGGTGATTCTTGTTCGCGCATGCATCAGGACTCCAGCCGGTTCGGCATGGATCATTCACGACATCGAGGGCGGTGATGACAAGCTCTCGCTGAGCATTGACGTCGCTCACGTCCACCGGACAGGTATAGACCTCGGCAAGCTCGGCTTGCCCAATTCTGCCTTCCTCGTCGGCGATATCTGCCGAGGCACAGCCCGCAGATACTACACATCCGAGCGCAACGACGGATCTCGAAAGGCGAACGTTCAACTGGTTCATCATGGCTCCACACCCTGCGCCAGAGCGCTCGGTAAAGGAAAACGGTCGTTGGGAGCGTAGTGCTCTTGGTCCATGGCGCCGGGGTCGGCCGTGTGCCGTCATCCTTTCGGATCGCCCAGACCAACGGCCATCATGCAGAGCTGCAGGACGAAACGCTATACGCAAAAAGTACTAGGACCATAACCGACCACCGTGGCGCTAGGTCTGACACTCACCAGAGCAGCCAACGATGCAGATCGGCGGCTGGCAGATCACGAACGAGACCTCCTGCCACCGCGTATTCGCGGACGCCTTCGGGTTCCCGGGCTTCTACGGCTGCAACCGGGATGCCTTCTGGATTGACTGCATGTGCTGTCTCGATGCGCCGGAAGCCGAGATGTCTTCCGTCTGTGTCGCGTCGGGCGAGCTGCTCATCATTCAAGTGAGCTATGCGAGCAGGTTCAGAGCTTCCTGTCCCAAAGTCAGCACGCGATCGGTGATTCTCGAAAGGCAGAAGAGCATCGCTGCCATCAAGTATCTTCGAGCCCAGCTCGGGTGTTCGCTGTCGGCCGCGAAAGACATCGTCGACGCCGTTCAGCCATGGTGGCCTCGCGGGCGCGGAGCGCGGCCCGTCCGATGTTGATGAACATCACGACGGACCGCGCCGAGGCGTGAAGCCGCCTCAGAAAATCCCGTGCCCCGGCGTGAGCACGTAGTCGGGATCGTATTCTTCCTTCGCAGCCACGAAATCGGCCCACGCGTCGCCGAAGTGGTCCTGCCAGTCGGCCTGCGTGACGTCGAGCGAGCCGATCGGGTACCGTTTTCCTCCGAGCGGCACGAGCTCGTCGTAGACGGCGCGGTTTTGCGCGACGAGACCCGCGACGGCCTCCGGCGGGGCGAAGCGCAGCAGGCTGAACAGAAACACGTGCTCCGTGTCGGGCAACGCGAGGAAGGGCGTCGTCACCTTGTCCCTCCGGAAGGCATAAAAAAGGATCGGACCTCCGCCCATCGTCGAAGCGTCCTCCTCGGCGAGCCTGCTTTCGACGAACGCCGCCGCATCCGGGCCCGGCACGAAGACGTCGATCCACGGGTGCGGCAATGCCCAGGCGCCGACCGATTGCAGGAACGCCACGGTGGCCGCGATGCGGTTCGCGAAATCGAAATACGTGACGTCGTTCGTGACGACCGTGCCCGGGACGAAGGAGAGCCCCGCGAGCATGGCGCTGTCGTCCGGCGGCGTGCCCGGCGTGAAGTATTTCGTCGCTTCGAGCTTGTAGATGGGGGCGCCCGCGGGCTGGAGCTCCGCCATCCCTTCGAGGTAATCGAAGCGCTGGTCGTCCGCGAGCGCCATTTGATCCGCCGCGAAGACGGCAGCGTCCGTATAGGTGGCCGTGTAGACGCGCGCCATCGGGGCGACGTCGACGAGGCGGATCCGCGCCCGCACGATGATCCCGAATTGCCCGAGCCCGCTTCGCACCGCGTGGAAGAGAGCCGCGCGTTTCGTGGGGGAGCACTTGACCCGCTTGCCTTCCCCCGTGACGACCTCCAATTCGAGCACGTTGTCGACCTGAAGCCCGTGCCGGGACACCTGGCCGCCGATTCCCCCCATGGACAGCGTGCCGCCGACGCTGAGCTCGATGTAATCGGTGAGCGTGGGCGGGCTCTTGCCGAGCGGGACGGTGACGGCGAGAATCTCGCTCCACCGCACGCCCGCATCGACGAGCACGCTGTGCGTGCTGATTTCGTGGATCTCCGCGAGCGCGCGCATGTCGATGACCACGCCCACGTCGAGCTGCGCCTGGCCGTACGTGCTGTGGCTCTCGCCGAGCCCACGCGAGCCGGCGACCGCAAACCCGAATTTGCGGGCGAATTTCACGATGGCGACGATGTCGTCCACCGAGCCCGGGACGAGCACGGCGCTCGGCGTCTTGCTGATGATGTGACCAAAATCGTCGGCGGCTTGGGTTCGCGTCGCTGCGTCGAAGAGGAGCTCGCCGTCGAGCTTGGGGATCTTCACCTTTCCCGGCCCATGATGCGAGGCCCAGGCTTTCGTGGTGGGATCAAAGGCGACCACGGCCACGGCCGCGGCGGCCACGACGGTCTTCAGGAAACGACGGCGCGCAAGGGAATCGGGCATGAAGGGCTCCTCCTGTTCGGCATCGGATGCAGGTGTGGGGCCAGGCCCATGCGTGGACCTGGCCCGATCGGATCGCAATCGGGACATTCGAGCCGTGGACGAGGGCGAATGGCTCGCCTTCGCGCTCGACTCCGCCCGGAGGATAGCCTTTCCGGTCGTGTGTGTCGCTCTTTTGAAGCTGGCCACCAAGGATCCGGGTGGACTTACGTTGTCGGCGCGTGTAGGTATCGGGTTCGTTCCAACGTTGGGGGAGGATGTCGTGACCGGCGAGCGCGAACGATGGCCGACGGAACTCCGGCTCCTGAATGGCGCCTTGGCGATGGACGGCGACTCTCTCGTCCTTCACGCGGTGGATCAAGACCCTCACATCGGGCTCGCGGTGGCCCGCAGCGCCGTGAAGGCAATGGCGGCCGAGATGGAGGAGGGGCGATGCGCCACGGCAAAGTCGTGACCCGAATCCCGATCGAGGAACTCTGGACGGCCGATGGCGCGTTGGCCGCGACGCGCCTCCGTACCCTCGACCGCGTCGCCATTCGCGACCTCTTACGCCGTGGTCCCGTTCGGTTCGTGGTCGCCGATGTCGGCCATTGCCTGAGGTGGATCCCACCCGCCGAAAGATTCGATTTCTGGAAGCGCGACGGCGATCCACACCTCGTCGAAACGGACGAGATTCATCTCGAGGACTTCCCCCATCGCATGGCCTACCTGGCGTCCGAATGGACCGTTGCCGGTGACGAGGCCCCCATTCTCCTTCTGGAAGTTTACCATTGAAGGATGCTTCCATGGCTGCATCTCCTTCCGACATCGAGAGCATCCCCGGGTTCGAGGACTGGTTCGTGGGGGAGCCCGATACGTCGCGCGGGGAGCCGGCCGCGATCGTCGAGGTTGACGGCATCGGTTGCACGTTCTCTCGATCGCTCACCGAAGAAGAGCGGGCGGAGGTCCTCAGCTTTTGGGGCCGCCACGTCGACGCACACAAGGAATACCGACTGATAGGGACCCTCTCGTTGCCTCTCGCGGAGATCTCCGTGGAGCGCATCGACGAAATTCGCACGTTCGCGTATGGGACCGAGCTCGCAGGCGGGTATGGCGGTCACTGGCCGAATTTGGAATCGACCGTGATTCTCTATTTCGGCGCGCGCCGCGACGCCGCCGAGAAGAAGCTCGCAGCGCTCGGGCCGAGGGTGTATGGCCGGCGGATCGTGGACAGCGACGGAGAATGCCTTTTGATCGGGCGTCTCCAGATTCCTCTCCGCGAGTCGTTGGGGACGAGCGCCGAGGTGGAGCGTTACATCAAGCTCGCACGCAAAGAGATCGGCGACGATACGTTCGATGCTCCGCCGAGGTTTCTTGCAGAACTATCCATGATCTTCCACGAACGCGCTGCGGCCGAGGCCATGCGTCCGCGATTCGGCGCCCTCGGGCTCGGGACCAAGGTCGTCGAGGAGGTCCGCGCCTCGGCGCGTTCGCAGGTCATCGCATGGCAGCATGGCTGGCTGGCCAAGGCAGGGCGCGTCGAAGAGCGGATGACGGAGCGGGGCTCCTGGTGGGATCGGCTCTTGCGGCGCTAAGGCGCCGGGCTCAATCCTCGCGCACGAGGAGCTTGCGCAGGAGCTCCAGCGGATGGAAGCCGAGCATCTCCTCGAGCTCTCCATGCTGCGCGCTCTTCGCGGCCCGATCCCACAATCGCTCGATCGACCCCGCCACCACGCCGTTCGAATCGACGCGCTCCATCACCTTGCGCATCGCCAGAAACGCCGCGCGGCTCGCGTCGATCCCCAGCGGGATCGCCATCGGCGCCGGGAGCGGCGAAAGGATGATGTCGCGCACGAACGCCGCGCGCGCCCACGCGCCCGGGCTCGGGTCCACTTCGAGCGCGCGGAAGCTCGCCGTCTCCGCATAACAGCCGAACGCGATGGGCCCGACGCGATCCTCGATCGCATGCGAGAGGTGCCGGTAGTCGCGGCGCCAGTCGCCCGAGAGCAGGCCCATGTCGCCGCGGATCTCGTCGGGGCCGAGGATCAAGCTGATGCCGTCCTGTCCGCGACGCAGCGCCACGCTCGTCCAGAGCTCGCCGCCCTCGAAGATGCCGAGCACCAGCGCCTTGCCGATCGGGCACACCGCGTCGAGGCTCGTGCGCACCATGCCCGGTGTCGGGATCGGCACACCACGCAGGCGCAGCGGCCAGGCCGAGAGGCGGCCCGCCGCGAGCTCGGCCTGCGCGAGCGAGAAGAGCGTGAGCGTCTGCGTGGCGAGGTCGTCGCCTTTGCGCGCGCGCGAAGCGAAGCGCTCCATGATCCGCTCGAGCGTGCCGCTCTCCAGCACGATGCAGAAGCTCGCCTCGTGGCGCTTCGCGAGCTCCTCGGCGGTCATCGGCCACGTGATGTCGCCCGTGCCGAGGCGGCCGACGTTCGTGTGCAGGAGCTTGCGGAGGCGGCCGTGGTCGTGGATGGCGATCACGCCGCCGCGCGGGCGGTTCGGATCACGCAGCTCGCCCGTGGTGCGTCGGGGCCGAAAGAGCGACAGGACGCGGACCCAGTCCGTCGCGGTGAACCCCTCGAAGCGTACGTGGGGGGAGAGCACGGCGGCGCAGGGTAGCCCGAGGCGCGGAGGTTGTCAGGTCCCGCTCTCGGCCGCGGGCTTCTTCTTCTTGCGCTTCTTCTTCTTGCCCTTGTCGTCCTCGGGCTTCTTGGTCTTGCCCTCGTCCTTCGACTCCGCCGAGGCAGGCTGCGTCGCCGACGCCTCGCCCTCGCTCGCGCCTTCGGCCGTGTCCTTGCTGCGGTAGTGCGAGAAGCCGAGCTTCTCGTAGTAGCCTGGCTTGCCCGTCTGTCCGGGCTCGCGGCTCTCGATCGTGCCGCCGCCGGGCTGGGGCTCGGTGACGCCCGGCGTGCGGATGTCGGGGCCCTGCGTGACCACGAGGTACTCGTCCACGACGTACTCGGGGTGCTCGTCGTCCTTCGCCTTGGTGTCGAGCTCCTTCGGGCCCGTGCCGACGTTGATGATCTGCGCCGTCGGCGGGTACGAGTCGCTCCACTTGTAACGAAGCGCGTGCGCGCCGTCGCGCACGACGCGCGAGCTCGTGGTCTTGAAGCCGGGGATGCCGCGCTGCGCGAGCACGCGCATGCCCTCGGGGAGCTTGGGCGTCTGGCGCTCGACCTCCTCGAACGGGAGGGTCGCGTCGATGCGCCGGAAGTACGTGACCGTGTGGCGGCGCTCGGGGCCGAGGATCTCGGCGCGCACGACGCCGTTCGAAACGGTCTCGTGCAGGACGATCGGGAAGTCGAAGGGGTTGCGGAAGCGGAAGCTGATCGTCGGGTAGACGACGGTCGCGTCGAGGCCGAGCTTGATGTAGGAGCTCGGCCGCGAGTGGGGGTAGCGCTCGACGATGTCGAGGCCGGCGAAGAACGCCGCGCCGTGCAGGGTGCCGGAGATCTGGCAGGTGCCGCCGCCGAGGCCGTCGACGAGCTCGCCCTGCGCGATGACGGTCGCGACGCGGTAGCCGTGCGCCTCGTCGCGCGGGCCGACGACGTCGTTGAAGTCGAAGATCTCGCCAGGCATGACGACGGCGCCGTCGAGCTTCGAGGCCGCGAGGCGGAGGTTGTACGTGCGGTCCCGCGTGCGTTCGCCTTGCGTGTAGCGCGTCTCGAAGTAGCCGAGCACGTGGCCGAACTCGACGTTGCCGAGCTGTTCGGCGCGGCGCTTCGGCGGGACGGTCTCGACGGCGGCCGCGACCTCGTCCGCGCCCTGGCGGAAGGCCGCGTCGATGCGCGCGATCGTGCCGTAGACGTCGAGCCGGTGGCCGTCCTTCTCGGGGACGAGTTTTTTCTGGGCGAGGTCGACGTAGGCGTCGGTCGCGGCCGCGTCGAGCTCGCTCTTCAGCGCGAGGAGTTTGTCGACGGCGGCCTCGGCGTCGAGGATGAGCGGCAAGGGGACGTCGAGCGGCTTGCCGGGGTTCGTGCTGTCGTGGGCGCGGCGAAGGGGGCTCTCGGGGCGGAGCGCCTCGCGCACGAAGCCGGCGAGGCGGACGCGGTCGATCTCGGCGCCGAGCGCGCCGCGGCGGATCTTGCGGCCCGTGCCGTCGGGCAGCTTGATCGTGATCTCGCCGGTCGCGTACCTGCGCACGAGGTCGAGCGCGTTCGCGACGGGATCCCCCTGCATCGGCACGGTCATGCCGGCGACGTGCAGCGCGGGCGTGGGATGCACGACGGGCGCCTCGGGCGCGGGCGGCAGGAGGAGCCACGTGATGCCGAGGCCGGAGGCGATCGCGACGGCGGCCATCGCCGCATACCGTTTCACCTCGGAGGATCGCGGGGCTCGCATCGCCCGGGCATCTTGGAAAGAGAGGGGCGAGGCGTCAAGGGAACGGCGCACTGCAACAGTGTTGCAAAAGCATCCGGGGTGGTTTAGAAGAGACGTCGTGGCACGGCGGTTCGTTGGTCGACCGCCGTGCGTCACGCCGCTCGCGGGGGCGCGGGTTCCGGGACCCCTTCTTCTCCGCGCCCTCGCGAGCGTTTTTCTGACAGCGCGCTAGCGCGCTTCGTCAGCGACAAAACCCTTCCAGCGGCGCATGTAGTTGACGAAGGTCTCGCCAAGGCCCCGCGCGCGAAGCTCGTCGGGCGTGGCCGGAGGCCTCGTCGGCTGCCACGCGGGGTCCCGCGAGGCGCGCGGCCAGTCGGGGTTCAGGATGGCGGCGCGGCCGAGCGCGAGGGCATCGGCGCCTTGTTCGAGGAGCGACGTGGCCTCGGCGCGCGTCCAAATCTTGCCCGCGACGAGGAGCGGGACGTCCGCCGGGAGCGCGCGGCGGAAGAGCGGGATGGGATGCTCGTCGGGGCGCTTCTTCGTGTTCGCGAAGCTGTCCCAGAGCGAGACGTGGAGGAAGTCGATCCCGTCGTCGGCGAGCCACCCGGAGAGCGTGAGGTTCTCGTCGAGGTCGAGGCCCTTCGACTGCGCCATGTCCTCGGGCGAGATGCGCATGCCGACGAGGAACGACGCGGGCACGGCGGCACGGACGGCGCGCGTGGCTTCGCGCATGAGGCGCGCGCGGTTCTCCAGGGAGCCGCCGTAGGCGTCGTCGCGCTTGTTGCCGGTGGCGCTCAGGAACTGGCCGAGGAGGTAGCCGTGCGCGCCGTGCAGCTCGACGCCGTCGAAGCCCGCGCGGCTCGCGCGTACGGCGGCGTCGCGGAACGCGGCGATCACGCGCTCGATGTCCTCGCTCGTCGCGGCGCGCGGGTTCGCAGGGTCGCTCTCCATCTCGCTCGCGCTCCACGGGCGCGTGCCGATGAGGCGCGCGTCGGCGCGGGCGCCGCCGTGGAAGATCTGCACCATGGAGACGGCGCCGTGCTCGCGCAGCGTGGTGGCGAGGCGCGTGAGGCCCGGCAGGAGCCGATCGTCGAAGATGCCGAGCTCGCCGTCCCAGCCCTGGCCGTCCTGCGTGACGTGCGAGGCGCAGGTGGTGATGACGCCGAAGCCGCCTTCGGCGCGGAGCTTCAGCCAGCGGTGCTCGTCGTCGGAGAGCGCGCCGTCGGCGTGGCTCTGGAGGTTCGTCATCGCGGCGAGGGCGACACGATTGCGGGCCGTGCGGCCGTTGCGGAAGGTGAGCGGTTCGAAGAGGTCTTTCGAGGCCATCGTGCGGCGAGGCTAGCAGCGTCGGAGGCGCGGGCCATCCTCGGACACACAATGTCCGAGTGGCGGGCTTCGTTCATTGAAATGCGCCGGGCGATCCATTAAAGAAAGCAGACGTACCGCGGCCCGGAAGAGGGACGTGGCGAGGGCGGGCCGGACGCGCCGGCTGCCCGCGCTGCGCGGCGCGCGGACACGACGTGTTTTCACGAGGCTCGCATGAACCTTGCTGCACAGCGCACGCCCGCGGCGCGCTCGAGCGTGGACGCTCGTTTCGTCGCCGATGAATTCCTCAGCCTTCGCGGCCGCGCCGTTCGATGGGAGCTCGCCGCATGGTCGGGGGCGATCTCGCAGGCGCTCGCCCGCGCGCTCGCGCAGAGCCGCGAGGAGCGGCTGCCGGCGCTCGCGCCGTGCTTCGAGGAGGCGACGATCGTCGCAGGGCACCTCGGCAGGCACGAGGACGCGCGCCGCATCGCCGAGGCCGCGGTCCGTTTTTATGCGACGACCGCGCGGCAGAAACGATCGGCCGAGGCGCTCGCGTTCGCCGTCTCCGCGCTCGTCGGGCTCGGCGCCGCGGAGCGCGCGGCAGGTCGCCTCGACGAGGCGCTCTTGCACCTCGGGCGCGTGCGCTCGCTCGGGCTCGGCGCGGAGATCGGCGCGGGGCTCTTGCGCGTGTCGCGCGCGCAATGGGAGAGCGTGCTCGCGCTCGAGCCGGCCGCGGCGCGGGCGATCGCGCTCGCGTCGGCGACGGAGGCGCTCTCGGCGTTGCTCGCGGCGCGCAGGCTCGAAGACGTCGTCTCGCTCGCGCTCGTGTCGCGCCGCGGCGCGACCGATCCCCCTGCGCTCGAATGGGCCCGCAAGGAGGCTGCGCTCTCCGCGCTTTGCCACCTCGGCCGCCCTGACGAGGCGCTCGCGCTCGCCGCGCGTTACACGGTGGAGGCGGGCGAGGCCGAGCGGCTCGTCTTCGAGCTGCGCCGCGCCGAGGTGCTCGCGTGTTTTGGCGACGCTTCGAAAGCGCGCGCGCTCGCCGAGGTGGTGCTCGGGCACCTCGAACGCAAATGGCGGTCGCGCCCCGGCACGCTCGAAGACGTCCGGCTCGCCGCGCGCGTGGCGAGGCTCTGCGCAGAGCTCGGCGAGGCGGCCTCGGCCGATTTTTGCTGGGCCGCGCTGGCCGAGGCGCTCGCGATCGGCGACGTGCCGCTGCAAGCGGAGCTGCTCGTGCACATCGTGGAGACGGACTGGGATCAGGAGCGGCGCGACGACGCCTCGGAGCTTTTGCGCGCCGTGGCGCTCGGCTCGGGGTATCGATTGCCGGCGGCCGAGCACCTGATTTCGCCCGAGGACGGACCACGCTCGTCGCGCTCGGCCGATGAACGTGCGCCTGGCTTCACCTCGCTCGTCGCCTCGCTCTGCGCGCTCGATCCGGGGCGGCGCACCTCGTGAACAACGGTAGAACGCCGCGCCGATCGGTGTAGCATCCGTCTCGGCCCGCCATGACCGATCCCACGACCGACCGAATCACCCAGGGCAGCATGCGCACGTCGAGCGGCGCGCCTTTGCCGCTCGAACACACCGACGTCGAGGCCAAGATCGACGGCCCCGTCGCGAGCGTCACGCTGAAGCAGCGTTTTCGCAACACGACGGGCGGGCCCATCGAGGCCGAATACCTCTTCCCGCTCCCGCACGAGGCGTCGGTGCACACGATGCGATTTCGCATCGGCGCGCGAACGGTCGAGGCCGTCGTCAAGGAAAAGGAAGAAGCGAAGCGTGCCTACGAGGCCGCGCGACGCGAGGGGCGCAGCGCGACGTTGCTCGAACAGGATCGGCCGAACCTGTTCACGTTGAGCGTCGCGAACATCCCGGACGGCGAGACGATCGAGGTGACACTCGGTTATCAGGAGAGGCTCGCGTTCGACGAGGGCGAGTGGCGCTTCGTGTTCCCGATGGTCACGGCCGAGCGCTACCACGCGAGGACGGCCGCCGACGTGCCGGGCGCGGGGGCGATTCGCCCGCCGCGCGCGGCGACGGGCGAGCGGAAGGCGGACGTGAGCGTCTGCGTGGAGATCCGCGCCGGCGTGCCGATCGAGCCGCCGCGCTCGCCCTCGCACCGGCTCGACGTCGAGCCCCTCGAAGGCGGCGCCTTCCGCGTGAAGCTGCACGCGTCGGAGACCGTGCCGAACCGCGATTTCGTGCTCGCCTACCAAGCAGCGCACGACAAGGGCGTGCGGCCTCGGGTTCATTTCGAGCGCCAGGCCGACAAGATGGGCACGTTCCTGCTCGTCGTGACGCCGCCCGTCGCGCCGATCGAGGATCTCTCGCTCGCGGAGGCGGGCCCGGGCGGCGATCACCGCACGTTCCGCTGCAACAACTGCGGCGGCGCGCTCCGGGATCCTTCGGTCGTGAAGGAATGGCCGGGCCTCGGGCCGGCGTGGAAATGCGAATACTGCGGCGTGGTCGTGGCGGCGACGCGCGAGCTCGCCAAGGTGGGGCTGCCGCGGGACGTCGTCTTCCTTGTCGATCGATCGTGCTCAATGCGCGGCCAGAGCCTCCCGCAGGCCCGTCGCGCGGTGCGCTTGATCCTCGATCACCTCGGGCCGGGGGATCGCGCGCAGGTGTTCGTGTTCGATCACGACCGGATTGCCGCGGACAAACAGGGGGAGACGTTCGTCCCGATCACGAAGGAATGGGTCGAAGAGATCGACGTGTTCCTGCGGAGCATGACGGCGCGCGGCGGCACGGAGCTCGAAGAGGCGCTCGTCCGCGCGGCGAAATTGCCCACCGAGAAGGGGCGGACGCGGCTCGTCGTGCTGCTCACGGACGGCGCCGTGGGCAATGAGGGGCGGATCTTCCGGCGCGCGCCGGAGATCCTGGGCAAGGAGACACGCCTTTACGTGCTCGGCGTGGGGCCTTCCGTGAATCGGTATCTCGTCGAACGGCTCGCGCGGGCGGGCGGCGGCGCGAGCGACGTGCTTTTGCCCGGCGAGGACGTCGAGACCGTCGTGCCGCGGTTCGCGCGTCGCGTCCGTCAGGCCGGCCCCGTGCTCACGAACCTGCGGTTGTCCTGGGATGATGCCATGCCCGTGGACGTGTATCCGAGCCCGGTGCCCGAGCTCTTTGGGGGACAAACCGTGCAGCTCCTCGGGCGGTTTGCCGGGTCGGGGAAGAGCCGGCTCGTGCTCACGGCGGAGCGCGCGACGGGCGAGCCGTTCCGGCAGGAGGTCGACGTGGAGCTGCCGGAGCAATCCGAGCAGATCCCGGGGCTCGAGCGGCTGTGGGCGAGGCTCCGCATCGACGCGCGTTTGTCGCGGCTCGCCGAGGCGCCCGGCGAGGCGGCCGAGGTGCGCTTGGAGGTGCTCGCGCTCGCGCTCAAGCACAAGCTCCTGAGCCCGTACACGGCGCTCGTGGCCGAGGACAGCGAAAAACGCGTCGAGGGACCCGCGAAGAAGGTGCAAATGGAGGCCGTGGCCTCGCACGCGGACGGGGGCGAGGACGAATTCGAGGACGCGGAAGACGCGCCGGCCGCGGAAGGCGGAGGGCCGTTCGTCGAAAAGGCGAGGCGGGAGAGAGGGGGCGGTGGCATGGATATGCTCTCCGCGCGCTCGCTGTCTGCCCCGCCCGTGGCATCCGCCGGCCCGCGTGCTGCGGCGGCGCGACCCGCGATGGCCAAGGGCGCCGCGCCCCCCGCGCCGGGAGCGCCTCCGCCGCCCTCCCCGGCGTTTGGCGCGCCACCCGCGGCCAAGGCGGCGCCGCCGCCCGACCTCGCCTCGGTCGAAGCGTCCAAGTCCAGGGGCGGCGGAGGGTTTTTCTCGAAGGTGAAGGAAGCCTTCGGGATCGGCGGGAAAGCAAAAGAGGAAGCGGCGTCGGCGACGATGGATTTCATGCCGATGGAGGAGCCCGAGGTGGCGGACGACGACGCGCTGTCCATGCCGCCCGACCTCGCGGTTCTCGAATCAAGCGCCCCCGCCCCGAAACCGGTGGCCGCGCCTGCGCCCGCGAGGTCCGCGCCGCAAGGCCGCTCGCAGAATGCACCATCGTTGCAATCGAACGACTCCGAGGCGTATTCGCCCGAGATGCTCGCGCGCGTGGCGAGCGCCGGGGTCGGCGAGCTCGATCTCGTGTTCCTCGTCGACGAGACGGGCAGCATGGGCGAATACATCGAGCAGGTGAAGCGCAGGCTCGTCGAGATCATCGACGCCCTCCGTCACGCCCCGCTCTGCCGCAGCCTGCGCCTCGGAATCGTGAGCTATCGCGACCATCCCCCGCAGGATCGCTCCTTCGCGAGCCGCGTCGTGCCCCTCACCGACGATATCGCTTCGATCAAGAAGGGCGTCGAGCGCATGGAGGCCTCGGGCGGCGGCGACGGGCCGGAGTCGGTGACGGACGGGCTCTTCGACCTCGTGCGGCTCGATTGGCGGCCCCGCGCGGCGCGTGTCGTCGTGTGGGTCGGCGACGCGCCGCCGCACGGCGTGGAGCCCTCCGGCGACGCCTTCCCCCAGGGCTGCCCTTGCGGGCACCACTGGTATGCGCAGGCCGAGAACGCCCGCGAGATGGGCATCGTCATTCACGCCGTCGGCTGCCTGCCCACGCTGCGCCAATACGTGGGCGCCGAGGACGTGTTCAAGACGGTGGCGCGGACGGCCCGCGGCCTGTATTTGCCGCTCGAACGCGCGCTCCTCCTCATCCCGATCATCACCGGCGTCGCCGAGACCGAGCTCGACAAGCAACGCATCGAGGAGCACATCGCGGAGGTGCTCGCGAAATACGAAAAAGAGCTCGTCCCGGCCGATCAGGAGGAGCGCGTCCGTTTCGTGACCGACGTCCTCCGCCAGGGAAACGTGCGCCCGCGTGGCCTCGTGTACGACCCTTCGATTCCTGGCCCCTCGCCCCTGCGCTTCCGCGAGATCACGTCGGCCGACGTGGAAGAGGGGATCGAGCGGCTCCGCAGGGTTGCGCGCACCTCCCTGTAAAACCCATTCCACTCAGAAGCAGGCCTCGGGCTGCGAGCTCCGCGGATTCGAGGGCCGCTCGCCGGTGATCGCGCGCGCGCTCGCCTGCGCGGCCTGCACGCATTCGCGCAAAAAATGCCGGTAGATGTCGAGCGCGCCGGCGCCGATCTCCGCGAGCTGCTCGGCCGCCTCCGGCATCCCGTCGAGGATCGTCTCCAGCGTCGCGGCATAAAGCGCTGCGCGCTCCACGCCGATGGTCGCGCGCTTTCGCAGCCACGTGAGCCGCTCGGCCATGTCCGCGCCGAGCACGCGCTGGGACTGGAGGAGCAGCCCGATGCTGAGCGCGCTCGTGATGCGCTCGATCTCGTACTGGATCGCGGCATACCCGAGGGGCAGGTCGGCCCCGAGGACCTCCTCGTTCAGCACGCGATAGGCCCGCATGACGACGGTCGGGCGCTCGGCCAGCATGGCGACGTCGAGGGAGATGCCGCACCGCATGCTGATGATCTGGGCGACAGAGCGCGCGTCGCGCAGGACGAGCGAGGCGCGGACGTCTTCCTCCGCCGCGTGCTTGCGGAACGACTGGGCGATGGCGTCGAGCCCGAGCTTGTCGCATTGCTCGGCGGCGCGCCTCGACCAGCGCGCGGTCGGTTGCATGAGATAGGGCGTCCGAGCGAACCATTCGAGCAGGAAGCACTCGACCAGGACGGGGGACGCGTCGGCCGCCAAGATCTCGCCGAGGACGTGGTCATTTTCGACCTCGGCGCGGAGAGAAAGGAGGCGTGGTTCGTAGAGGGTCTTCAAGCTGTTCATAGGGAGAACCTCGCGCCGATGTTTTTGCATTCGCCATGCCACGAGAGAAAAAGGCCGAGAAACTGCATCCGTCATGGGATTGTCGAGCCGATTCTGCTCGATTGGCGCTTCGCGGGCCCTCGTTGGGGCAGAAATGGACTGACGCGCATGCCCTACGGTGATGCTTTGCCTCATCAGGTCTGCGGCGCAGGTTCCCCACCGCGGCGCGCCGCTCCGCACCGGCACAACTTGGTGCAGTTTCACACAGGGAAGTTGACTGTTGACAAGGAAACGTTTTTCGTGTGGAGGGCTCCACGAGGCGGCCTCGTCGTTGGCGTGGAGGGGGCAGACGCCTGGGAAAAGGAAGCCGGACCACCGTGTCTACGTTGGACAGCCGCTCCGCGAGGGGACACACGGCCCGCGCTCACCTCGGCGCTGGTTCGAAGCGAACGCCCCGACGCATGGTGGCTTGCGTTTCGGGGCGTGCTCGACCTACGGTTCCGCGAGCGGTGCTGTCCATCGGAACGAAGGGAACGACGAGAACGTGAAGGGGCGCCTCGAGCTCGCAGTCTTCGCCGCGGGCGGCGTCACCCGTCACCCGCTGCCCGCCGAGGGGAAGGTGATCCTCGGCCGCGCCGAGGAGACCGATATCCGGATCGACGACGGCTCGGTGTCGCGCCGTCACGCGCTGATCCACATCGGACCCCCCTTGCGCATCGAGGACCTCGGCAGCGCGAACGGAACCACCGTGCGTCGCGAGAAGGGCGCAGGCGGGACGGTGCGCCTGCTCGACACGCGCGTCGAGCCTGGGAAACTCGTGGAGTTCGGCGTCGGCGACGCCATCAACCTCGGCTCGACGATCCTCGTCGTCCGCAAGCTCGAAGACGAGGAGCCCGAGGTGCGCGGCGAGGGATCGCCGAGCAGCTACGTCATCCGCGACGAGGCGATGAAGCGCCTCTACGCGCTCGCCGAGCGCGTCGCCGAGGGCCCGATCAGCGTGCTTTTGCTCGGCGAGACGGGCGTCGGCAAGGAGGTGCTCGCCGAGACGATCCACCGCAAGTCGCCGCGCGCATCAGGGCCGTTTCTGCGGCTCAACTGCGCGGCGCTCAGCGAGTCGCTGCTCGAGAGCGAGCTCTTCGGTCACGAGAAGGGCGCGTTCACCAACGCCGTGCGCTCGAAGCCCGGCCTCTTTGAAACCGCGGAAAAAGGTACGGTTTTCCTCGACGAGGTCGGCGAGCTGCCGCTCGGCATCCAGGTGAAGCTCTTGCGTGTGCTCGAGGACCGCCAGGTGATGCGCGTCGGCGGGCTCGCGCCGCGTCCCATCGACGTGCGCTTCGTCTCCGCGACGAACCGCGACCTCGCGTTCGAGGTGCAGAAGGGCACGTTCCGCCAGGACCTCTACTTCCGGCTCAACGGCATCGCGCTCTCGATCCCACCCTTGCGCGAGCGGCGTTCGGAGATCGAGCCCCTCGCGCGGACGTTCGCGGCGCGCGCGGCGGCGTCGATCGGCAGGAGCCCGCTGGAGATCACGCGCGAGGCGCTCGCCGCGATGACGAGCTACGAGTGGCCGGGCAACGTGCGCGAGCTGCGCAACGCCATCGAGCGCGCCGTCGTGCTCTGCGAGGGCGCGATCCGGCCCGAGGATCTCGTGCTGGAGGGGCGCGTGCAAGGCACGGCGTCTTCGCCGCGCAACGTGCCGCTTACGGGCACCGTCCCGCTCACGCCGATGGACCCGTCGCTGTCACCGTTCTCGATCGCTGCCGACGACGCGACGTCGCAGCTCCGCGGCAGCGTGGTCGATACGGCCTCGCTCGGCAGCTTGCGAGAAGAGCTCGGCTCGCTCGAGCGGCAGCGCATGATCGACGCGCTCGAAAAATGCGCGGGCAACCAGACCGCGGCGGCGGCGATGCTCGGAATGCCGCGACGTACGTTCGTCTCGAAGCTCTCGGCCTACAACATCCCTCGGCCGCGGAAGAAGGGCTAGGGTCGGGGCGGCCCCGTGGGGGGGTCGGGGATTACGATCGCGCGTGAAGCGTAGGATCTTGGTCCCCAGCGCCTGAACTCTGGCATAATGGGGAATCATCCGAGGAACGCATGGGCGCCCCGAGCGTGGTCTTTCTCCCGACTGGAACGCTATTTCACGAGCGTTATCGTGTCCTTCGGGGCATCAAGGCGGGCGCGATGGGCGCGGTCCACGAGGCGCGCGACGAGCGCACGCATGGCCTGTGCGCGCTCAAGGTGATGCTCCCCGGCGTGCTCGAAGATGCGGTGCTGCGGGATCGGTTCGCCCAGGAGGCGCGGATCACCGGCGAGATTCGGAGCGATCACGTCGTGCGCGTGACCGACGCGGGCATCGATCAGATCACGAGCATGCCCTTCCTCGTGATGGAGTTGCTCCACGGCGAGGAGGTCGGCGCGATGCTGAAGAAGCGCGGCCACATCCCGATCGACGAGGCGCTCGTCTACCTCGGGCAGGTCGCGTTCGCGCTCGACAAGGCCCACGCCGGGGGCATCGTCCACCGTGATCTCAAGCCGGGCAACCTGTTCATCGCGGAGCGCGATGACGGCTCGCCGTGCGTGAAGATTCTCGATTTCGGCATCGCGAAGATCGTCTCCGAAGGGACGAACTCGAACATGACGCAGGCCGTCGGGACGCCGACGTACATGGCCCCCGAGCAGATCGCCGGCAAGAGCAGCCAGATCGGCCCCGCGACTGACATCCACGCGCTCGGCCACATCACGTATACGATGCTCACCGGCGAGGCGTACTGGCAGGAAGAGGCGCGCGAGCACGGCGTGTACGCGCTCATCCGCCGCGTCGTCGAGGGGCCGGAAGAGATGCCCTCGGTGCGCGCGCTGCGCCGCCGCGGCATGGTCTTGCCGGCCTGGTTCGATGGCTGGTTCGCCCGCGCGACGGCTTTGCACCCCGAGGATCGTTTTCAGCGCGCGACCGAGGCGATCGCGGAGCTGCGCGACCAGTATGCGGAGTCGGGGCCGGACTCGTTCCGGATGAACTTGACGATCCCGCTCGTGCGGCGCTCCGATGCGCCGGAGCGGCCGCTCGAAGAAGCGTCGACGACCCGCGCGTCGGTCGCGTTGATTCAGGCCTCGACGCCGCCTGCGCCGCCGCCGGCACGGTCGCGCTGGACGACGGCCGCGCTCGTCACGCTCGTTTGCAGCGTGCTTACCCTCGTGGGTGGGCTCGGGGTGCGGGCGCTTGTCAGCGCGGGGCCGCTCTCGGTCGCGCGCGCGGGATTGCCCGACACCGTGCCTTTGCCGCCGATCGCCGCGGGCGAGGCGCCGCGCACCGAGCTCGCGAAGCCCGCGTCGCCCTCGTCGCCGCTGGAGGTGGGCGCGGAGCGGGTCGAGGTCGAGCCTTCCCCCGCGGCCGGCACGCCTGCGGCCGCGCAGACGACCGCATTGACCGGAAAAACCGGATCGCCCGGGCAAACGGTCCGCCCGGCTTCGACCCAGGCGCCCCCTCCGTCCACGAAGAGCACGGGGACGAAGTCGACCCGCAAGCCTTACGAGCCTCCGAGTTCGATCGATTAGGAGACGGCTTTGCGCATGATGAGCGGAAAACCCGGCGCGTGGATCGTTCGTTCGCTCGTCGCGCTCGGGGTCGTCCTCGTCGCGTCGGGCGCACACGCGGGAGACCCGGCCGACGAGGCCCGGGCGACGGCGTTGTTCCAGGAGGCGCGCGCGGCGTTCATCGCGGGGGACTACGCGACGGCGTGTCCGAAATACGAGGAGGTCGTGCGGCTGCGCCCCGGCCTCGGCGCCCGCATCGGCCTCGGCGATTGTTATCGGAAAATGGGCCGGCTCGCGCGGGCGTGGGAGACGTACCGCGCCATCGTGGAAGACGCGGCGCGTATTGCCTCGACGTCGAAGAGCTTTACCGAGAAATCGACGGCGCAGAAGCGCGGCGATGAGGCGAAATCGCGCATGGGCGAGATCGAGCCGCGGCTCGGCTGGATCACGGTCGCCGTGCCCGAGGCGGTCCTCGCCTTGCCGAATGTCGTCGTCACCCTGGACGGGGTCCCGCTCGTGCGCGAGGCGATCGGGAAGCGATTGCCGGCCGAGCGCGGCGAGCACGTCGTCGATGCCAGCGCGCCCGGGAAAAAGTCCTGGGAGAAGAGCTTGGCGATTGCCGAAGGCGCGGAGCTCACGGTCGCGGTGCAGGCGCTCGAGGACGAGGCCGCGCCGAAGCCCGAGCCGAAGACGACCCCGGAGACCAAGGGGCAGGAGCCGCCCAAGGGAGCGAACACGGCGCCGACGACGCCGATGCAGGGCCTCCCCGGGCCGCGGGAGCCCCGCGCGCCCGACCGCACTCCGGAGGCCCCGAAAGAGAGCTTTTTCAGCACCCAGCGTGTCCTCGGGCTCGGGCTCGGGATCGCGGGGCTCGGCGCGGGCGCCGTGGGCACGTATTTCGGGCTCCGCGCGGTGCAGAAGCGCGACGAGAGCGAGGTGGACGGGCATTGCGCCGGCAACACCTGCAACGAGTTCGGCTATGACGCGCGCCGTGATGCTTATCAGTCTGGCAACATCTCCACGGGGCTCTTCATCGCGGGTGGCGTCGTGTTCGCCGGTGGCCTCGCGCTCTTCTTGACGGCGCCGAAGCGCACGAAGACGCAGACGACGGCGATCCTCGTGGGTCCTTCTTCTTTTCTTTGGACGGGGCAGTTCTAGCGCCCGAAGGGAAACTCGGTCATGCGGCGTGCATTGGTGCTTGGGCTCGTGCTCGTGGGCGTTGGGGCGTGGGCTGCCGGGTGCAATGCAGCCCTCGGCATCGACGACCCGGTGCTCGTGCAGACGGGTCCCGGCGGGACGGGCGCGGGTGGTGGCCAGGGCGGCGCCGGAGGCCAGGGCGGCAGCGGCGGGGCGGAGTGCACGGCCGTGGAGAAGGCCTGCGACGGGATCGACGACGATTGCAATGGCACGATCGACGACCTCCCGCTCGCGACCTGCGGCTTCGGGGTCTGCTTCGTGAGCGTGGAGGCGTGCGTGGACGGCATGCCCGTGCCTTGCGTGCCCGGTTCACCCTCGCAGGACGAGCTCTGCGACGACGACAACGACGGCATCGACGACAACTGCAATGGCCAGGTCGACGAGGGCTGCCCCTGCACGGTCGGCGAGACGCAGGCCTGTTATACCGGCTCGATGGACACGCGGAACATCGGCGCGTGCAAGGACGGCTCGCAGACGTGCATCGCGGAGAACACGTGGGGGCCCTGCGAAGGCGACACGCTCCCCTCGATCGAGGCGTGCAACGCGATCGATGACGATTGCGACAACGTCGTCGACGACGGCTTCCCGGAGATCACGTGCGGCGAGGGCGCCTGCCAGGTGAGTGTATCCACCTGCAACCCTGCCGGCGGGGATCCGCCCGAATGCACGCCGAAGGACCCCGTCGACGAGATCTGCAATGGCCAGGACGACGATTGCAACGGCGTCATCGACAACGGCGATCCGGGCGGCGGTGGGGTGTGCACGTCGGGCATTCCCGGTCAATGCGCCGTAGGGACATACCATTGTGACGGCGGCGCGCTCAACTGCATACCCGACGCGAAGCCCACGATGGAGACCTGCAACGGCGCCGACGACGATTGCGACGGCATGACGGACGAGGAGAACCCCGGCGGCGGCATCGCCTGCCCGACGAACCAGCTCGGCGAGTGCGCGTTCGGCTCGACGACATGCTTCATGGGCTCTTTGATCTGCGCCGCGCCGGCCCCGATGGCCGAGATCTGCGACGGCAAGGACAACGATTGCGACGGCGAGATCGACACGCACGGCGTCGACGCCGACAAGCCGTGCACGACGGGCATGCCGGGCGAGTGCTCGCCGGGCAAGACGCTCTGCATGATGGGCGCGCTCCAGTGCAAGCCTTCGATGCTGCCCGAGATGGAGTATTGCGACGGCAAGGACAACGACTGCGACGGTACGATCGACGAGGGCAACCCGAACGGCGGCGCCGCTTGCACGCTCTCCTTCAACAAGGGCGTGTGCGCCGCGGGGACCGATACGTGCGTGGGCGGCATCGTCACCTGCGTGCAGAACGTGCAGGCGTCGGCCGAGATCTGCGACGGCCTCGACAACGATTGCGACGGAGACGCGGACGAGAGCCTCGCCTGCGGCGCCTGCGGCGCGTCGACGATCGCCTCGGGGAGTTGCACGAGCTTCGCGATCCCCTCGCAAAACCCGCTCACGACGAACTGCGAGCAAATCTTCCCCCCGGCCTCCACGATCGCGATCACGATCGCGGAGACGGCCGTCAAGTATTACGTCAATGCCGCGGGCGGCAGCGACAACAACGACGGCAAGAGCCCCGCGAAGGCCTGGGCGACGCTCTGCAAGGCCGTGGCAATGGCCCCCGGAGGCAGCACGATCCTCGTCGCGCAGGGCGGGTATGCGTCGACCTCGGTCATCGTGGCCAAAGAGCTCACCATCAAGGGCGGATTCAGCTCCTCGTTCGCGAACTGGAATCCGGACACGTACCCCACCGCGTTTTACGGGCAGCTCACGCTCGACCACAACAAGGCGGTCTGGGGCGGCTTCCGGATGCTCGCGGCGCCCACGACCTCGCTCACGCAGCACAACCTCCGCGCCGGCACGTTCGTGCGCAACTACGTGGAGACGCTGTTCAGCGGCGGCGCCGCGACCTCGGCGGCGCTCGGCGCGACGGCCTGCATGGGCAGCACGGCGACGTTGTTCGGCAATGACGTGTACGCCCGCTCCACCACCTCGACGACGCACACGGCCATCCAGTTCGGCAATCAGCGCGGCGCGACGATCCTCGATTCGAACCGCATCTGCGTCGAGGGCAAGAGCAGCGGCGCCGTGACCTATGCCATCAACGGCTCCGGGCCGAACGCGGCCAGCGTCGCCTCCTTGGTCGCGCGGAACAACGTGATCGAAGCGGCGAGCAACAATGCGTACCTCGTCAATTTCCTGGGCAGCAACGGCGGCGTCGATTTCAACCTGATCTTCACGAACAACACGATGCTCGCCCGCACGTACGGCATCTGGGGCACCGCAGCGTCGAGCGGCAAGATGCGCTGGCGGCTGACGAACAACATCCTGTTCAGCATCACGGGCGGCAGCACCGCGGTGAACCTCGGCTCGGGTGCGGGCGTCTCGCTCGACTCGGCGGAGAACAACCTCGTCTTCGGGTTCAACAACAACCTCTTCAGCGCGCCCGTCCCCGTGTCCTCGTCCGGCAACGACACGACGAACACGCCCACCGCGACGAGCGTCTTCATCAATGCGACGGGCGGCGATTTCCGGCTGAAGACGGGCGGCCAGGGCGACGGGACCGGGAAAAACGTCTACAACCAGGCCACGTACGGCACGGTCACGACCGACATCCTGCAAGCGGCGCGGCCCCAGGCAGGGGCCTGGGACCGCGGCGCGTACATGAATTGAGGCGGGCGGGAAGACGCTCCTCCTCGGCGTGAAAACGGCGGGTTCGTGCGCGTGGCCTCTTGCGATGCGCCGCGGATCGGGGCTCAATGAGGCATGCACAAGCCGCTCCCGGGAGTGCGCATGGACCGCCGTGTCGCGCTCCAGAACCTCGTCCTCGCGATCGCGGCAGCCGCCGTCACGAGCTGCGACAACCTCGACAATTTCGAAGTGGACGTCGGCGCCAAGGCGACGATCCCCCCCGGCACGATCCTCGAAGAGCTGCTCGGCGTCCTCGCCTTCGACGATTTCCAGAGCATCAACCTGACGCAGGAGCTCGACAACCAGGGCGTCACGAAGGAAGACGTCGACTCCGTGCGCATGATCTCCCTCGCGCTCGTCATCGACGGGCCGGCCGGGGCGAATTTCGATTTCATCGAATCGGTCTCCTTTTTCGCCGAGACCGAGGGACAACCGAAGGTGCTCGTGGCCGAGCTCGATCCCGTGCCGAAGGGGAAGACCTCGCTCGATTTCGTCGTGTCGGGCGCCGAGCTGAAACCTTACGTCGTCGCCCCCTCGATGAAGCTCACGACGACGACGAAGGGCAAGCGCCCCCCGCAGGAGACCATGGTCTCGGCCGCGGCGGTGCTCGACGTCGACGTCACCGTACCCGGTTGCTGAGCTTGACGACGGGGCCGGGTCCGTTTTTCATGATCTCGTGAGGATCGTCGGGCTCGCTTTATCACTTCTCCTCCTCTTCGACGGTTGCGCGGAAGCGCCTACGCCTGCGGCGCCCCCGCGCGTGCCGCGACCACGCGCCGCCTGCGCAACGCGCGTGCCCACGCGGGTCCCGCTCTACGGTGACCTCCACGTCCACACGGCGTTTTCTTTCGACGCCCGCTCCTACGACACCGTGGTCACGCCGGCCGACGCGTATCGCTTCGCGTGTGGCGAGCCGATCCACCTGCCGCCGCTCGACGCGGCGGGGAAGGGGACCCGCGAGGCGCGGATCGACAGGCCGCTCGATTTCGTGGCCGTCACCGACCACGGCGAGTTCCTCGGCGAGATGTACCATTGCACGACGCCCACCTCGCCCAAGTACGACACGTTCACGTGCCAGACGTATCGCGAGGAGGTCGGGCAGGGCGCTTCCACCTTCGCCGTGCGCCTCTCCCAGGCGAACCCGATGCGCGTCGCGGAGCTCTGCGGCGAGGGCAAGGACTGCGAGGCCGCGGCGCGCGAGCGCTGGCAAGCCATGCAGGACGCGGCCGAGGCGGCCTACGATCGCAGCGCGTCCTGCTCGTTCACCACGTTCGTCGGGTACGAATACACGAACACGTTCGGGATCTCGAACCTGCACCGGAACGTGATCTTCGGGAACGACATCGTGCCCGAGCTGCCCGTCACCTATTTCGAGGCCCCGACGCCGCTCGACCTCTGGACGCTCCTGCGCGACGGGTGCAAGTCCGCCGAGAATGGCTGCGACGTGCTCGTCCTCCCGCACAACTCGAACCTCTCGAACGGCCGGCTCTTCGACCCCACCTACCCCGGCGGCGCGACGATCGAGGAAGAAGCCGCGCGCGCCGCGCTCCGGGCGGAGATGGAGCCCGTCGCCGAGATCTTTCAGCACAAAGGATCGAGCGAGTGCCGCAATGGGTTCCTCGACGTCGAGGCGGACGTCGATCCGCTCTGCGACTTCGAGGAGCTCCGGCCGGACGACGACGAGCAATGCGGCGACAAGCCCGGCTCCGGGGGCATGCGCCTCTGGGGCTGCACGCATCGGCACGATTTCCTGCGGTATGTCCTGAAAACCGGCCTCCTCGAAGCCGAGCGGCTCGGGACGAACCCCTTTCTGTTTGGCCTCATCGGCTCGACCGACACCCACAACGGCACGCCGGGCAACACGTCCAGCGTCGGCTTTCCCGGGCACGTCGGGCTCGTCGACGACACGCCGGAGAAGCGCCTCGGCGCCGGCACGGAGACGCACGACGGCGTCATCAACAATCCGGGCGGGCTCGCCGGGGTCTGGGCCGAGGAGAACTCGCGGGAGTCGATCTTCGAGGCGATCCGCCGCCGCGAGACCTTCGCCACGAGCGGCGCCCGCATTCCGATCCGCTTCTTTGGCGGCTTCGGGTACGACGCGGGCCTCTGCGGGCGCCCGGAGCGGCTCGACGAGGCCTATGCGGCCGGCGTCCCCATGGGCGGAATGCTCGGAACGTCATCGGGAGCGGAGCCGACGTTTTTCGTACAGGCGACAGCCGACCCCGGCACGGCGAGCTGGCCAGGCAGGCCGCTCGAACGGCTTCAGATCATCAAAGGCTACGTGCACGAGGGAAAGGTGTACGAAAAGGTCTATGACGTCGCGGGCACGCCCGCCCCGGAGCCCGCTGTCGATACGGCGACCTGCGACGTGCTGGCCGAGGGCGCGGAGGAGCTCTGCGTCGTCTGGACGGACCCCGATTTCGTTCCGAACGAGCGAGCCTTCTATTATGCCCGCGCCATCGAGGTGCCGAGCTGCCGCTACAGCACGTACGAATGCAACGCGCTCGATCCGGCCTCGGCGCCGGCGGCGTGCACGGACGTGTCCGTCCCGAAGACCGTGCAGCATCGCGCGTGGAGCTCGCCCATCTGGTATGGACCATGAGAGATCGCCCGGCGGCTTCTAGGCAAGCGGAGTCGGCCCTCCTCCGCGGCGCCCTCGACGTGCTGGACGACGCGATCGTCGTGGTGGACCCGACCGGCAAATTCGTCTCGTGGAACCGGACCGCGGCGCGCCTCGTCGGGGTCCCTGTCGACGCCTCCCCCGAAGCGTGGACCGAAGCGTTTGGTGTTTTCTTTCCGGATGAACGAACGCCTTGCCCAACCGAATCCATTCCGCTCTGGCGGGCTCTTCAAGGCGAGCGCGTGGAGGACGTCGAGCTCTACGTGAAGAACCCGCGCGCGCCGCAGGGGATCCATGTCCTCGCCTCCGCGCGGCCGATCCTGGGCGAGCAGGGCCGGGTCCGCGGCGGCGTGGTGGTCTTTCGGGACGTGACGCTGGCGAAGGTCGCGAAGGCGGCGCTCGGTCACGCGGAGGCGCGTATGCGCGCGATCGTCTCCAATACGCCGAACATTGCGATCGAGGGATACGATTTGCAGGGCCGCGTGCTCTACTGGAACCGGGCCGCCGAGCGCCTCTTCGGCTGGTCCGAGGACGAGGTCGTCGGCAAGACGCTCGACGGCATGATGCTCGACACACCCTCGACGGCGAAGTTCGTGGAGACGCTCGAAGAGATCGCGCGCACGGGAATGCCGAACGGCCCCAATGAATGGTCGTGTTATCGCAAGGACGGCAGCCAGGTCTGGGTGTACTCGACGATCTTTTCGATCCCGACGATCACGGGCGCTTGCGAGTTCGTCTGCATGGACGTCGACGTGACGCCCCTCAAGCACGCCGAGAATCGGATCCGGGAGCAGGCGCAGCGGATGGAGGCGCAGGCCACGGACAACGCGAATCTCTTTCACGAGGCGCTGGAGGCGATCTCGGCGCGCGACGACTTTCTGGCCGTCGCCTCGCACGAGCTGCGCACGCCGCTCACGCCCCTCAAGTTGCAGCTCGAACGCCTCGTGCGGGATGCGCGCGCCGGGGCCCACCAGGAGCGCCTGGCGCCGGCGCTCGAGGTTGCCTATCGGCAGGTCGGGCGGCTCGCGGCGCTCATCGATCGCCTGCTCGACGTCTCGCGAATCACGGCCGGCAAGCTCGATTTGTGCCTCGACGAGATCGACCTCTGCGCGCTGGTGCACGACGTCGTCACGCGCTTCGGTCGCGAGATCGAGGACGCCGGGTGCCAGCTCTCGTTTCCTCATGACAAGCCGATCCTCGGCACGTGGGATCGGCTGCGGCTCGAACAGGTGGTCACGAACCTCCTCGGCAATGCGACCAAGTACGGCCGCGGCAAGCCGATCGAGATCGGGCTCGAAGCGGACGAGGGCACGGTGCACCTCACGGTCCGCGACCACGGCGTCGGCATTGCACCGGAGGATCAGGGCAAGATCTTCGAGCGATTCGAGCGCGCCGTCACGAACCAATCCTTTGGCGGCCTCGGCCTCGGGTTGTGGATCGTGCGGCAGATCGTGGAGACACACGGCGGGGCCGTGCGGGTGGAGAGCGCGCCGGGCAAGGGCTCCACGTTCCAGGTGGAATTGCCTCGGTGGCGGAGGACGCTCGACGAATCGCAAGGCCCGCTCTCGATATCGCAGGGGACGTGATCGCTGTTGCCAGCGGCGCGCCGGGGAGCGATCCTCGGGCGCATGCAGACGTTTGCGCTTGCCTCTTTGGCCTCCTTCGCTCTCTTCGCCCTCGCGTGCAGCCCGTCTTTGGGCGGGGGAGGGACGCAGGGCTCGGGGAGCGGCGGCTCCGCGTCGTCGAGCGGGATGTCGTCCTCCACGGGCTCCTCGTCATCGAGCGGCGCGGGCGGCGGCGGTCCGACGGCGGAGGTGCATTTCATCGGTCGATTCACGAACGAGGTGGATCCGCGCTTCGCCTGGCCCGGCAGCACGATCGTCGCGCGTTTTTCAGGCACGGGCCTCGACGTGCGCCTCGCGGACGCCGGCAACAACCATTTTGCTGTCGTGATCGACGACGGACCGCCCACCGACCTCGCGACGAGCAGCGCCAAGGACACGTACACGCTCGCGGCGAACCTGCCCGCCGGCGAGCACACGGTCTTGCTCGAAAAACGCACCGAGTCGTACGTCGGCATCGTGCAGTTCAAGGGATTCGTGCCTGCGCCCGGCGGCGCGCTCGTCCCCACGCCCGAGCCGTGGAGCCGCAAGATCGAGCTCGTCGGTGATTCGATCACCTGCGGCTACGGCAACACCGGCGCGGGCCCGCTCTGCCCGTTCTCGCCCGAGACCGAGGACGAGTATTCGGCGTACGGCGCCCTCGCGGCGCGCAAGCTCGGGGCCGCGCACATGGGGATCTCGTACTCGGGGATCGGCGTGTACCGCGATTACAGCGGCGCGACGCAGAACCAGATGCCCATCCGCTTCGAGCGCACCCTCGCCGACGATCCGGCCTCGACCTGGGATTTTTCCTACATCCCGGACGTCGTCGTCGTGAACCTCGGGACGAACGATTTTGCCAAGGGGGACCCCGGGCAACCCTACATCGACGCGCTCTCCGGGTTCCTGGACAAGCTGCGCGAGCATTACCCGAACGCGTACCTGCTCTGCGCCGTCGGCTCCATGCTCTCGGACTCGTATCCCGCCGGCGCGATGCATTTGACGAAGGTCAAGCAGCACATCAACACGGCGCTCGACGCCCGCAAGGCGAAGGGCGACACGAACGTGGGGTTCGTGGACCTCGGCGAGCAAAACGCGGCGGTGGACGGGATGGGCTGCGATTACCACCCGAGCGTCGCCACGCACCAGAAGATGGCGGACAAGCTCGTGGCCGCGGTTCAATCGGCCAAGGGCTGGTGAGGCGCGCGCAGGGGCGTCACGGCGAGGGGGCGCGGTCCGGGGCCACGGTCCGCGCCCATCGCTCGATCGGTCCTCGTTCCATGAGCGAGAGGCCGAGCGCGCGGGCAACGAGATCGTCGAGCGTGTCCTGCTCGGCCCGGCTGATGCCCTGATTGCGAGCGCCGAAGCTCTCGGCGAGCGCCTCGATCTCGGGGACGAGCCCGGGAACGGCCGGCGCGGGGAGCGCGCGCAGGTGGGTGATCTTCACCTGGGGCATGCCCTGCCGGGCGTCGCGGTGCCGCATGTAATGGTACCAGCGAATGGGGCTCGCGTTGAGCCATCCGAGGAGAAACCCCGCGCTCCACTGCTCGTCGGCGAACCCCGCGAGGATCGAGTTCCGGAAGGCGAGGCCGTCGGACAGCGCGACCATGGGAAAGCGGGCTGTCTGGCGAATGAGCAGGCGCACGGTGAGCCATTCGGCGTCCTTGCGGAAGCGACCCGTGAAATCGGCGGGATCACAATAGAGGCGCGGAGGACGCCGGGAAAACGGCTCGATGTCCCCGCCCACGCGCAGGCCGACCTGGAAACGCCCGTCGGGCGCCTCGCGCTCGTGGAGGTGCCGGACGTCGGCGCCGTTGCTTTGAAACCCACGCTCGCCGAAGAGGTGCGGGGGCAGCTTCGGCAGGGCCGAGAGGGTATCGAGCAGGGCCGCCGTTTCGGCGTCGAGGTCCGTGCGCGCGAGGGGCCAGGCGAGCGCCGTGTCGAGCGAAGTCCTCTCCGCCTGGCGCGTGGACAGCAGGCCCATGCTCGGTTGGAAGACCCCCTCGAATGCGTCCCCGAAATCGGGCAACGCGTCGTCGCACACGCAGAGCGCGTCGTGCGCGCGGCGCGAGGGCTCATACCCGCCGAGATCCGACATCGACGTCGGCAAGACGAGCCCGAGACGACCTCCCGGTCGAAGCATGCGGGCGCACTGGTGGACGAAAAGACCCTGCAAATTGCGATATCCGGCGAAGGCCGGGTTCGTGCGTCGATAAAATTCACGCAGCTCGTCGGCGAGCGGCTGCGCGGCGCGGCCGGCGTACGAGACCCAGGGCGGGTTTCCCACGAATGCGTCGAACCCGCCGCGGCCGAAGACCTCCGGGAGCTCGATGTCCCAGTGGAACGGAGAGCGCGAGGCCGCGAACGCCGTGGCCTCGGCCTCGAACTCCGTCCCGCCCTCGCCGGCGAGATGACGCGCGGCCAGATCCGGCAAGGCCGCCAGGCGTTCTTTCTGGGCTTTTTTATCGTCCGAGGCAAAAAGCGCGGCGAGAAGGGCATGGCCCACGGTGCGCAGCGGCGCGAGCGCGCGGTTGGCCTCGGCGAGGAGATCCGGATCGGCCGTCTCGAAAAAACGTCGCCGCAGTGTCTCCGCCTCGGCCAGGCGCTCGTGGACCTTCGCTGGGGAGATGGCTTCCATCGATTCGCGCCCGAGCCCCACGAGCGAATCCCCATGGCGCAGGCTGGCTTCGAGAAACGAAAAGGGATGCGTCTTCGGCGACGTGAGCAGCCAGAGCGACACCCGGGCGAGGTCCACGGCGATCGGATTGCGATCCACGCCGTAAAGGCAATTCGCGGCGACGAGCCGGCGCGCGTGGGATTGCGGCTCCTCGCCGGGCGCCAACGCGGCGGGCATCCCGGCGTGCTCCCAGGCGGCGACGAGGCGCTCGGCGAGCCATCGACAAACCTGCACGAGAAATGCGCCCGCGCCCATGGCGGGGTCGCAGACGGAGAGACCGAGGATCTCCTCGGGACGCGCGTCCGGGCGCACGAGCGGGGCGAGCGTGCGCTCGACCATGATTCGCGTGAGCAGCGGCGAGGTATAATGGGCGCCCGTGCGGCGCCGCTCCTCGGAGAACCCCATCAGCGTCTCGTACACGGTGCCGAGGTGCTCGACGTCGAGATCGGCGTATACGAGGCGCTCGCCCGACACGAGGAGGAGTTTGTCGAGGATCCGCAGGACGACGGCGTCGGAGAGCCGCCCTTCGAGGAATGGAAAGGCGTCCGCGTCGAAAAGCGCGCCGCGCCGGGCGGGGCTCGGAGGAGGCGTTTGCCCGAGGGCTCCTTCATGCAGACGGCGAAACAGGGCCCTCACGCGCGTCCACGCGTCGTGACGATCGGCGAGCGAGGCGCGTTCCGCCGCGGCGAGCTCGGCGTGCAAGGCGCCGAGCTCATCGCCCGGAAAGAGCCCGCGCGACGAAGCAAAAAGGACGACGACGAGGCGCAGGACCACGCTCACGAGCCCCGCAGGATCCGCCCCCGGAAACCCGGCCGTGAGCTCACGCAGGCAGAGCGTCGCCTGCTCTCGCAAGACGCCCGCGCCTCGGGCCGCGTTCACGCTCTCCGTCACTGTTTTTCGCAATGGATGAGCTCGATCCAGGGGAGCGCCGCCTCGCTCGCGTCCGTCTCCGCTTGGGCCGTGTACGTGTCGTTCCGTGCATACCCGGTCGCGGCGCCGTTGCTCACGAGCCCGATTCCGTGGGAGGTCGTGGCGAGCGAGACCTCGCCTTCGTGCGTATGCGTGCGCGGGGCCGCGCTCGAAAGGGGTTCGCCGCCGAACGAGAGATCCGGGGGCGCGTCCTTCGGCAGGCCCACGACGAGCCGGCCTTGCGTCGCGGCGGCCTGCTGAAAGCCCGCGGGGCATTTCGGGCCGTCGTAAAAGATCTGCATGCCCTTCGGCAAGGGTTTGACCCCGGCCGCCGGCTCCGCGAGCTTCTTGCACGCGAGGAGCTGGACGTACGGCAAACCCGTGGTGGATTTCTCCGAGGTCGTGCCGAATTCGACCGTTCCCGCCGCAGCGACGCCGTTGTTGCCGCCGCCGGAGACGCCTGCATACGTGATGGGGACGAGGTCGAACGTCGCTTTCACCCCGTGCGTGTGGGGCCGCTCTTCGCCGCTCAGGAGCGGCTCGCCCACGGTCGTTCCGCCCGCCGCGTCGGCGATCGTTGGGAGCACCGTGCGTCCGGCCGCGGCCTTGTACGGCTCCCATCCGCTCGGGCAGGCAGGGACCTGGAAAAACCCGATCGTGTTCGTGGGCATTGCGTCGCCGCGCGCCCCGGGGCCGCCGCCCGCGCCGCCGCTCCCTCCGCTCCCGCCATTTCCTTCCCCGCCGGCGCCTTGCGAGCCGCCGGTCGTGGACACGGATCCGGTCGCGCAGGCCGTGACGAGGGCGATGGCCGCGATCGCGGACGCGCTTTTCATTGCTTGACGCATGCGATCACCTGCACGAAAGGAAGGCCCGAGACACCGGGGTTCGTCGTCCCCGCAATGGCGTACGTCTGCGCCTGCGCGCCCGCCTGGTTGCTCCCGTCGGCGGCCGCGATCGACTTCGAGGGCAGGGCGATCTCGCCCGCATAGTCGTGGGTGTGCGTGCGATCCTCGCGGTCCAGGAGCGGCTCGCCCACCTGCACGCCGACGTCCTTGCCCTCGGCGACCGCCACGACGAGCCGCCCCTCGACGTTCGGCGCGGGCGCCCATCCGGGCGGACAAACGCCCCCTTCGACGTGGGCCACCATGCCGGCCGGCACACCATCCTCCTCCACGGGTTCCCCGGACGCGCTCCGGCTGGCGACGAGCCCGAGGCCAAGACCGAGGCCGAGGAGCAGAAACCTTCCTGTCATCGTACCCGAGATTGGTTTGTGCATGCTTCGAGGCGTATCGACCCGCGCCGGGCGCGTCAACGGGTAGCGGATGACGCACCGCTGCGTAAACCACGTCGCCGCTCCGCGGGACGCGGGTCCATTTTTCCCCTCGATCCCGCGCCTGTTGAGATAGGCTTCGGCACGATGCAAATCCTCTCGGTCGGTCCCCTGCGCACGGGGTCCATCGTGTGGCAGAAGCGCGCGGGGGGCTTCGTCCTCACGGTCGTTTGCAAGGCCACGTATTGGCTCCAGCCAGGCGAGGCCGTGCTCTCGAACGAGCAAGAAGCCCTCAATGAGGCCGACGATCACTGGGACGACGATCCGAACCGGAGCTTGCGCGCCGCGAGTGATCTCGTGCCGGTCAAGCCGCGCCCCGAGGTCACGCTCGTCGGGTATGCCTACGCCCCGGGACAGCAGCCGGTCCGATCCCTCGTGGCGCGCCTCATCGTCGGCGAGGTCGACAAGGCGATCGAGGTGTTCTGCGACCGCTCGTTCCTGCCCGACGGCTCGCTCCAGGAGGGCACGCGGTTCACGCGGATGCGCCTCACGTGGGAGCGCGCGGGCGGCGGGCCCGGCACGAACAACCCCGTCGGCGTGCGCGCCGATGTGCGGGACGGTTATGGGCGGCGTGCCCTGCCGAACCTGCAGCCCCTCGGCATCTACGTCTCCACGGCCGAGGATTTTGTGCCGCCCGTGTGTTTCGCGCCCATCGCGACGAGCTGGCCCTCGCGGGCGGACCTCGTGGGGCGCGCGCCGCCGCCCGCGGGCGTGGGCCTCGACGGGCCGAGCGAGGCGTTTTTTAATGCATCACCCTCGGATCAGCTCCTCACGGCGCTGCGCGACAACGAGCGGATCGTGCTCGAGAACCTGCACCCCGAGCACACGCGGCTCGTGACGAACCTGCCGGGCGTGCGGCCCGCGATCTTCGTGGACCGAGGGAACGGGCCTGCGCAACGGCAGAAGGTGCGCGCCGATGCCCTGTGGATCGATACGGACCGCGGGATCGCCACGCTCACCTGGCGCGTGCAGGTCCCGCTCGCGCGGCCGGACGAGCCGGGGCGCGTGATCGTGGGAATGGAGATGCCCGGGCACGACCTGAGCTGGGGCGAGATCGTCCAGACGATGGCCGCCTCGGAATCGAAGGGGTTTGCGGAGGACGACCATACCCAGACGAACATCATTTCGCAGATGGAGGCCGAGGCGGCGCGCCGCGCGGCGCTGCCCTTCGCGGCCTCGTCCCTGCAACCGGCGGCGCGCGAGCCGCAGCCCTCGCTTTCGGGCGATTTGCCGTTCCAATCGTCGATCCTCCAGCCGCCGACGTCGGCGCCGCTCCCCTGGACGCAGCAGCTCCAGTCGCCGCAGCCGCCGACGCTGAAGCCCCCGCCCTTGCCCGCGGCGGCGCGCGCCCCGCTCCCGGGGACCGTTGTCTCCCCCGCGCCCGTGCCGCCCGTGTCCAAGCCCGCGCCGCCGGTGCCGCCGCCTGCGCCCAAGCCCTCGACGCCTGCGTTCATCCCGCCCGTCGTGCCCGCGCCGGTCGTGGCCGCGCCGCCGCCGGTGCCCGCGCCCATGCCCGTGCCCCTCCCGGCGCCCGTGCAACTCTCTGCGATTCCCGCGGCGCCCCCGTCGCCCGTCCCCGCGCCGGTTCGTCCGGGAACGATATCGCCCGAGGGCGGCCGCGGGGCGAGCCCGTGGGCGGGCGGCGCGCCCGGCGGCGTGGCGCCGGGGCGCGAGACGCTCGGCACGGCGGCGGC
>NZ_JARZHI010000008.1:0-283797 GCF_029946465.1 Polyangium sorediatum
GCGAGACTTCGCGTCCACCATCGCCCAACGCATCATCGAGCGCCGCGCGCAGCGAGCGTCAAGGCCGCGGTGCGCCCGCGTTGCGGGTCGAAGAGCCTGGACGCTCGCGAGCACGGCGCCACCGTCTGAAGGGCGATGGCGGACGCCCCTGTCGGAGGGCCCTGCCAGCTGAGGCCGAGAACGAAAACAGTTGCTCGACCCCGGACCAGCGAGGCGCTGGACCCAGGGTTGAAAAACTGCGCTCCGCGCAGTTTTTCAAACAGGCCGACGAAGAAGCCGGGTGGCCAGCAGAACCCGCGGCGCGGCTGTCTCGGTTGGCAACGCCGTCGCTGGTCTTGACCGGGCCTGTTCGATGAACTGCGCATCGCGCAGTTCATCGAGCCTGGGTCCAGCCCCTGGCTGGTCCGGGTGCAGGGGCGGACAGCCCCTGCTGGGGCCTGGGGCAACGCCCCAGCGCGGCGGCGCCCTCACGCCGCCATTGATGCCGCGCCCCGGCGCTCGTCCCACCACAGCCGGAGCGCGTCTGATTTGTCCCCGACCGTGGCCTTCGCCGCGTCCTTCAGGCTCTGCTGCTCCTCGGGCGTCAGGTACCAGCTCAGGGCCGCGTCGCCGGGGAATTCGAACGTCACCTGCTGGAAGAAGCTCTCCCCGAATCGCTTGTCGAGGTGGATGCGCCGGGCCACGGCCTCCACTTGCTCGTCGTTGCGGAAGCGCATCACGCTCTCCCGCGCCGCGAGCACGGCGGAGACGGGGGACGTGAGGCCTTCGAGGGCCCGCGCGATCCGGTCGTTGAAATGGTTGCCTGCGGGCTCTGGCCGCTCGATGCCGTCGCGGATTTGCACGAGCAGGATGCCGCTCACGTTCTGTTCGAGCCAGCTTGTCCGGAGCATTTCGTCGAGAAAACCACATGCGACGTTCACGCCGTAGTTGTCCCAGTAGCCGGCGTCCACGACGCGCCTGCGGGGTACGGTCGGCAGGGCGGCGGCGGGGGACACGAACGGGAAGGAGGCGCTCATCCGGGCCGCCGTCGCGAGGCGGAGCGTCTCCCGTGAGGGCACGGGAAAGAGCCGCGTGATCTCGTAGCCGGAGCGCGAATAGACCACGTGCTGGCCCTCGACGCCGATGGCCGGCCCGTGCTGGACGAGCAACGTATCGAGACAGAGATTCGAGATGAGGAGGCGTTTGCCGTCCTCGACGAGCATCGGGCTCCACACGAGCGAGGGGCGCCATCCGGCCCGCTCGTCGTGCCCGAGCCGCGAGAGCTTCGTGCCGAGCGCTGGCATGTTCTCCACGAATGCATGCTCCAGCGCCGTGCCACGGTCGTAAAGCTCCCGGTGCACGGAGGGTCTTGCCCATGCCCCGATCCGCGCGGGCACGTCGCTGAACACGAGCGCCGCGGCCACGCGCGACAGGCACTCCTTGGCGACGTTGGCGACGAGCCAGTCCGAACCCTCCGCGTCCGCCGTGCGGTTTTCCGGCGCATCTTCTTTGTGATACTCCGACGAACCGACCGTGTGCGCCGGCCCTTCGAGCGTCGCCACCCAGTAGGCCGCGCCCACCATCCCGCCGGAGGCGCCGCTGATCATGCGCACGTGATAAGGGAATTCTCGGCGCTCGGGCTGATCGAGCTGCTTTTCGAGCTCGCGCAGGACGGCCGCGGTCCAGACCGACGCGCGGATCCCGCCGCCGCTCGTGCAGACCAGCACGAGCGGCCGCTTCTGGCCGTTCTCGTCCGTCCAGCGGAACTCCTCCACGGGCCGCGGCAAGAGCCCGGCGTGCAGGCCGGGCGCCTCGTAGTCCGCGAGGTGCGTGTGCCCGGCCGCCTTGCACCCTTCGCGACAAGGCTGCTCCTCGATGTGCCGATACGCGTCCATCAAATCGGTGAACCGGGCCGCATATCGATTCCGGCCGAGCACGTAGAGCACCAGGATGGTCACGCCGACGAGCAGCAGGGAGTGCCATTCCTCCAGCCAGTACACGAAAAAGCCGTCGGTCGCGCCGAGCAGCGCGAGCAGGACGCAAAGCCCGGCGGCCGCGGGGATCTTCCTCGCCCGGAAGCAGCTCGCCACGATGTACATCACGGCCAGCAGCGCGAAAAACGCCGCCGCGTACACGTGCTCGTGCAGCATCCCCCGGGGCGCCTCCGCCCGCGAGGTCTGCGACAGACAGTCCCCGAGCCCGTGGATGCACGGGCGAAACCGCTCGCCGAGGCCCTGGACGCGCGCCAGGATCGCGCCGTTCGTCCCCCCGAAGACGAACCCCAGCGTGAGGACGACGCCGAGCTCTGCGCCGAGCAGCGTGTACACGGTGGTCCCGAGATCGGCGAGCAGCCGCTTCGAGTCGCGCCGCGGGCGCCCGTCCCTCTTGCGGACGAAGCGGGAGACGAGGGAGACGAAGGCGACCGTCGCGAGCACGCCCCAGAGCGCGCCGAGGTAATTCAGGATGTCGAGGGGAATGCCGTGCCCGCGGCACAGGTGCAGCTCGTCGGGCGAGACGAGGTAACTCACGTAAAAGAGCTCGCTCGCGAGCATCGCCAGGGAGAGCCCGATCGCGAACTGCGCCTTGCGGGTTTGCCCCCGGAACAGATACGGCAGCCCGAACGCGCGCCCGAGATCGTGAAAGAGCACCCCGAGGACCCCGATCAGGGGCCCGAGCAGGAGCAGGTGCCGCGAAAAGTCGAGGACCACGCGGAACAGGTACGGCGGCGTATCGAGGAGCTTTCGGAAGGTCTCCGGCATGGATGGTCCTCGTCAGGGCGTCCGCGGCCAGCCGAGCCGGTGCAGGAGCGACTCCAGGTATTTCCACGCCGGCGCCGCCTTCACGGTCGGGTCCCGATCGACCTCGTCGAGGAATCGCTGCAATTTGTCGGCGAGGCCGCGCTCGGGATCACTCAAGGCGCCCTCGAAGCGCGGGTGCAAGAGGTACGCGGTCGTCCCCGTCCTGGCGAGCAAGCTATCGAGGAAGAGCTCCAGCCGCCGCGCGGCGTGGGCCCACGCCTTGTCGCTCTCCTCGCTCCGGCCGGCCGGCGGCGACGTCGATTGCATGTTCACCCAGTCGAGATCGTTGCCCCAGAGGCTTTGCTCGAGCGGCGACGAGAAGAGCGACAGCGCCGTGCCGAACCGGCCGGCGGGCGAGGTCGCGTCCGCCTTCGCGGGGACACGCGCGCGCCGGACGGCGTCCGCGATCCGGTGGAAATTGTCGTCGCGGAGCGAGAACCCGATGAAGAGCATGTGACGCATCAGGAGCAGCGCTTGCACGATCCCCGCGAGCGCCTGCCGGCGGAGGTCGTATCGCATGTAATCCTCGCGGGTCAGCACGATGTTGTCGGGATCCGTCACGCACCCGTGCATCTTGAGCACCCATCGCGACGCCCCGGATTGGGGCTCGTGGGGCAGCACCGAGACGGTCATCCCGGCGGCCTGCGAGGCGCGCTCGAAGAGCGTGTCGTAGTTCGTCGTGATGACCTCGCGCGAGGGCAGCGCCGCGAGCAGCGCGTGCGAGAGGGCATAGCCGTGGACCCGCGCGAAGGCGTCCGCGATTCTCTCCCCGAGGATACGCTTGCTCGCCTGCGGCGGCAGGCCCGTCTCCAGGCGCAGCTCGATGGCGCGGGCTTGATCGAGCGCGCCGAGCTCCTTCAGCGCGCCGAGCTCCTCCTCGGTCATCCCCGCGTTCCGGGCGAGGTCCCGCAAGAGCCCGCCCCAATCCGGCAACCCGGCATTCTTGCTGACGCCAGCGCCGACGAAGAGGACGAGGTCTCCATTCGCGGCGATGTGCGCGAGGCGCTCCCCCTTGTGCCACAGCCGCTCGTCGAGGTCGGGCCAGGCCGCGGGGGTCGCCCCGCGTTGCGCCTGCGCCGACGCATACGTGAGCTCGTCGTTGCTCACGAGCGCGATGTCCACGTCCTTCACGGCCGCCATTTTTTGCAAGACGGGGACGAGCGCGCGCACCACGTCTCCGGTCCAGTGGCGTTTTCCGCCGTACCGCGTGCCGATGACCGGCAGGGCGAGCAAATGCTTGGCCCGCCCATTGCGCGGCGGCGTCGCGTGCGCGTGCAGATCGTCCGTCACGCGCTCGATGAACTCTTCCGCGCCCGCGACGAACCAGGAGACGTCCGTGCTCGGGACGGCGGCGACGTTGCCGACCCAGGGGCGGGGCAGGTGGTCTTCCCATTCCACCACCTTCAGCATGCGCTGGGTTCCGCGCCGCCATTCTTCCGTCGGTTCGGCCCAGCGCTGGGCCCGGCCTTGGAGATGGTTGAACGAGCGCGTCCAGCTCCTCGACGGCATCGCGTCGATATCGCAGGGCACGAGCCACGCGTCGCACGAGAGCAGCGTGAGATCGCCGTGGACGATGAAGAGATGACCGCTCATCGGAGCCTCCATTCGCGCGCGTGCGCGAAGGCGCGGACGTTGTCCTTTCGGGCGAGGTAGAGCGAGCGGGTCCGGGCGTCGTGGATGTGCTCGGCGCGGACCTCGATGTGCCGCAGCGCCTCGCGCAGGGCGTCCTTGGCGGCCGCGGCGTCTCCGGCCGCGTCCCACGTCTCCGCGACGGCGAGCCGGAAGGGGACGTCGAGATACCCGGCGCCGTCGAGCGCGAGGAACGAGGGGAGGCGCTTGTCCACGGTCGCGCGCGCCTCGTCCACGCGCCCGCAGGCGACGAGCGCGCGCAGGTGCGTGGCTGCGTGCCAGTACATGAGCATGCCGCCCGTGTCCCCCACGGCGTCGACGGCCCGCCGCGCGTGCGCCTCGGCGAGCGACGTTTGCCCGCGAACGAGCGCGATCTCCGCGAGGACACGGAAGCACGCCGCCTCGTAAAAGGCCCCCACGGGGGCGTCGAGCGCCCTCCGCGCGAGGGATTCGCTCTCCTCGAGGGCCGACGGGTCGTCTCGTTCGAGCAGCGCCTCGCTCAGGTAAAAGGCCGCATTCGCCGTTTGATACCCGTCCTGGATCCGCTCGGCGAGGGCGAGCGCCTTGCGCGAGGACGCCTCGGCGACGTCGAGGTCGCCGAGCTCCCGCGCCGCGAGGCCGTGGAGGACGTGCGCCAGGCAGAGCTCGTGGAAGACCTTCCCCTCGGCGAGCACCTCCATGGCGCTCTCGATGCGCGCGCGGATCTGCGTCAGGCAGGGCTCCACGTACATGGCGGCGAGCGAAAGCCAGAGGCGCGCGATGCCGCGCGACCGGGGCTCTTCCAGCGCGTCGAAGTGCTCGAGGCGCGCCCGCGTCTTTCGGCGCACCTCCCCGAGCGTGCTCGGAAAAAGCGCCGTGGAGACAGAGTGCAGAATGGCGGTCGCGCAGACGAACGGGGGGAGCGCCTCGGGAGCAGGCTCCACCTGGCACACCTCCTCCGCGAGCTTGAAGAAAGCATCAAACGCCCCCACCTGCGGCAAGGCGTGGATCATGCGCTCCGCCGTCCGGCACCACCAGAAGCTCCCTTGGGGCAGCATCGAGAGCGCTTCGCGCCCCGCCGACGTGGACGCCTGCCACAAGCCGAGGCCGTATTTCGCGAGGGCGAGGATCGCGAAAAGCTCCCCGCGGAGCAGGCCCTCCGCCTCGCTGTCGAGCCCCTTCGCCGCGCGCTCCGCCGCCTGCCAGAGATCGTTCCGCCCGAGCGACTCCGCGGCGGCATTTGCGTAAAACCGCGCCGCCCGCGCGCGATCGCCGCCTTGCTCCGCGTGCCCCGCGAGCGCCATCGCATCGGCCTCGCCCGCGCCTTCGAGCCATGCACCCGCCGCGAGATGCGCGTTTTGCCGATCCGCGTCCGTGAGCAGTCCATACGCCGCGTCCTTCACGAGCGCGTGCCGAAAGCCCATCTGGATTTCCCGAGGAAATCGGCTCTCCTTGTGCAGCTCGACGAGCTCCTCCTCGACGAGCCGGCCGAGCCACCCGTCGACGTCGTCGCGCGCGCCCCACGCCGCCACGATGCGCCGGACCCCGCCCACCCAAAATGTCTCGCCCACGACGCTCGCGGCGCGCAGGAGCCGCCGCTCGGGGGCCGATAACTTCGCGAGCCGCGCCTGGAGCATGGCCACGACCGTCTCCGGCGCCTCGTTCATGTTCCCCTGGGCGGCGGCCCGGATGAGCTCCTCCAGAAACAACGCATTGCCCTCGGAGAGCTTGACGATGCGCTCCACCGTCGCCGGGCCGACGGCCTCGCCGAGCACGGCCTTGACGAGCCGCTCGATCGCCCGCCGGCGGAGCGGCCTCAAGGTCATTTCGTACATCCGCGACGACGTCACGTTGGGGAACAGCTCGCGCGTCTCGGGCCTTCCCAGGCAAAACACGAAGAGCGGCATCTGCCCGGGGCTCCGCAAAAGGCTCCGCACGAGCTTCACGGTGAGCGCGTCGCCCCATTGCAGATCGTCGAGGACCAGGGTCACGGGCTGCGCCGCGCATGTGGCCGCCATCCACGTCGAAAACGCCTGCCCGATCTGCTCCTCCATGACGAGCGCGTCATTGCGCGCGGCCCAAAGCGGCGGGCTCGCCTCCGCAGGGAAGGGGACACCACACAACTCGCCGAGGAACTCGCCCACCTGCCGCCGTTTTCCCGCGTCGACGGGCTCGCAGAGCCGCTCGAGCACCACCTCCCGCGCGCGCGCGGGATCCTCGACGGCGTCGAGACCCGCGTGCCTCCGCAAGGCGTCCCGCAAGAGCCCGTAGGGCGAGCCCGTCGTCAGCGGATCTCCGCGGCCGATGAGCAGCGAGGTCTCGGGGTAGGCCCCGCGAATCCTGCGCGCGAGCTCCCCGACGAGCCGTGATTTGCCCGTTCCCGGCGGCCCGAGCAAGAGGAGGCCTTGGGGCTCGCCGTCCTCGATGGCCCGCCCGAGCAGGCTTTCGAGCTCCGTCAGCTCGACCTCGCGCCCCACGCAGGGCGTCGGTTTGCCGAGGAGCAGGCGCCCGGCGCCCTCGTCCGGCCGTTCCGCGAGCAAGAGCGTCGCATTCGCCTTGTCCTCGGTGACGAACCTCGGTTCGAGCAGCGCGGCCGTGACGGCGTCGAGCCACACGCCCTCCTGCGCCTCGTGGCGCCGGCCTTCGAGCAGTTCTTTGGCGCGATCGATCGCCTCGCCCATGCGCGTCGTCCGCCCCAGCAAGGCGCGGCCCGTCACGACGCCGATCCGCGCGTCGGGCCGCAGCTCGCGTAGATACAGCGCCCCGCGCGCGGCGATCCGCGCCTGATCCGTGACCATGCCGCGCGCCGCGACGGCCGCGAGGATCGAGCCCTCCGCGAGTTCTTCCACGTCGAACCCCATGCGCGGGAGCGCCTGCCGCGCCGCCTCGTCGCTGCCCTCTGGAGGGTCGAACGTCGCGAACACGAGCGTCACGAGCGTCTGCTCGCCGGCCCCGGGGGGCGGGGCGGGGACCAAGGACACGGGCAGGGTCTCCGGGGCCGTGAGCGCGGGCAGCTTGGCGACGAGGCCCCGGAGCGCCGCGCCGTCGCGCGGCCGTTGCTCGTCGTTTCGGTGCAGCATGCTCGCGAGCAGGTCTTCCCATGCTTGCGGGATGGCGGGGCGAACTGCGCGCACCGGGGCGGGGACGTCGTAAAGAATCCGCGCGAGCACGCCGGCCACGTGCTCGGCGTCGAAGGGGGGTTTGCCCGTGAGGCATTCGTAAAAGATACACCCGAGGGAAAACACGTCCGTGGCCGGGCCGATTCTCCCGCCTTCAACGAGCTGCTCCGGGGCCATGTATTGGGGTGTCCCCACGAGGTGGCCCGTCGCCGTCAGCCGCTTCGTCGCGTTCATCGACCGCGCGATGCCGAAATCGAGCAGCACCACGTCGGTGCTCCTCCCGCCGCGCAACCGCAGGTTCGCGGGCTTCACGTCGCGGTGCACGATTCCCTCGGCGTGCACCGCCGCGAGCGCCTCGGCCGCGCACGCGAGCACGTGCTGCGCGTCGTCCGCGGCGAGCGGCCCGCGCTGGATCACACAGCGCAAATCCTCGCCGTCGATCCATTGCATCACGAGGTACGCGTGGCCGGCATCCAGGAAGCCGCGCGCCACGGAGCGCACGATGCGCGGGTGCTTGACCCGGTCGAGCAGCGCTGCCTCGCGCTCGAAGCGGGACGGCGCGTCCGTGGCCTCTGCCGGCAGCGGGATGAGCTTGAGCGCGACCGCCGCGCCCTCCGCACGGTCGAGGGCCCGATAGACCGTGCCCATCCCGCCCCGCGCGACGAGGTGCTCGACCTCGAACCGTCCGGCGACCACCTCGCCCGCCGACAGGACACGCTGCATCCGGGGACCTCCGACCGTACGCACGGCCGTGGCAGCTTACCCGACGCGCGGAAGTCCTGTCCATGCACGGAGCCGCGCGGCTTCGTGGTGCGCGGCCTGCGTGGGCGCGGCCGCAAAGGTCGTCGACGGGGTCCCTGGTCGTCGTGGACACGCTCGCAGAGGGCGTGGACGTGAAGGGCGGAGACGTCTTCGTCCTGCCAGGAGGACGTCGACATGCAGGAGGGAGGGCGTGTTCACCCTCCCGGAAGCTGTCGACGTGGTGGGGGGAAGGCGTGGTCGTCCTGCCTGGAGGCCGTCGACATGCAGGAGGGAGGGCGTGTTCACCCTCCCGGAAGCTGTCGACGTGGTGGGGGGAAGGCGTGGTCGTCCTGCCTGGAGGCCGTCGACAGGCAGGAGGGAAGGCGTGTTCACCCTCCCGGAAGCTGTCGACGTGGTGGGGGGAAGGCGTGGTCGTCCTGCCTGGAGGCCGTCGACAGGCAGGAGGGAAGGTGTGTTCACCCTCCCGGCAAGGTGCGCACGGCTTCGAGGCAAGGTGTCCTCGTGGTTCCCCTGCCGCGTGCGCGTCCTGCTCGAGGGCTCACTCGTACCATGTCGGCACGATTGCGCGGACCTCCGGGAGTGCTGCGATCCGGCAGAGCTTGTCCCACGCCGCGTCCACGAGCGCGCCGTGGTGGGCGACGCACTCGGCCTCGCCCGTGGGGAAGAAATAAAGCGTCTCGGCTGGTAGATTGCAGCCTGCGCGGCCGCGGGACGAGCCTGCTTCGATCGACGGCGCGATCTCCCGGACGTGCGCGAGCAGCGCCTCGTTGCCTGTCGGCAGGCAAAACTCGACCGAGCCGTCGTTCATGCACCCGGTTGCCTGCGTGAATGCAAGCTCGTTCGTTGGGCATGAGGAGGCGAGGGGGGAAGGCGCGTCGACCTGGGCATCCCCGGGCGGGGACGCGCAGCTTGCGAGGCCCAGGGCGAGGAGGAGGGACAGGCGCGGCGTGTTCATGGCTGGCTTCCGATGGGGAGGCGCGATATCGGGTTTCACGTGGAGATCTTCGTCTACAGCCGCGGCGCTGTCGAGCGGGTTGCGCCGCACGACGTCCCCCGGATCTCGCCGGTCTTGCCACGGGCCCGTGGAAAGAACTGCGCATTGCGCAGTTCTTCCCCCTTCGGTCCAGGCCGTGCCTGGTCCGGGTCGAGGGGCGGATAGCCCCCGCGGGGTCCGGGGCAGCGCCCCGGCGCGGCGTGTTGCGGCGGCCACACGGGACGTGGATCGCTCGGCGCTTGGTTCGCGTGGGTTGACAGCTCACCGTCATACCGATGTCATGGTGCGTCGTTCGCCCTTCCTTCCATGGGATGGGTGACGACAGGAGATCATGAACATGAGGACCTTCATCAAGGACGGTCGCGTGACGCGCGCTGCGCGAAACTCGGCCGTGCTGCTTCTTCTGGTCGGGCCGGGGTGCGTGACCAGCACGGAACCATTGTCGGAAGAAACGGCCGAGAGCACGGAGGCGAGCCAACGACCGACGTCCTTTTTATCGGCGGACCCTATGCCTCCCGTGTGGACGTGGGGCGAGGAGGAAGAGGAGGAAGAAGAAGAGGAAGAGGAGCGGCAAGCTTTTGCGGGGGGCGACGAGGAGGCCGTAGCGCCGAGTGCGGCGCTCGCGCAGGGCGACATCTACGAGGTGCTCGGCGATGGACATGTGCTCCATCTGAGCCGCTTTCGGGGGTTGCAGATCATCGACGTGGAGGACCCCGAGGACCCGCGCATCGTTGGTCGGCTGCCGATCTCCGGGGACGTGGTCCAGATGCACGTCAAGGGGGATCGCGCGCTCGTCGTGATGAGCGGTGCCCTCGCGTATCGCTCCGATCCGGCCCGGCTCGCGATGCACGACAGCCTGGGCGCGTTCATTCTGGAGGTCGACATCAGCGACCGTGAGGAGCCGGAGGTTCGCTCGCGGACGTTGCTGTCGGGCACGGTCAAGTCGACCCGCTTCGAGAGCGGCGCGAATGGGGACACGCTGTACGTGGGCACCACCGAGTATGGCTCGTTCCCCGTTCCCGGGTCCCCCTGGCCCGAGGCGCGGCACCAGACCTACATCAAGCGGTTCGCCTTGACGAGCAACGGCCTCGCGCTCACGAGCACGGCCGGGTTCCCCGGCGATTTGCGGGGCCTCGTGCACCAGGGCAGCGCGCTGGTCGCGGTGCACACCCAGAAGGTCGCCCGGGATCCGGCGACGCACGTCTCCATCGTCGATATCGGCGCGGGCGGCGCGCTCAGCGTGCGCGGCACGGTCGTCGCGCCGGAGGTCATTCCCTCCGAGGGCCATGTGGATCTACGTGGGCAGACGCTTCGGGTGATCTCCGGGCTGAAGGTCGACTTCCCCACGGCCGTCGCGCGCCTGCAGACGTGGAGCACGTCTGGACCGGGGAACCCCACGCCGATCGAGACGGTGGAGTTCGCGCCGGGCGCGTCCATTCAAGGGGCGTTGTTCACCGACGACAAGGCCTACGTCTCGACGACGCTGGTGCAGAATGGGACGTTCCACGTGTTCTCCGTGGACGCGGCCGGGCACGTGACGCTGCTCGGCACGTCACCCGAGCACGGCGCGGAGGATCATCTCCGCTCGGTCTTCGGAGGCAGCCGTCTGATCAGCGCCGGTCGGGTCGGCAAGTCGCCTTACCAGTATGCCGTGAGCCTGTTCGACGCGAACAGCTCGAATCCGCTGCTCGTGCGCGCCGCGGTGGACCCGATTTCGTCCGATTCTTCCTCGCAGCCGGATCTCCGTCAGAGCGGGCGCGCCTTCACCGTGCTCGAGAATGCCGTGACGGTGCAGGCGCCGAGCGGCGAGACGGAGACGGGGCTCGCGCTCTTGCCCTACAACAACGGCGACTGGAGCAACACTCCGTATATCTCGGGCGTGCAGCTCTTCACGTTCTCGGGCACCACGGTCACGCGGCGCGGGTTCCTGCCGCTGAACAGCCGCATGCAGCGCGCATTCCCCACCTCGGGCACGGTCGCCGCAGGGCTGACCGCGACCGAGCTCGGCCTGTACGATCGAAGCGACGTCGACAACCCCACGAAACAAGGTCACCTCTTCCTCGCGCCGAACTACCTCGGCATCTTCCGGTACGGGAATTACCGGGTGCGCGTGCAGAACCCCGAGGACACGAGCTACTGGAACAAGCCAAACGCGAAGGCGCGTGTCGAGGTGATCTCCCGATCGGGAGAGGCCCAATACGCGCCGACGCTCGCGAGCATCGAGGTGCCGCCGAACGCGTATTATTACAAGGTGGGCAACCTGCTCACGGTCGTGCGGAGTTTGAAGTGGCTGGAGTACACGGTCACCATCATCGATCTCTCGGATCCGCTGCATCCCCAATCGAAGGGTGATTTCGTGGCCACGGGGCTCCCGTTCACCGGGAGCATCGAGCCGGTCGTGCACCCGACGCACAAGTCGCTCACGTTCGTGGCCGTGCCGTCCAACCCGACGTACCAGGTCGGCGGCGATGTGGACGCCTGCTGGTATCAGACGCTCGAGCAATTCTCGACTTGTTACGGCCAGGAGGGTTGCACCTACTGGACGGGCAATCTGCACTGCCAGGCGCCGCTCGGCACAGGGCAATACGGCTGCGATGGTGGCTTCGCGCAATGCACCTATCACGTCGGCGCCGACCCCACATGCGTGCAGGTCGATTTCGCGACAGCACAACCCTACATCGTCGGCGGCTGCCAGCCCGCGACGACCTATCGCGAGGTCCGGCACGCCAGCGTCGGCGTGCTCGATCTCTCGGATCCAGCGCACCCGGCCGTGCGTCCCACCATCACGTTCGCGCCGGAAGAAGAATACGTGAGCAAGTTCTCGGACGGCGAGGACATGTACATCACGACGAAGGAGCCAGCCACGAAGCCAGGTGATCCGCGTCCACACGCAAAGTATTACGTGGAGCACATCGACTTCGGGCAATCCGGCCAGCCAGTCGTGTCGAAGATCAACGTGCCCGGTCGCGTCGTCGGAGTCGACGACGACGAGCTGACCCTGCAAGACCCCGTCTGGGGCGACGTGTTCCTGGAGTCCGCCGTCGCCCGCGTGGTGCTCGACGACGGTCTCGCCGCGCTGAAAAACTACCAACGATTCCCAGGCCGAGCGGTGACCTCCGTCGTCGCCGACGAAGACGGCCGGCCCGCCGTAACGCACGGTCTCGGCTGGAAGCCCTTCTGGTCGTACCACAACGGGCAGCCATGGGATTCCCGGCCCATGTTGACGCTCCTGAAGCCAGCCTCCGGCTCCGGCGTGCGCGGCTATACGGTGCGCGGGCAATCGCTGATCCAACTGTGGATGAGCCTCACCGCAGCCCGCGGGGACCATCTGTTCTTCAACGTCCCCGGCGGCGTGCTCACCGTGGCCTCCAAGCAGACCCCAAAGGCCCTGAGCTTCTTCCACATCCCCGCGCAAGGCACCTACCCCGAATACTACCCCGAGCCGCAGCCCGCCCTGCTCGTCGACGGCGACGACATCCTCTACGCCCTCGGACGTCGCGGCATCGTCCAGTCCGAAGACGACGACGTGAATCTGCCCGGAAGCCAGTAGCTCTCCCGCAAAGGCGCGGAGCCGGGAGCCGGGAGCCGGGAGCCCGGGGCGCTGCCCCGGACCCCGCGGGGGGCTGTCCGCCCCCTCGACCCCGGACCAGGCACGGCCTGGACCGAAGGGGAAGAACTGCGCAATGCGCAGTTCTTCCCACGGGCCGGTGGCAAGACCGTGGAGGTCGTCGCACGCAGCGGCACTTCGCCGATTGAAACGTCAGCGCTGCCGTCTTGGCTGGCAGGATCGCCTGTGGTCTTGCCACCGGCTGTTCGATGAACTGCGCATCGCGCAGTTCATCGAGCTTGGGTCCAGCCCCTGGCTGGTCCGGGTGCAGGGGCGGAGAGCCCCTGCTGGGGCCTGGGGCAAAGCCCCAGCTCCGCGCTTCAATCGGCTTTTTTAGAAGGCGCTGCGAATGCGGCTCGGATGATGTCGGGGCGGCGCAGGCCGTAGCCTATCCAGGCGAGGACGCCCATGAGGGGGGGCATGAACCATGGGTCGCTGACGCGGACGTGGATGGCTGTGGCGCCGCCGAGGTAGGCGGCGACGAGGATGGCGCCGACGAAGGCTGTGCGTGGGAGGAGGAACAGGAGGACGCAGGCGATCTCGACGATGCCGATGGCGGGGTATTTTTCGATGGGGAGCCCGAGGTGTTGCGCCGTTTCGAGGACGCCTGGGGGCGGCGGCTGAATGAATTTGCCGGCTGCGCTGATGACGCCCATGAAGAGGGCGACGAGCCCGGAGAGCGCCCATCCGGCGATGGTGAGTTTGCGTGAACCCGCGGAGGTTTCGGCCATGGCGCGGATGGAAGGTCTGAACGCGCGCTCGCGTCAAGGTGGAAGCACGTCGTCACGCCGCGCCGGGGCGTTTGGCGTGCTGGAACACGGCTACTGCCCGGTGCGCGTGAGGCCGTGTTGTTTCATGACCTTCTGTACGAATGCTCTGCCCACGTCTGCGAGCTGCGCTGCCCGCGATACGTTTCCGTCGGTGCGACGGAGTGCTTCGAGGAAGTATCCTTTTGTGTATTGCTCGACGAGCCGCTCGCGCCCGACGTGGTAGGGGACCTGGATGTCCACCTCGACCCGCGCGGGGGAGGTTTCGCTTGTGCTTTGCGCGGGGCGGGTCGTGTCGGGGAGCCCGAGGGAGAGCATGAGCTCCACCCGGTTCCTAAGCTCGCGCACGTTGCCTGGCCATGGCATCGACTTCATTTTTTCTAGAATGGCGTCGGGGAGCGGCGCGGGCGGGTTCGGCCGGTCGCGCCATTCCTTCTCGAAATGGCGCACGAGCAGCGGGATGTCCTCGACCCGCTCCCGCAGGGGTGGCAGCCGGACGGGCAGCACGGCGAGGCGGTAGTACAGGTCCTCGCGGAAGCGATCTTTGTCGACTTCGATCGCGAGATCGCGGTTCGTGGCGGCGATGATGCGTACGTCCACTTGCCAGTCCTTCTCCGCGCCGAGCGGGCGGATCACGCGCGCTTCGAGCGCGCGGAGCAGCTTGGGCTGGAGCTCGAGCGGCAGCTCGCCGATTTCGTCGAGGAAAAGCGTGCCGTTCTCCGCCTCCCGGAACCGGCCTTTGCGAGCGCTGACGGCGCCCGTGAAGGCGCCGGCGACGTGCCCGAACAGCTCGCTTTCGATCAGGTTTGCCGGGACGGCTGAGCAGTCGAAGACCACGAAGGGTCGATCCTTCCGTTTGCTCTTGGCGTGGATCGCCGCGGCGGCCACTTCCTTTCCCGTGCCGGTCTCTCCTTCGAGCAGTACGGTCCCATCGGCGTCTGCGAAGCGCTCGAGGAGCGCGTACACGCGCCGCATCGCGATGCTCTTGCCGATGAGGCCGGCGAAATGGTCGCGGTCCGGGAGCGGGAGCTCGATTTCGTCTTTGAGCATGCGGAGCCGGATGGCCGAGGCGCCGAGCACGATCGTCGCGTTGGGCCGGGCGTAGGCGTCCTTGATTCGCACGTCGTCCACGTAGGTGCCATTGCGGCTCTTCGTATCGAGGACGCGGATGGCGTCGCCTTCGATCCGCAGGGAGAGGTGCACGTGGCTGACCGTTCGGTCGGGGATGACGAGGTCGCAATCTGTGCCGCTCCCCACGCGCACCTCGGGCCCCGGCCGCTCGAACACCTTTCCGGCGAGGGGGCCTCGAATGCATTCGACGCTGATCTTGCGGGAGCGGAGGGAGAGACCGGTATCGGTCTCCACGGGCCACGTCGACTTCGCACCTTCGCGTTTCATGGACTTCGGCTATCTGCTCGCGCCGTGTCCCATGTCGATACCACCTTTGTGGTATTGCGTCGCGACCGGCGCGGGGCCTCTCCGTTCGCGGATCGTGGGGCGCGCGGCGGGTCTACGTTGCTACGGGGCGCGCCTTCTGACAGTCTCGGGGCAGGATGACCGTCGAGGAAACGTCCTGGGTGGGCCGCGTTTTGGATGTCCGATACCGCGTCGAGCGTGTCCTCGGTCAGGGCGGGATGGGGCTCGTCCTCGCCGTCCGGGATGCGGGGCACGACGCGTGGTTTGCGCTCAAGTTGCTCGTCGGGGAGAGGGCGGGAAGACTCGCGTCGGAGCAGCGGTTCCGGCGCGAGGCGGAGATCACGAAGCGCGTCCGGTCGCCGCACGTCGCGGAGGTGCACCACGTGGGGCGCCTCGTCACCGGCGAGCTTTACATCCTCATGGAGTACCTCGAGGGCAAGGATCTCGGCAAGGTGCTCGAGCGCCGCGGCGCGTTGCCCTTTCAGGAGGCGCTGCAATACGTCATCCAGGCCTGCGCCGGCCTCTCGGTCGCGCATGCGATCGGCGTCGTGCACCGCGACATCAAGCCCTCGAACCTCTTCCTCGCGCAGCGACCGGATAAGCCCCCGATCATCAAGCTGATCGATTTTGGCATCTCGAAAGCCGGGGAGGGGGAGATCGATCTCACCCGCACGGATGCGTTCCTCGGCTCGCCGCTCTACATGTCGCCGGAGCAATTGACGGCCGCCAAGAACGTGGATGCCCGGAGCGATTTGTTTTCCCTCGGCTCCGTCTTTTATCAGCTCCTCACCGGGGTCGCGCCCTTCGCGGCGGACAACGTCACGGAGATCGGCCACCGCATCCTGCACGCGACGCCCGAGCCGCCGACCGGCGTGCGTCCGGAGCTGCCCTGGCAGATCGACGCGGTGATCGCCAAGTGCCTCGCCAAACGCCCGGACGATCGTTATCAGAACGCCACCGAGCTGTCTACCGTGCTGGAGACGCTGCGCCACCCCGCGGAGGTCGCGCTGGAGCATTATCTGGATCCCGGGGCGGGGGAGGAGGGGACGACGCAGGGGACGATGTCCACGTGCTCGTTCACGTCCGATGGCAGGAAGTCTGCGGATGGATCCATGCCGAAGGTCCTCGACCGACAGCGGGCGATCCTCGCGCGGGGATATACGGGCATGCCTCCGGCGGCGTCTCCGCGGCAGCCGGAGCACGTGCCCGTCCCGCCGGCGCCCGCGTCGGAGCCGCCGATGACGATACCGTTCAGCGTGCCCCTCCCCGAAAATCCCTCCTTTGCAGGGCGCGATCGTGAGCTCGCCGCGTTGCACGAGGCTCTCTCCGCCGCGACGCCGAGCTGGTTCAGGCCCGCGAGCATGATGGGCATCGGGGGGGCCGCGGGGATTGGAAAGACCGAGTTCGTGGCCGCATATGCGCGGCGCTATCGCGATACGTACCCCGGGGGTGTGTTCTGGTTCGACGGGATTGAAGACATCGACGCGCAAATCGACAGGCAAATCGGCGCAGACGAGCCGAGCGCCGCTCGGCGGCGTGAGGCCTTCGAGGACCGGTTCGCGCCGCTGGGCCGCGCCATAAGAGGACGCCCGCTCTGTCTCCTCATCATCGACACGGCCACCGATCGTGGTTCCACGGTCGCGCGCTGGGTCGACATGTCTCTGCGACGCGGGGCGATGCGGGAGGCGCAGGTGCTCCCCCATGTGATCCACACGTCTCGACTCGAGCCGTGGCAAACGCCCGGATACCACGTGCTCGGCCCGCTTGACGAGGTGGACGCTGCCGAGGTGCTCCTTCGTTCCGCCGGATCGAGCGAACCCTCCCCGGAGATCCGCGCCGCTGCCGAGGCCATCACCCGCGCCTTCGGGGGAATGCCTGCCCCGGCGTACGTCGCGGGCCGCGCGGTCGCGGCGCGTGGGGCCGGCGATGCGCGAGGGGGCCTGCTGGCGCTGGCCGCGCGGATGCCGGCGGAAACCTCCGTTGCGACACCCCACGAGGCCGCGCTCCGGGCGCTCCTCGCATTCGTCTCAGAGGGATTGCCACCGAATGCGGAGACCCTGCTGCGGGCGGCCGTGGTCTTCGCCGACGAACCTCTCTCCCTCCGCGCCTTCGGGCGCCTGCTCGACATGCCCGTCGGAGACGTCGCCGATGCGTGGGCGGAGCTCGATCGGTATGGCCTCCTGTGTCCCCGATCGACGCCGGAAGCGACGCGCCTTCGCTCGGGGGTGGCGTGGCAACGCGCGCTCGGGGTCGAGCCTGCGTGGGTCGCGGCGTGCTTCGTCCGCGTCACGACCTGGCTGTCGAGGATGCCTGCGCTCTATCAGGAGATCGAGGCGCGGAGCGTCGACGCTGTCGTGGTCGAGGTAAAACGACTCGCGCAAAGGGGAGCGGCCGCTGCGCCGAGATGGCTCGCCGAGCTGTCGCAGGTCCTGGGGGCGGAAGCGCCTCGCCTCGTGGATGAACCCGACGTGGATGCCATCGGCCGACGTCTCGGGCAAACCGTCCCCGAGGGAAAGCGCGCGCTCGCGCGTTATCCGCGCTTTCTCGCCCAATTGAGGGATGCGGCCCTGGAGCTCGGGTGCAATGACGTGCGCGAGGCTGTGGAGGCCGCGCTGCGCGAGGCGAACGCGCCCTGGCTGCGGAGGTGGACCTACCATCAGCAAGCAAAGCCGAAGTTGCTCGGGATCCACGATGCCACGGTGACGGCCGTGGCCGTGTCGGCGGACGGAACACGCGCCGTCTCGGGCGCGGCGGATGGTTCGCTTTGCGTGTACGACGTCGAGACGAGGAGCCTTCTCGCCGAGCTGCGCGGCCGCTCGGCCCCGCTGCGTCGCCTCGCCCTTTCGGCCGATGGGAGGATGGCCCTGTCGGCCGCGGAGGACGGCGCGCTCGAGGTATGGGATCTCGACGAGCGCCGTCGATGGTGCACCCTCGAAGGGCACGCCGCGCCCGTGGATGCCCTCGCGATCTCCGCCGACGGACGTCGCGCCGTTTCTGCGGCCGAGGATGGATTCGTTTGCGTGTGGGATCTACGAAAGGGGCGCGCGTTGCGGTCCCTGTCCCCCTATGCAGGGGTCCCGTGGTGGCCGATGTCCGTGGCGGCGTTGGCGTTCTCCGAGGACGACGGCCGGGTGATGGTCGCCTCGCCGCGCGGGACGATATGGTGGTTCGAGGTGGATTCCGGCGCCGTCGTTCGATCGATCGGGATCCACGAATCCCCGCTCGGATTTTCGCGCACGTCTTCGCGGACGCTCGTTCACACGAAGGGGCCCTTCGGCGGGCTGCGATTCCGGGACGTGGAGAGCGGCGCGGTCGTGTGCGAGGTCGGCGCGACGCTGGTCATGGATCCCGCGCCCGTGGCCGCCTGCGGCGAGCATTGCATCGTCGCCGAGAAGGACGCCGTCGCGAGGGTCTACAGCCTGAAGACGGGCGAGCTCCGCCGGAGGCTCGTGCGCCATCGGCCCGGTGGGGAGCCGTATCTCCATCAATATTATGGTACGACGGGGCATACGGGGCGCGTCACCGCGGTGGCGGCGAGCCTCGATGGAAGGACGGCGATCACCGGGGGAGCGGACCACATGGTCCTCTCTTGGGATGTCGAGCATGGCCCGGTGGCCCGGTACGAGGAGAAGACGGGTCCGGCCCGGGAGGATGTGGAGATCTCTGTCCTCGTCATGACGCCGGAGGGGGAGCAGGTGATCACCACGTGCGGGAGCGGCAAGGATCTCGCCGTGTGGGACGTGAAGACGGGGGAGCCCGTGCGGACGCTGCGGTTGCCCGACGGCGTAAAGCACCCGAACGAGCGTTTCAGGATCGCAGGACGCCGCGCCTACATCGTCGGCGAAGGCGCGGTGCACGTGCTCGACCTGGACAGCGGGAACCTCCTGCGCACATTCGAAGCGCCGGTCGGCCATCGGGTGGCTGCGTCGATCTCGGAGGACGGCCGCCGCGCGCTGATCTCACGAGAGAAAGGCCCGCTGTTCTGGGACCTCGAAAACGCGCAGGTCGTACGCACGGACCACGGCGCCGGGCGGGCATCGGCGACCTTTCTCGACCCGGATCACGTGCTCATCCAACGGAGCACGGCGCTCGAGCTCGTTGATTTCGCGACGGGCGCCGTTGTCCAGCCGCTCGACGGCATGCTCGAAAGAGGAGCGACCCTCGTCGCCGTGTGCTCCGGTCGTCGTGGTTGGTTTGCCACGCAGCAAGGGGCGGTCCTCGTCGATTTTTCTCGGGGCTCGATCACGAGATCGTTCTCGAAGAAAACGCACGCCATGAGGGGCCACGTCGTCGCGGCGAGCTTCGATGGCCGTTTCATGGCGACGCTGGGGAGCTACCTGCAGATCTGGAACGTCGAGGCCGACCGCCTGGAGGCCGAGCTGTCCCTCCCATTCCCGGTGTACGATCGCCCGAGCTTCGTCGCCATGACGCCCGAGGGGCGTACCGTTGTCCTCGCAGGCAGGCACCACGGGGTCCTCGAAAAATACCCGATCCCGCCTCCGCAGGCCGTGGGGACCATCGTGTTCGACAACTTCGTTTTGTCACGCGTGCATTTTATTCATCTAGAGGCGTAACCCTCCCTTGTTCTTGTCGTGATGCTGCCATGTCAGGAAGATCGGGTGGCGCGTTGCGATCAGGATCCTGCGGCCGTCACGCGAGATGGAGAGCGGGAATTCTTCGAGCCTGAAAACGGGGTTTGCCTCGATGGGAGCCACGGAGACGAGCTGGCCCGACGCGCGCTCCCAGATGAACGCGCAACCCTCCGAGATGACGAGGATGTAGACCCCGTCCCCCGTCATGGCCAACGAGTGTACGTCTTCGTTCAGATCGCAAAGGACACGGCTGTGGGCCTGGGGCGCGAACTCCCAGGCGACGAGCTTGTCGAACAGCGTGAAAACGGCGACCCGGCCATCTCGGGACACGACGAGCACCGGCTCGTAGCGCGAGTCGTGGGATGCCATGGCGTGCCGCGGCATCAAATGCTGCATGCTGGGATCCTGGAGGGTACGAAGTTCGTAGCGCTCCTTCGCCGTATCCCAGATGCAAAGATCATGGTTGTCCGTGAGCACGAAGACGCGCTGCCCGTCGTTCGAGAGGGCGATCCTCGGGCTTCGCGAGCGGGAGGAGACATTCACGGAGGCCTTCTCGATCCGTGTTTGTCGGGGAGGCGTGGGCTTGCGAAGATCGTAATGCGTGAGCGTGGCGTCCGACGCCACGAGCGCGAGGTGTCGTCCGTCGGGCGTGAGTGCGATCTGGCCTCGGTTCGGGGTCACGACGCCGAGCGAGGCGCCGTCCGTGAGATCGAACAGCTCGATGCCCCGATTCGTCTCGCCTGCGAGCACGAGGCCCTCCGGGGCGATCACGAGCGCTTCGCGGAAGGAAGCGTCGAGGGACCGCTCTTCGACCTTTTCTCCGCGCGTGACGTCCCATATCGCCACGTGTCCGTTCTGCGCCACGGTGATCGCATGGCAGCCATCCAGGCAAAAGGCCGCGGCGCTCCAGCCCGGACTTCTATCGACGCCGACAACCGCCCCTTTGGGACGTGTACAGGGCAAGAAGCGCGGTTCGTCGCGCTCCTCGAGTCGGCGTCGCGCCTGGACGCAAAGCTCGGCCGGCACGTTTTCCCCCGGACGCCCCATGACGTCTGCGAGTGCGATCTGCTGCAGGAAGAGCGTGTGCGTGCGTGACGCTTCCCGGCGCCGCTGCGCGATGCACCGGAGGAGATCGACGACCGGGCGGATCGGATGCTCGTACGGGTATCCCATGTTGTTATGAGAGAAAAGCCATACGACGGCACCCGCGTCCTCGAGGACCGCCGGCACCCCGCGCAGGTGGACCGCTTCCTCGAGCCAATCGAGATCGGCCATCCGTCTTGAAAGGCGCTCGTCACAGGAAGTGACGAACGCCTCGACGTCGTGGACCGTGGCTTTGACGAGTTTTGCGATCCGCGGGTGCAAGGAGACCCTGCCGTCGGATCGCTCTTCGAGCAGCTTTCGTCGGAGCAGCAAGGAGACGCCGGTCGCGAGGCGATCCGCATCGTCGCCGTCGTCGCTCAGGAGCGATTGGATCTGTGCCATCGAGCTCGCCATGCGCGCCGGCAAGAGCGAGAGGAGCCGGACGACACGTCGGGCCTCCTCGTTCACGAGCGTATCCCACGAGAGCCGGAACGCGCTGTCGATGGCCGCCCCGGGCGACGCCGTGTCGTCGACGGCCGAGAAAAACGGCAAGATGTCGCGAAGGCTGCGTCCCGGGTCCTCGTCGAGCGTCCCCGTCACGAGGCGGAGCGCGAGCGGGATCCCGCGGGTCGCGTCGACGAGGGCCCGGGCGCTGGCGGGATCACGATCCACGCAGGGCCCGAGCAACGCGAAAGCGTCGCGCTTTTGCAAGGGACCGATCTCGACCGTCGTACAGGAGAGCGCGAGATCATAACCCTCCGTGGTGAAGAGCGCCTTCTCGGCGCCGCGAATCTGCGCGGGGCTCTTCGACGGCAAAGCCCCGCCGAGGGATACGAAGAGCCCGAGCGGCGGCTCCGAACGCTGCTGCGGCATTGCCTGCCGCATCCTGTTGCGCACGTCGCTTTCGCCCCACGGCGAAAGCGCGCGGCGGGAGCGCGCCTGCCATGCGTCCGCGTCCCAGCCGCGCCTACCGGGCAATTGTTCATGCACCACCCCGAACACGCCGCGGTACGCCTCGTGGTAGCGATAGGCATACTCGACGACGAGCGCCGTCACCCCCACGCCCCCACCCACCACGTCGCGCGCGGCGCGCACGACGATGACATTGCTGCGCTGGAGGGCCGCGTGGATCTGCGCGAGCTCGGCTCCACGGCCGACGAACCGATCGTCGCGCCGGAACGGCAGGGAACACGGGGGCGTATCCATGGCCCGTGGGATCGTATCACGCCCCCGCGAATCACAACCGCGCCTGCGTCACGCGCAAGAGGCCCCGTTCGCGTGGACGTGGTGTTCGGTACGGAAAAACACCGCTGCACGAGGGAGCCGTTACGTCGCGGGACAACGAGAGCGGAACGTCGGGGGTGCGTCGATGCGATCCGCTCCGACGAACCCTGGGTCACATGCCGGTCGTTTCTTTCGAGGGCAGACGGGTATGTCTTGACGCCGCCGAAAAACTTCGGGTCTATGGAGGTGCAAATTTACGATTCCTCCCTTTCTTTCAAAGAGGTGGATGGTGAGGAGAAACGGTAGACTCAATTCCTCGGTGACGAGGTTTCTGGCATCGCTGGCAACAGCGGCGGTGCTCACCGCGGGCCTGGGGTCGCTCTCCGGCTGCTCCGGGGAAGACCCGGAAGGCACGGGAGGCCGTGCAGGCGCCGGCGGTAGCAACCAGGGCGGCGGCGGCAACAACCAGGGCGGCGGCGGCAGCAACCAAGGCGGCGGCGGCAGCAACCAGGGCGGCGGCAGCAACCAGGGCGGCGGCGGCAGCGGCGGCCAGGGCGGTCAGGGCGGCAGCACCAGCGAGTGCATGGCGCCCGAGGACTGCCCCGGGACCGACACCGACTGCGCGAGCCGCACCTGCGACGCGGGCGTCTGCGGGGTCGCTTACGCGGCCCAGGGCACGGCGACGACCGATCAGTCGGCCGGCGACTGCAAGCAGAGCGTGTGCGACGGCATGGGCGAGATCACGAGCGTCTCCGATGCGACCGACGTGCTCGACGACGAGAACCCCTGCACCGCCGACCTCTGCGACGGCGACGCGCCCATCAACAACAACGCCGCGGCGGGCACGGCCTGCAGCGCCGGCGTCGGCAAGGTGTGCGACGGCGAGGGCGCTTGTGTCGAGTGCATCCAGGCGGCCGACTGCGCGAGCAATGTCTGCGTGTCGAACACGTGTGTTGCGGCCTCGTGCATGGACGCCGTGAAGAACGGGAGCGAGACCGACATCGATTGCGGCGGTTCGGACTGCACGCCCTGCAACGACGCGTCCCCCTGCGCCCTTCCGTCGGACTGCAAGAGCGGCGTGTGCACGGGCGGCGTGTGCGTGCCGCCGACCTGCACCGACACCGTGAAGAACGGCGAGGAGACCGACGTCGACTGCGGCGGCCCGAGCTGCTCGCCCTGCGGCCCCGAGAAGGGCTGCTCCGTCGACGGCGACTGCGTGGGCGGTACCTGCTCGGGCTCGGTCTGCGTGCCGACCTGCACCGACGGCGTGAAGAACGCCAACGAGACCGACGCCGACTGCGGCGGCCCGCTCTGCAACAAGTGCGCGGACACGAAGACCTGCTCGATCGACACGGACTGCACGAGCGACGTCTGCAAGAGCGGCGTCTGCGCGGCGCCGGCCTGCAACGACGGCAAGCTGAACGGCACCGAGATCGGCCTGGACTGCGGCGGCCCGACCTGCGGCCCCTGCGGCGACGGCCTCCCCTGCACCGGCAACGCCGACTGCACGAGCGGCGTCTGCACGGGCAACGTCTGCCAGGCGCCCGTGTGCGGGGACGGCGTGAAGAACGGCGCCGAGCAGTGCGATGACGGCAACCAGGACAACACCGACGGGTGCGTCACGGGCTGCAAGACCGCGACCTGCGGCGACGGCTTCCAGCAGGCCGGCGTCGAGGCATGCGACGACGGCAACCAGATCAACACCGACGGGTGCGTCGCGGGCTGCCAGGTGGCGACCTGCGGCGACGGCTACCAGCAGACGGGCGTCGAGCAGTGCGACGACGGCAACCAGGCGGCCGGCGACTGCTGCGCCGCGGGCTGCATGATCGAGGCGGGCTGCGAGATCGAGCCGAACAACACCTGCGCCGCGGCGCCGGCGGCGGTCGCGGCGCCGGTGACGTTCCGGGGCTCGATCCGGCCGGTCGGCGATCAGGACTTCTACGCCTTCACCGTGCCCGCGACGGCGGATCTCAAGATCGAGACCTTCGACGGCACGGGGAGCACCTGCGCCAGCATCGACACGGTCATCGAGTTCCGCGGGTCGAACTGCACCACGGTGCTCGCCACGGACGACGAGAGCGGCATCAATAGCTGCTCGATGCTCACCTCGACCGCCAACGCGCCCCTCCGGCGCGTGGCCCCGGGCACGTACTACGTGCGCGTCGAGGACTACCAGAACAACGGCCAGATCCCGAGCTACACCGTCCAGATCTCGTTCAACGCGCTCTGCGGCGACGGCGTGAAGGCGGGCTCGGAGCAGTGCGACGACGGCAACGTGGCGAACGGCGATGGTTGCGCCTCCAACTGCATGCTCGAGGGCAAGCCCGAGGTGGAGCCGAACGACACCTGCGCCGCCGCGACCGGCCCGTTCCCGGTGCCCCTGGGCGCCGACGGCCTGCTCCTCAGCGGCGCGATCACGCCGATCGGCGACGACGACTGGTACGCCTTCACGCTGCCGGGCACGGCCGACGTGTGGCTCGAGACGTTCGACGCGAACGGCCCCGGCAACTGCGTGTCGGTCGACACGGTGATCCAGCTCTACTCCGACTGCGCGACGCCGGTCGGCCCGGAGCAGGATCAGGGAGGAATCAGCAACTGCTCGCGGATCAACCCGGCCGTCAACACCTACGCGCGCAGGCTCCCCGCGGGGACCTACCGCGTGAAGGTGATCGACTACCAGGACAACACCGTCATCCCCGCCTACAAGCTCCAGGTGAAGATCACGGCGCTCTGCGGCAACGGCGTCAAGGAGGGCACCGAGGAGTGCGACGGCACCCCGGGCTGCACCGCGACCTGCGAGCAGCTTCGGGAGGTGGTCTGCAACGACGGCATCGACGACGACAGCGACGGCAGCATCGACTGCGCCGACTCGGAGTGCGCGTTCGGCTGCGGCCTCGCGACCCCGTGCGCCGCGGGGGAGAAGCTCGTGGTGTACACGTCGAAGGACACGCCCCTGGCGATCCCCGACTGGGACTTCACGTCGAGCACGATCAACGCGGGCGTCACGGGGACCATCCAGCGCGCGGCGGTGCGGCTCAACATCTCGCACCTCTGGATCGAGGACGTGGACGTCGAGCTCACGTCGCCGGCGGGCACGTTGATCGACCTGACCAGCGACAACGGCGAGGACGGCGTCAACTACGTGAACACGGTCCTCGACGACACCTGCGCGAACCCCATCACCGCCGGGATGCCGCCCTTCACCGGGTGCTACACGCCGGAGGCGCCGCTCGCCACGCTCAACGGGCAAGCGTCCGCAGGGGCGTGGAAGCTCGTCGTCAGCGACGACGAGGAGTACGTCTCAGGCACGCTGAACAACTGGTCGCTCGCGATCTGCGTGGCGCCCTGATGCGTTGACGCGCTGAGCTGCGCGCCATCAAGAAGGCCGCGCGGCGCCTCGATTCTGGGGGCGCTGCGTGGCCTTTGTTCATTTCATGCAGAGATCGTCCCCCGGCGGATAAACCGAGGCGGGAGGGTGGGTTCGAGAGGATCTGTCAAGGAGATTCAACCATCGGCAGGGCTGCCTTTCGCGGCGGACGCCTCTTTCACGAGCAGGAGGGCCCAGGCCGTATCGATGTAACGCGTCGAGCCCTTCGGCGTGCCTTCTAGATATCGCAAGCGGTGAACGAGCTCTTCCTGGAGCAGGCGCGGCTCCTCGTTCACCTCGGAGAGCGCGGACAGGACCCAGCCGATATCCGTGAGCGACACGGTTCGTTCCTCGAATCCACCGGGCCCGCCGTCGATACGCAGCCCCCCTCGCTTGGCCGGCCCGACGATCCGGAAGCGCTTTCCTTCCCGCTCGACGAGGGAGCCGGCTCCCTTCTTGCGGAGCAGATCCTCGACGAGACGACGGGCCCGATCCTCGATGGTTCGCGCGAGTGTGCGAGACGCCTCGCGACCTTCGCCGAGCGCACGAAACGTGGGAAAGTCGATTCCCGCGCATGCCCATGATCCATCCTCCTCCAAGAAGCGGGCGACACCTGCGTGACGCCATGGGTTCGAGCCGTCCGCTCGCGTCAGGACGAACGCGGTTTCGCCGGGCCGAGGCTCGATGCCGGGGAATCGGATCCGGTCCGGTGCAATGAGCCTGCCTGTTTCTTCGATGAGCAGGAACAGATGCCCGTCGACCCGCCCGGTTTGCGGAGGCTCCGAGAGGCCAAAGGACGCCGCGAGCTTTTCGTTCTCGATGATCGCGCCGACCTCGGGCCCGAGGGATTCGGGCTTCACCACCTCCACGAGGGTGGCCATGGGCACGGTTTCCGCCGTCGCGTCGATCGAAGCGTGTGCCGGGTTCTCCGAGCGCAAGATCCACAGCTTGTCCTCTCGGACGAGACGCTTGATCAGATAACTCGCGCCGAGATGAGAATCCGGCACCTCGACCAGGGCGATCTTGCCCCCGATGGCTTCGCGGGAGGCGCTCCGTGCAAATCGCATCACGAGCCAATCACCATCGCGGATTGGCTCCTTGCCGCCGTTCATGGAATCGCCCGTCGCGCGCACGGCGAACAAGCCCTCCCCACGCGCCTTCGTTGGCAGCCGGACCTGCTCCCCCTCGGGCGCGAGCGTGATGGGAGCCCGCGTCGAGCCTGCGGCTGCGCGGAGCGTCGGAAACGTGAGGAGGAGGCCTCGGGGGGTATCGGCACTGGCGAGCGGTTCGTCCGGTTCGATCCAGAGCCCCTGGGGAGAATGCGTGAAACGAACGCGGAAATTCGTGCCGGGTTTCCCCGCCGCGAGCCCGAACCAGCGCCGCAGGAGATCGGGCAGCTCGTTTTTGTGCGAACCCACGGGACGGGCGACGTTGCAATACTCCTTCATGAAGCGGAAGAGCCACGGCGTGCCGTCCGGGAGGCGTACGGTCGTTTCGCCGCGAGGGATCTCCTCTCGACCTTGATGCGTCGGCAACTTCAGAATGGGGTCCCGCTTGTTCCAGAGGACCTTTGCCGAGAACGACACGCCGGCGACATTTTCGGATTGCCTCGCGCGGTACATCGCGAGCCGGTAGTCGACGAGTTCGCGCACCATCGACGAAAGCGCCTTTTCGCCGCCGGGAGGGCAGGGGATGCGCGAGACGAAGCGGTCGCCTTCCAGCGCGAAAAAACGCTTCCCTGGCCCGCTGGTCCATGCGGCGATCGGGTTGATTCGCCAGTACGCGGCGATGCGGCGCATGTCCGGCGCATGCACATCCGGGAAATCGGTCACGCCTTCCAGATCTCGCAAGAGCTCGGGGGACCGAGCCATGACGGCGTAGCTTCTTTGCGCGAGGTCGACCGTGGGGAGGCCGTCTCGAAGCGCATTCGCTTCGAGCAATGCCTCCAGGGTCACCATCTTGTAACACTTGCTCATGGCGGTGACCTCGAGCTCGCGGAGAAATTCGTCCGCCACGTCGAGGACACGTGTTTCCGTCTCGTCGAGGTCGCCCATGGAGGCCACGAAATCGAAAAAGCCCCCGTGCGCGTCGCGCAGCTTCTTGAGGCTATACCCCATGCGGTACAGCTCGCCTGCGAGTGGCCTCTGCCCCCGGACCTCGCGTAGATCGCGGTAGGCCTGCTCCGCCGGGCTTCCCCCCTGCGGCGGAAGCAACTTCGCCAAAAGATCCTTGGCTTCGAGTTCGAGGTCGATGGTACACCCGGGGGCCATTCTCGCGGCCTGGTCGTCCTCCAGAAAGTCACGCAAGCTCGTGGGCTCGGGGCCGAGCGAGATCAGCGTGCGCACGCGCTCCAGAAAGACCCGATGATTGCCCACGAAGTCGAGCACGACGAGCCGCGTTTTTCCGCTGGCGGAGCGTAGGCCTCGGCCGAGCTGCTGGAGGAAAACGACGGGTGATTCCGTGGGACGGAGCATCACGACGCGGTCGATGAGGGGGACATCGATCCCTTCATTGAAGAGGTCCACGGTGCAAAGCGCGTCGAATGTCCCGTCGACGAGGGCTTGGATGGCATCCTCGCGCGCCGCCGAGGTCGGGCCCGAGTGAACGGAGGCTGCGCGGACACCTTTTTCCTTCAGAAAAGCGCAGGCATGTTCGGCGTGGCGAATCGAGCCGCAGAAGACGAGCGTGCGCTGGCCGGGATGCTCTTGCCAGGCGCGGAACATCCGTTCGAGCCGAGCGTCCGTGTCGATGGCTTCTTCGAGGGCCGACGGGTCGAATCGACGATTGCGGAAGGGGATGGATCCATAATTCGTGTCGTCCTTGAGCCCGAAGTAGGAGAAGGGCACGAGATGCTTTTGCTGGATCCCCACGCCGAGATCGGCGCGGTAAGCGACGTGGTCGTCGAAGAGCCCCGCCACGTCGGCACCGTCGGCCCGCTCCGGCGTCGCAGTGAGGCCGAGGAGAAACCGAGGTGTGAGCCGGTCGATGATGCTGCGATAGCTGGGCGCCGTGCCGTGGTGGACCTCGTCGACGATGACGTAGTCGAAGCCGTCGGGCGTGAGGCGTGCGAGATGGTCGGGGCGCGAGAGCTTCTGCACGGAGGCAAAAACGACTTGACCCGACAAATCGCTCTTGTCTCCGACGAACCAGCCGAAGCGTGCGTTCGCCGTGAGCGGCAACCTTCGGAAGGTTTTCGCGGCCTGGACGAGCAGCTCCTCGCGATGGGCGAGAACGAGCACACGTGGACGCTTCTTGTTCTCCACGCTCCACGCGGAGACGTCGAACGCTGCGAGCCATGTCTTGCCAAGCCCGGTAGCGAGCACCACGAGCGCACGCGGGTGGCTGCTTTCGCGACTGCGCCGCAACGCCGCGAGGGCCTCGCATTGAAGTTCGTGCGGCTCGGGAGGCGGTGGCGGCAGGTCTTCCCGTTCCGGGGAGGAAGAGGGAGGGAGCGCCGGCGAGGGGCGAGGTCGTTTCTCGTACGCATCGATCCAGGTGGGAGAAAGCGGCGACGCCGCATTCCACCAGCGATCGAAGGCGAAGGCGATCGCCTGGTATGCGTCTGGATCGCGGTCTTTCTCGATCCGCAGGTTCCACTCGACACCCGCGCCGAGTGCAGGCTGAGAGATGTTGCTGGAGCCGACGAACGCCGCCCCGAAGCCGGGGCCGGCGAAACGCCACGACTTCGGGTGAAACGACGGGATGCCTTTGGGGAGCTCCGCGATCTCGACGATGCGTGCCTCGAAGGACCCTGAAAGTTTTCTGGCCTCGGCGAGCGTGGCCACCATACCCATCCAATCGAGCAGCATTCGGAGCGCTTCGGCGGACGTGATCTGGAGGTAATCGCTGGTGACGAGCCGGACCCGGGCTCCGTGCGCGAGGGCGGCAAAGACGTGCGTCTCCAGGAGGTCGAGCCCTCGTTCCTGCGTGAAGGCTGCGAGAATGGCGATGTCCGTGGCGCGACGAAAGAGGGGGGCGAGATGGGCGAGGAAAGGATCGTCCGTGCCGCCTTGCGCGAGGGGAGGGGAGCGATTCGCGAGATAGTTGCCTTTGCCCGGAATGACATGCCGCACGCCGCCGCGGGGATCGTCGACGTCGCCGCGATACCGTGGGATGACGTGCACGTGCAGGTGCATGACGGTCTGTCCTGCGGCTTCACCTGCATTGATGCCGATGTTGTAGCCGTCCGGGGATAGCTCCGCGTCGAGCTTGCGTTTGACGTCGTCGACGAGTTCGAAGAGGGCCCTCTGCTCCTCGGGCGTGGCGTCGAACCAGGTCGCAACGAGGCGGCGCGGGATGACGAGGGTGTGGCCGCGGCTCACCGGGTAGAGGTCCGGGACCGCAAAGGCGAGGGCGTTGCTCGCGATCCAGGAGGACGAGGGGATCCTGAGGAAGGGCGACACGGGGCAGAGAGTAAGGGAAGGTGTTTGGTGAAGTGCGACATGATGAACACCCTCTCCGAGAAACTCGAAGCCCTCGTCGTGGTGGGACGTGACCCTCCTCGAAGAGGGTCGCAGCCGTCACCGGGAGGGTGGTGACAGTCGTCGACCTGCCCGGAGCGATCGTGGTGGTGGGTCGTTACCCTCCTCGAAGAGGGTCGCAGCCGTCGCCGGGGTAGGTCGTGGCGGTCGTCGAGCGGCTTGAAGCCCTCGCCGGGGTTGGTTGCCACGGTCGTCGACCGGCTCGCAGCCCTCGTTGCAGGGGATCACGAGCCTATTCGACCAGGGTCGCAGCCGTCGGCGCGATGGGTCGCAAGGGTCCTCGACCTGCTTGCAGCCGTCGCCGGAGCTAGTCGTGACGGTCCTCGACCAGCTCCACCCCGTCGGCATGGTGGGTCGCAAGGGTCCTCGACCCGCTCGGAACCCCCTCCGATCAGCTATGCGAGAGGCCGTCGAGGGGGCTCCTCCCAGGAGCCAACGCCTCAACGACTTCCGCTTTGGTGGGTCGACAGGGACTCGAACCCTGGACCTACGGGTTAAAAGCCCGCAGCTCTACCGACTGAGCTATCGACCCTGGACGTTCCGGCGGGGTGGTCCCACCGGCACATCGCGGGCGCACCCTAGCACGATCCGGCCCGTCTGCGACAAGCAGGAAACGACCCCTCCGTCCGTCCACCCTCTCCCGCCTCCGCCCCCACACCCGCACCCCCCACCTCCGCCTCCGCCCCCGTCCCTGCTTCCACCGCCGCTTTCGCCTCCGCATCCGTTCCCTCGCCTTCCTGCCGCAGCCGCGCTAAGAGGCGGTCCACCATGTCCGAGCGCCGGGAAACGTCGGAGTCCTTCGGGGCCCTGTTCGAGCAAGCGGGCGGCGGTCGCCAGGAGCGACGCCGCTTCCACGTGGGCGACAAGCTCGAAGTGACCATCGTCGTCGTCGCCCAAAACGCCGTCTTCGCAGACCTCGGCGGCAAGCAGGAGGGCTTTTTCGAACGGATCGACCTCACCGATCCCGACGGCAAGCTGCTCGTCGCCGTCGGGAACAAGGTGAGCGCCACCGTCGCCGCCATCGAGCGCGGCACCGGCCAGGTCCGCCTGAGCCCCCTCTTCATCCGCAACGCCGAAGGCGATCCACTCACCACCTCCATCGGCCTCGGCGCCAAAGGCCAGTCCCCCGTCCTCGTCGAAGGCGCGCGCGTCAAGGGCAGCGTCACCGGCGTCGAGCGCTACGGCGTGTTCGTGCAGATCGCAGGCACCCAAGGGCGGAGCGGTCGTGGTCTCATCCCCACCGTGGAGACCGGCACGCCGCGCGGCGCAGACCTGAAGAAGCACTTCACGGTCGGCGCAGAGGTCGAAGCAAAGATCGTGAACATCGACCAGGAAGGCAAAATCCGCCTGTCGATCACCGCGGTCGCGCGCGACGAGGAGCGCAACTCGTTCGAGAAGTTCAAGGACGGCGGCGCCGAGAAGGCCGAAGCCGCAGCAGACAAACCCAAGGCCGATGGCAAGAAGGCGCCGCAAGGCGGCGCGAAGAAGCCCGAGCCGCGCGGGTTCGGGACGCTCGGCGATCTGCTGTCGAAGAAGAAGAAGTGACAGCCCGAGGACCCGTGCGCATCCCCTGCGTACGCGTAGGCAGCCCGGACACGCCGCTGCCGGCATACCAGTCCGCAAGCGCCGTCGGTCTCGATCTGTGCGCAGCCGTGGTCGACGACGTGTCGATCGGCCGCGGCGAGCGCAGGCTCGTGCCGACAGGTCTACGTGTCGCCATCCCCGAAGGATACGAAGGGCAGGTGCGGCCCCGCTCGGGCCTCGCGCTGAAGCACGGGATCACCGTGCTGAACGCGCCAGGGACGATCGATCCAGACTACCGCGGCGAGCTGATGGTGCTGCTCATCAACCACGGCGACGCACCCTTCGTCGTACGTCGCGGGGAGCGAATCGCACAGCTCGTGATCTGTCCCGTCGCGCGCGCCGAGCTCGTCATCGTCGAGTCGCTCGACGACACAACGCGCGGCGCCGGCGGGTACGGTTCGACCGGGCAGTGAGGCGCGTCGGAGGCGCCTCGCTGGGGCTTTGCCCCAGACCCCAGCAGGGGCTATCCGCCCCTGCACCCGGACCAGCGAGGCGCTGGACCCAGGATCGATGAACTGCGCGGTGCGCAGTTCATCGAACAGCCAGGGGCAAGACCGGCGACGATCCTGCCCACCAAGACGGCAGCGCTGACGTTTCGAGCGGCAACGTGCCGCTGCGTGCGATGACCTTCCTGGTCTTGCCACCGGCCCGTTGGAAGAACTGCGCGATGCGCAGTTCTTCCACCTCGGTCCAGGCCGTGCCTGGTCCGGGTCGAGGGGCGGATAGCCCCCGCGGGGTCCGGGGCAGCGCCCCGGCGCGACGTCACGGGCGCGGGACGACGGCTTCGAGGCCGCTTCGTGCGCGCAGTGCTTCGAGTGCTTTGTCCGACCAGACGCGGCCTCGGTCGCTGAAGCCGGCTTCGACGGCTTTGCGCAGCATGTCGAGTGCGCGCTCGTAGGCGCCGTCTTGCGCGTGCGCGCGGGCTGCCTCGTAGGCGTCTTCGGCGCTCTTTTGCCTTTCGAAGACGGCTTCGGAGAGGCGGGCTGACCAGTCGAAGGCGCGACCGTCGAAGGCGAGCTTCGCCATCTTGCGCGCGTCGTCTTCGCTGAGGGAGTCGACGATGTCATAGGCGATCGCTGAGGCCCGCGCGATCTCGCCTTGCTCGATGAGGATTTGCACGAGTGGGCCCACGATCTCCTTGCGATCGTCGCCGCTCGCGCGTGCTGCTTCGAGCACGCGGCGCGCTGCGCTGAGCTCGCGCTTGGCGAAATGCACTGCGCCCATGAGTGCCGGATCGACCTCGCCGAGCTTGCGCGCTTCGGCCACGCGTTGGGCTGCTTCGTCGACGTGGTCCGCGGCCAGCGCGACCCAGCCGAGCACCTCGAAGGCTTCGCGGCGCCCGCGCGGCGGGAGCGGCTCGCCTGTTCGCTGCTCGTAGGAGAAGATTTCCTGGACGAGGCTCCGCGCGCGACCGAGGTCCTCATCTGCGACGGCTTGCCGGGCGCGGAGCAGGAGCGAGAGCAGCTCGCCTGGGAGTGCAGGCTCGACGTCGGGCATCGGCGCGCGTGGCCGCGGGTCCTCCTCGGTGTCGCCGGGCCCGAGCGTTTGCAGGCGCCGCAGGCTCTGGAACGCGAGCATGCCGAACATGACGGCCAGGAAGAGGTTTCTCGGCTGGACGCTCAGGGCGTAGAGCACCACGGCGAACCCTGCCAGCATCGAGACGCCTGCCACGAGCCGGACGCGCCGCGGGCCGAGCGCTTGCTCGAGCACGTGCCCGCCGTCGAGGGGCAGGACGGGCAGGAGGTTCATGAGGCCCCAGTACCAGTTGACGTAGATGAGCACGTCGAGCGCGAAGCGGCCGATCGCGGGGATACGCGCAGCGACCTGGGCCGGCGCGTGGTGGTCGAGCCAGTAGTCGAGCCCGAAGAACAGGCTCGCGAAGGCGAAACCCGCGAAGGGACCGGCCAGGCTGATGAGGATGTGGTCGATGCGCCGGAGCGGGAGCACCTGCTGCCAGCGGGTCACGCCGCCCATCAGGTAGAGCGTGATCTCCGGCTGGATACGGTGCCGCCGGATTGCCAGCGCGTGGCCGAGCTCGTGGACGAGGACGCTCACGAGCACGACGAGCGCCCACACGGCGAGCGGCAGGAGACCGGCGGGCCCGCGCGACAGGTCCACGAAATTGATGCCGAGCAGCACCGTGGTGAACCAGAAGCTCGCCTGGACCTCGACGTCGATGCCGAACAGCCTGAAATTCATGCCCTCGAAGTTCCTCGTGCAGGCCCGCCCGAGGCGGGCCGATTCTTTGCGGCTCGGACGAAGTGTGGCTTAGAGTGCGGAGCCCTGGGACCTCCGATGCGCTCTTCGAGCTTTGCTCCGCTCCTCGCGCCCACGCTTCTCTACCTCGTTGGCGCGTGCGCCTCCGCCGCGCCTCCGGAGGCGCAGCCTGGCACGCCCGCAAGCGCCACGCACGTACAGGGCGACGTCGCCGCGCCTCCGGAGGCCCGCACGTCCCCTGCGGTGGCTGCGGCCGCGGCTCCGGCCCCGGAGACGGCGGGGGCTTCCACGGCTGCGCCTGCGGCCGTGCCCGTGGGTGCGGCAGGGGAGGTCCCGGCGGAGGCGGCGCCGCCGATCGAGCCTCGCTCCATCGTCCTGCACATCGGCGACTCGTTCCTCATGGCCGGCTTTTCCCAGGCGCTGCGGCCCAAGATGAAGGCGGTCGGCGCGCTCTACGAGGTCCGCTCCGAGCAGGCTTCGTACACCACGAGCTGGCACTTGAAGCTCGCGAAGCTCGTCGGCGACTACCACCCCGATCTCGTGATCATCAACCTCGGCGCGAACGAGGTGACGTTGACCGATCCGGCGGCGCGCGCCGACGCGGTCGAGCGGCTGGTCAAGATCGTCGGCAACAGGCCTTGCGTGTGGGTCTCGCCGCCGCTCTGGCGCAAGGACACCGGCATCATCGAGATCTTCCGCAAGCACACCTCGCCCTGCCGCTTCTTCGACTCCGACGCGCACGCCGGCCCGATCTCGCGCCAGCCCGACGGCATCCACCCCGACGCCGCCGGCGGCACCGCGTGGGCCGACGCGTTCTTCCGCTGGCTGCTCGCCGAGCGCGCGCCGATGCCCAAGGAGGGCGAGGCCCTGCCGAAGGGATCGGGCAGGCACGCCGTGAACCCCTGGCGCCTGCGCCCGGAGAAAAACGGCGCGAGCCCAGGCCCGAGCCTGCAGAAGACCGCGCAGACGCAGCTTTAGCGAGGCGCTCTCTCTAGCGCCCCATCGCCTCGACGATCGCGTCGTGCACCGCGGCCGTCAGCTCCTTGCGGTGCTCCTTGCCGTATGTGTTCGGATCGATCGGCGGCAGGATCGTCACGACGACACGTTTGCCCTTGCGCACGATCGTCCCGCGCGCCGGCAGCACGTCCCGCGTGCCGTCGATCGCCACCGGCAAGATGCGGTGACCCGTCTCCAGCGCGAGGTGAAATCCTCCGCTCTTGAACGGGCCCACGATCCCCGTCGTGCTGCGCGTCCCCTCAGGCGCGATCCAGAGCAGCGATCCTTCCTCCAGCATGCTGCTCGACGTGCGCAGCGCAGAGACGGCTTGCGCGCGGTTGCCACGCTCGACGCGGACGAACCCCGCGGCCTTCATCGCGTGGCCCCACACGGGGACGTCGAAGAGCTCCGCCTTCGCCACCATGCGCAGCCGCCGGTCCGGGATCGCGCGGTAGAGCGCCGGGATGTCGTAGAGGCTCTGGTGGTTCGACATCACGATGAACGTCTCGCGGCCCTCGCCGAGGTGCTCGCGCCCGCGCACGACGAGGCTCACCTCCGCGTCCGCGAAGAGCTTCCTCGACCACCACGCGAGCCGCTCGTCGCACGCCTCGGCGTCGAGGCGACCCGTCGCAGCGTCGAGCACCGTGGGCACGCTGATGCGCGCCGTGTCGAAGATGCCCTTGGCCGTCTCGACGAACGTCAACGCCCCCTCCGCTTCTTCTTCGCGTCGGGGAAGCGCGCGTTGCACGTGTCGATGCACTCCTTGTCGGTGCACGCCTTGATGCACTCGTCGATCGTCTTCGCGTTCGCGTCCGTCGGGTCTTGCTCCTCGGCCGGCTTCGGGTCGAGCGTCTTGCAGAGGTTGTCGGCGCAGTACGCACCCGCGGCGCAGTCGGTGTCGTAGCGGCACTGCACGCAGCGGAGGTTCCAGCAGATGCCGGCCTCGGTGCCTGCGTCGCGCGCGATGCAGTCGTCGTTCGACTCGCACGTGGCGAAGCGGCCGTCTTCGAGGCTGCCGGGGAGGCCACCGGCGCAGGCGGAGACGAGCGCCGCGGCGAGCGCGAGGGGCAAAGGAAGGACGACGAGGGCGCGGACGAGGATCGATGTGCGTGCGTTCATGGGCTCTTGGATGCGCCGAGGACGGTGACCACGAGGCGCCTCGTGTGCGGGCTCGTTCGGTGCTCCCAGACGTAGATCGCCTGCCACGTCCCGAGCGCGAGCTTGCCCGCGGTGATCGGGATCGTGAGGCTCGTGCTGGTGATGGCCGCGCGGATGTGCGCGGGCATGTCGTCCGGTCCCTCGGCGTCGTGTTCGTAGCCGGCGCCTTCGGGCGCGACGCGCGCCATCCACCGATCGAGATCCCGGAGCACGGCCGGATCCGCGTTCTCCTGCACGACGAGGCTCGCCGAGGTGTGCTGAAGGAAGAGCGAGCAGAGGCCGATCGTGACGCCGGCGTCGTCGAGCACGGCGGCGACCGCGCTCGTGACGTCGTAGAGACCTCGCCCGCGGGTGCGGATGTCGAGGGTCTTCTGGTGGACGTTCTCCCTCATCGGACCGTGGCCCCCCCGTACGTGGCTCCTACCGTGTCCGATGGTCGGGGCTCTCTGCAACTACGAAGATGAAGGAAGGTCGACGTCGACCACGAGGCCGAGGGCCGTCCACTGCTGGAACCAGCGTCCGACGTTCGCCGCGACGTGCTGCTGCTGCGCCTCGGGCAAGGGCTCGGCGAGGCGGCCCAGCGCGGGCACGAGCGGCACGCCCTCGTCGAGCAGGCCGAACAACGTGAAGGCCTCGGGCTCGAGCTCCTCGAAGTGCGTGACGAGCTCGCGGTTGCGGTAGAGCACGATGTGCGCGGGCGAGGGGGCCTCCGGCAGGATCGCCGGCTCGCCCGCGACGAGCCACGCCTTGCGGAGGCGGTGCACGGGGTACGAGAACACGAGCCTTCGGGCCGCGGGATGCAGCACGATCCGCGCGCGCTCCCAGGCGTCTTCTGGCAGGCCCGCGAGCTTCTGCGGATCGAGCGGCGGCGCGTCGGCGCCGGCGCGGACGTCGAGCATCGTGATCTCGTAACGCGCCATGTCCGCGGCGAACGTGCGCCCTGCGTCCGTCTCGAAGCCGGGCCATGTCGCGGCGAAGCTCGGCACGGGCTCGATCATCTTGCGGAACGGGGCGTGCGCGGGCGGATGGGCGTCGAGGAAGTCGCGGCAGAAGGCGTCCATCTTCGCTTCGCCGAGCAGACGCGCGAGGGCCGGAAAGTCGTCGTTCAGGATCTCGCGGTGCCGGTACCAGAACTGGCGGCGGTAGATGTCGACCTGCGCGGCCGGCGTGAGGCGCGCATTGCCGGTGACGAAGCGCGCGGCGGTCTCGGCGAGGGCCGGATCGTCGGGGATCTTCGTGCGGCCGGGGATCACGCTCGCGAGGAACGCTTGCACGGAGGCGAGATCATTTCGCATGGGACAGGGCCTCCTCGCGGACGATACGCGCCCTCTCGGCCTCGGCGAGCAACGTCGCGAGCGGGGGGATGTCCTCGTCCCACTCGATCAGCGTCGAGACGGGTCCGATGCGGCGGATCGCGCGGCGGTAGAGATCCCACACCGGATCGATCACCGGGCCCGAGTGCGTGTCGATGATGTAGTCGCCGTAGTTCGTGTGGCCGGCGAGGTGGATCTGCACGACACGCTCGGCCGGGATGGCGTCGACGTACGCGTTCGGATCGAACCCGTGGTTCTGCGACGAGACGTAGATGTTGTTGACGTCGAGCAGGACGGCGCAGTTCGCTTCCTCGACGACGGCCCTGAAAAAGTCCCACTCCGTCATCTCGCTCGACGTGTACGTGAGGTAACTCGACACGTTCTCCAGCGCGAGTGGCACTTCCAGCGTGTCCTGCACGATGCGGGCGCGCGCGGCCACGTGGCGGACGACGTCCGTGGTGTAGGGCAGGGGCAAGAGGTCGTGGGTGTTCAAGGTCGCGACGCCGGTCCAGCAGAGGTGGTCGCTCACCCAGGGGGATTTCGTCCGGCGGAGCAGGGCGCGCAGGCTCTTCAGGAAGTCGAAGTCGAGCGGGGTCGTGCCGCCGATCGAGAGCGAGACGCCGTGCTGGATCACGGGGTAGTGCGCGAGGGCGCGGTCGAGGTTCGCGAGCGGCACGCCGCCGGGCACGAGGAAGTTCTCGCTGATGATCTCGAGCCAGCCGACCTTGGGGCGGGTCTCGAAGATCTCCTCGTAGTGCGGCAGGCGCAGGCCCACGCCGATCCCGAGGTCGGGGAGGCCGAGGCGCATGCGGTCGGGTGCGGTCATCGCGGTTCTCCGGGGCAGCGGTGTAAAAACGAAGGGCCGCGCGCGCCACCCGAGGTGGAAGCGGCGGCCCTTCGGGCTCGAGCGGCGCGGGGGGCCGCTCGAATCACTTCGGCGCGTCGGCCGGGGCGGGGGCGGCGCCGTCGGCCGGCGCGGCTTCCTTCGACCCGCTGCACTTGCCGCCGGAGCACTTGTGCTCGCCGCCGGCCTCGCCGCCCTTGGCGCCGCTGCACTTGGCCTCGGTGCCGGCCTCGGCGCCCGCCTTGCTGTCGGCGTTCTCGGGCTGCGCCTGGCTGCCGCCACACGCCGCGAGGCCCGCGATCATCCCGCCCACTGCAAGCGTCGCCATCATCTTGTTCATGCTCATGGTCAATCTCCGTTCCGAGCGTGTCTTTTTTGTACCGTCACCCCAGGGAAGTCGCGACTTCGAGCGCTTCGTGCGAAACCTCCCCCCGCCATGATCGTCTCCCCCCGGGGTGTCGGGGTCTCCCCCCTACGTGCCTGCCCCTCGTCCGGATCCGGATTGCCGAGCAGCGCGCGTGGGGCCCATGGTGGTAGCCCGATGCGAAGGGACGAGGCAAGGAAAAGCGCCGGATGGCGAGGGCCAAAGCCTGCTCGTGCCGCGGCGCTCGTCGTTTTCAGTGCGATCGCGGCTTCGGGATGCACGGCGTCGCGGTTCGATGCGCGATTCTTGCCGGCCGACGACGTCGCGCGTGAGCTCGAGTCCATGACACCCGGGCTCGGCGCCGAGGCGCGCGCGACCTTTCGGGACGTGCTCGCGACGACCTTGGCGGAGGACGCTTATACGTGTGCGCCGTCGCCGCGGGAGGTCTTTTTCGGCGACGTGGAGGAAGGCGAGCGTACGATTCGCGGGTCGATGCCGCATTATCGGTTCTTTTTTGGCCCGATGCATTATCAGGTGCGGCGGGTGGGGGCGCGCGGGGGCGCGCCGGGGCGCTGGGAGGTGTCCGCGCGGTTCGCGGTGGTGCTCCCGCGGGAGGGCGGGACGCTGGAGCTCGCCGATTGCGACGGGAAAGAACGGTACGAGGGGGAGGTCGTGTGCCGGGGCGTCCCGTTCTCCCGATCGAACACGACGGTGGCGTGCCCGGCCTCGGGAGAATTTCGGGTGGCGGGGACGCGGCGCAACATGGAGGCGCTGCTCGCGCGCTGGTCCGAGGAGGCCGAGCAGTACTGGAACCGGGACGCCGAGCGATATGGTTTGCCGGTCCGGTACGATTTCACGTTCTTGCCGCACGACCAGGCTGCGCGGGAAGGCGTGCCGGTGGATCTCACGTTGCCGCTGTCGACGACGTGCGGGCGGACGCCGTATTTCTGGTCGCTGCGGAGCGGCTGGTCCCTGCCGGTGATCGCACACGAGGCGGGGCATTTGCTGGGGCTCGTGGACGAGTACGAGGCGCTCTCGGGGATCGTGCCGTTCTACCCGAAGACGCCGTTCCCCGGCGCGCAGACGAGCCGGATGGGTTTGTCGATGAAGGAAGACACGATCCTCTATCCGATGCACCACTGGATCGTGGTCCGACGTTACCTCTGCCCGGAGCCCTCGGGCCGCGACCCGTGGGGGCATGCCTTTCAATGAAGTCTCTGGCCTGCATGATCCTGGCCGGCGTGGTGTTCCTGACGGCGTGCGAGGACAAAAAGCCCGAAGCCGTGCCCGCGCCTGCCGCGTCCGCCGCTGCGTCCGCGTCCGCCGCCGCGCCCGAGCCCGCCGCCGCGTCCGCCTCTGCGCCCGCTCCCGTGGCGCTCCCCGAGCGGCCCGACGATTTTGCGCTCGTCGAGCCGGCGACGCCCACGTGTCCGCCGGAGATGGTGCGCGTGAAGAAGAGTTATTGTGTCGATCGGTACGAGGCGAGCCTCATCGATACGGAGACGGGGCAGGACCTCTCGCCGTATTACGTGCCCTCCCGCAAGCAGGCGCTCTCGATCCAGAAACTATGGGAGCAGGAGCGCCTCACCGTGGGGCCCACCGAGGCGCGGGAGATGGCGCTGCCGCCGCTGCCGCCGTGGCAAGCGCAGCGCAATTTCGAGCCCAAGGCGATGTCGAAGAAGAGCCGGATCCCCCAGGGCTACCTCACGGGGCCGCTCGCCGCGCTCGCTTGCAAGAATGCGGGCAAGCGCCTTTGTTCGCTCTCGGAGTGGCAGACGGCGTGCCGGGGCGAGGACGACCGCAACTTTCCTTATGGCGACACGTACGAGCAGGGCAAGTGCAACATCTTCCGCGAGGCGCACCCCGCGGGGCTGCTCCACGGCAATCCGAGCATCGGTCACAGCGATCCACGCCTCAACACGGTGAAGGCCGGGGACAAGCCGCTCCTCCGCCGCACGGGCGAGACGCGGGCCTGCACGAGCCGGTGGGAGGGCGACGGCATCGCCGACATGGTCGGCAACATCGACGAGTGGATCGACGATCCCGAGGGGACCTTCGTCGGCGGGTTTTACGCGCGATCGAAGAAGGACGGTTGTGCCTCCATGGTGCGGGCGCATCCGTTCGATTACTTCGACTATTCGACCGGCGTTCGATGCTGTAAAGATCTTTGACCCGGCAGCGGGGCGTCCGCGCGACCTCGGGGCGCCTCGCGCGCGCCCGGAAGGACGGGAGCTTCTGCGGTTTCTGCTGGTCGAATCGAATGAACGATGGAGCTCCGCCGCCGATTGTACGCGAAATGTGAAATCGTCGGGGACGGGCGAAATTGACACGTTCCTGCTGTCCGCCCGATCGAATGGATGATAAGGTCGATCCCTCGGATTGGCGGTCGATCCGGCAGAAACGCTCTTCTTGTGGTCATGGAGGGACGAGCGTGGGACCGCGACCGTTCGAGGGCCAGCGATGGGTGAGAAATACGGGCGTAGGGAATGGATCACGGCGCTCGCGTGTGGCGCGCTTTCGAGCGCGCTCGCCGCGCCGGGGTGCGACAGGAGCGGCGCGGGCTCCGGAGGCGCGTCGGCGAACGAATGGAGGGTCGGCGTCTATTTGAGCCTCTCGGGCGCCGATACCTCGTTCGGCGTCGATACGCGCGAGGGGATCGCGCTGGCCGTCGACGAGATCAACGCGGCGGGCGGGGTCAAGGGCAGACCCATCAAGCTCCTGTTCGAGGACGACAAGTCGAATCCCCAGGAGGCCTCGAACAAGGTCTTGCAGCTCATCAACCGCGACAAGGTCGTCGCGCTGCTCGGCGAGGTCTCCTCGGCCCGATCCAAGGCGGCCGGGATCGTCGCGAACAAGAACCAGATCCCCATGATCGCGCCCTCGGCGACGAACGCGGAAGTGACGAAGGTCGGCCCCTTCGTCTTCCGGGCTTGTTATACCGACGACAAGCAGGGCCAGGTCGGCGCGCGGTTCGTCGTCGAGACGCTCGGCAAGAAGCGCCTCGCCGTCCTCTTCGCCTCCGACGATCTCTATTCGTCGGGCCTCGCGGACGAGTTCCGCAGGGAGGCCAAGAAGCTCGGCGCCGAGGTCGTCCTCGAAAAGAGCTTCCTCAAGAACGAGACGAACTTCACGACGTACCTGAACGAGATTCGCGACGCGAGGCCCGAGATCATCTACGCGCCGGTCTATTACAACGCGATGGTGCCCATCGCGCGGCAGGCCAAGGCGGCCGGGATTCCCGGCAGCCAGTTCGTCGGCGGGGACGGGTGGCACGCCGATTCGCTCGTGACCGACGCGGGCGAGGAGATCGAGGGGGCGTACTTCACGAACCATTTCTCCCCCGACGTGCCCTGGCCTCATTCGCAGGCATTCGTCAAGGCGTACGCCGCGCGCTTCAAGAGGGAGCCCTCCGCCCTCGCGGCGCAGGGGTACGACGCCGCGAAGCTGCTCGCCGACGCGATCGGCCGAGCCAAGGGCGACACCCCGGCGTCGATCCGGGACGCCATCGCCGAGACGAAGGATTTCCAGGGAGCCACCGGGAAGATCGCGATCAACGCCGAGCGAAACGCGGACAAACCACTCGTGATCGTGCAGCTCAAGGGCAAGAAGTTCACGTATCACTCGACGGTCGGCGACAAATAGCGGCCCGCGATCACGCGCAGAGCCGGCGATAAAAGGCCCGGTGCCAGGCGTGCAGCACGTACAGCGAAAAGACCCGCTCCTGCGCCGCCCGGTCTCCGGCGCGCGCCCGCGCGCGTAGCGCTTGCACGGGCTCCGGCTTCACGAGGCCCGCCTCGGCGATGGCGTCCGGGCCGAGGAGCGCCTCGTCCTGCCCAGCGTCGGTGAACCACGTGTCCGGGGCGTGAAACGGCGCCTTGCGCGCGGACAAGACGACCTCGGGCAATGCATCGCGCATGGCATGGCGGAGCGCGTGCTTGTTGAAGTTCGGCCCCGTACGGACCGCGTGGGGCAGGGTCGCGGCGAACTCCATCACGCCGTGGTCCATGAAAGGCGCGCGCGCTTCGATGCTATGGGCCATGCTCGTCCGATCGAGCCGAAGGTTGATGCGATCGGGCAAGCGAAGGCGGGTCTCGAGGAGGAGCATCTGGGAGAGCGGATCGAGCTCCCGCGCCTCGCGCTCGAGCTCGTCGAAGCGGGGATCGACGATGTCCTCGCCGAGCAAGGTCGCGCGCTCCTCCGCCGTGAAGACGAACTCTTCGTGACGCAGATACCGCTCCAGCGGGCCGACGCGCTCGAGCTCCGGATCCCGCGTGGCCCGCGCGAACTTCGTGTAGCCGGCGAAGAGCTCGTCGCTGCCCTCGCCGGAGAGCACCGTGGTCACCTTCGCCCGGGATACGGCCTCGAAGACGCACGCCGTCGGGAGCAGCGCGTCCGTCGACACCGGCTCCTCCACGCGATGGAGGATCTCGTCGAGTGACGTCGCCTCGCTGCGCTCCAGGTGAATGATCCGATGCTTCGCCTCGTATCGGCGGGTCACCTCGGCCGCGGCCTCGGACTCGTCGATCGGAGCGCCCCGGAAGCCGATGGTGAAGGCCTGGGCCCGGCGTTTGTCGAGGCCGCCCACGCCGAGCGCGAACACGCTGGCCGAGTCGACGCCTCCGCTCAGGAGGAAGCCCATCGGCACCTCGCTCTCCAGGCGCATCTTCACGGCGGACGAGAGCGTGCTCCGCAGATCTTTGCACCATTGCTCGGCCTCGCGTGGCGGCACCGTCCGGCCGTCGTCCCGCGAGAAGCGGAGCTTCCAGTAATCGATCGTGCGCGGGGTCGTGCCGGCATCCGCGACGAGGACCGAGCCGGCGGGCAGCTTGTGGATCCCCTCGAGGATCGTCCGCGGCGAGGGGACGTACCCGAAACGGAGGTACTCGGCGAGGGCGGCGCGGCTGACAGCGGGTTTGTCGCCGTCCTGCAGGAGCGGTTTGATTTCGGACGCGAACCGAAGCGACCCATGGCTCCACTGGTAGAACATCGGCTTCTGACCCGCCCGGTCGCGGCCGAGGACGAGGCGGCGCCTCTTGCGATCGTAGAGCGCGAAGGCGAACATGCCCCGGAGCTCGTTCACGAAATCGAGCCCGCGCTCCTCGTACAGGTGAACGAGGACCTCGCCGTCCACCCGGGAGCGAAAGCGGTGATTGTCGGCGAGCCGTTGCCTCAGCTCGTGGTGGTTGTAGATCTCGCCATTGATGAGGACGACGATCTGCTCGTCCTCGGAGTAGAGCGGCTGCCCGCCGCCCGCGAGATCCAGGATGGCGAGCCGGCGGAACCCCAGCATCGCGTGATCATCGACGTAGAAGCCCTGCGCGTCCGGACCGCGGTGGTGGATGCGGTCGAGGTTCCTGGTCGTGAACGGCAATTTGTCGAACGGTTTTTGGGGGGAGAACGCTCCCACGATTCCGCACATGAATCCTCCTCGTCGGGCCAGTGGTTTGTCGGATGGCGGAGCCGCCCCCGGGCGGTCGTGCGCTCAGGCGCAGGCCACGTCGTCGTGCATGGGGAGCCGATGCTTCGAGGCTCCGGTCGTCCGCCGCGCGCGCTTCATTCTTTCGAGCGAGGGCTGGAAGAAGAACTCGGGCTCGTCGAACGCGGGCCTGAGCGCGTCGAACCACGTGGCGCGGGGATCGAAGCGCGCGAAGAACGGGCGCCCGACCCACGAGGGATCCCGCGCTTGCAGGAATCGGAGGGCCAGGACCTTGCGCCCCAGGATTTCCGGGATGCCGTCGATGGCGACCTTGCCAGGCAATGCGCTCATGGAAGGTCCGCGCACGGTTCGCGCGAGGCCCGAGACCCGGGAGTATGCGTCCCGGAAGATCTCGTACGCGCGGACGAGAGGCACCTCGAAGTAATGGCGCGCGCCGGTGTCGCGCTCGATGAACATGTAATAGGGGATCGCGCCGAGGCGGACCTGCCGGCGCCACATCGTCTCCCACACGCTGGCGTCGTCGTTGACGTGGCGGATCAGGGGCGCCTGGCACCGCACCGTGGCGCCCGTCGAGAGGATGCGCTGCATCGCGCGCTCCGCGGCGGGCGTCGACAGCTCCCGCGGATGGCTATAATGAGCCATGAACGCCAGGTTTTTCCCGGCGGCGACGACGTCCTCGAACAGGCGCAGGAGGTCGTCTGCGTCGTTGTCGTCGAAGAACCGAGCCGGCCAGTAGGCCATCGATTTGGTGCCGAGGCGGATCGAGGCGATCTGCGGGACCGCGAGCAGCGGCTCGATGTAGCGACGGAGCAGCGCCGTGCGCATCACGAGCGGATCGCCGCCCGTGAGCAGCACGCTCGTCACGCTGGGGTGCGCCTCGACGTACCGGACGAGATCCCCCGCCTCCTTGCTGGCGAATTTGAGGTCGTCCAGTCCGACGAACTGGGGCCAGCGGAAGCAGTAGGTGCAGTACGCGTGGCACGTCTGCCCCTGCGTGGGGAAGAAGAGCACCGTCTCCGCATATTTGTGCTGGATTCCACGGGCCGGGTGGCCGTCCAGCAGGGGCACGTTCAGCTCGATCTGACCGGCCGGATGCGGGTTCAGCCGCGTCTGAATCTCGCGCGCGGCCGCCTGCACCACGTTCGCGGGCGCGTCCTCGCGGACGAGCGCCTCGACGATGCGATAATCGTCGTCGCTCAGCATCTCCCGGTGAGGGAACGTGAGGCGGTACATGGGGTCATCCGGGACGCGATTCCAATCGATGAGCTCCTCCAGGACGTAGTTGTTCACCCGAAATGGGAGCACCGCGGAGACGACCTTCATCGCCTCCCGCTCGGACGCCGGCAGCGCGGCGAGCTGGGGGATGTTGTCGATGTCCTTGCGCTGGAACACACGCAGTTTGTTCGTCTGTGGAGCTCTTGTTTCCGCCACGCAGCCTCCGCGTAGAAAGTTTGAGGTCAAAATGTCTATGCGAGATATATGATTTGACATCAAACCATGCAAGCACAAAGTTACGTCCGTGACGACGGCCCCGCGGCCGCTCGGCTCCGAGCGGCCAGCCGGACCTGAAGCACGACGAAGGGCTGCCGTGCGCGCTTCGTCCTCGCCCGCGAGGCCGTGTTCGCCGCGATGTTCAGGGGCGCGACCCGGGAATGCGCCGCCTCCATCGCGCGCGGGCGTGTCACGCCACGCGCGCCCCCCACACCACGCGACAGCATGTAACGATCAGCGCGGCGACGAGCGTCGTGTGCTCGGTCGTGGTACGCGAATGAACGTCGTGTTGCACGGATCTTTCAGCGCAGGAGCTTTCATGGCGAACAGGAAGGTGATGGCGGCGCTCGTCGTCGGGCTCGTCGGGGCCGGCTGCGGGGCGCGGACGGAGCTGTCGGAGAGCAAGCGGAGCGAGGATGTCTGCGCGGCCGAGGGGCAGGCGTGCCGCACGTCGGCGGCGTGTTGCGGCGGCGGGTCCTGCAATGCGGGCGTCTGCGAGGCCCCGCTTTGCACGGCCGGCGAGGCGCCGGTGGTCCTCGTCAGCGGGGCCGAGCGGCTCTCGGGCGTGCTCGCCGACGGCGATCACGTGTATTTCACCCAGTATGGCGCCGGGGGGGCGGTGCTGCGCGTGCCCAAGGCCGGCGGGGCGATCGAGACGGTGGTCCCGGCGTCGGCCTGGACCGAGTCCCTCGTCGCGGATGCGAGCTCGCTCTATTTCATGGACGGCGATCGGGTCATGCGCGCCTCGAAGGACGGGAGCGGGACGAGCCTCCTCGCGGACAACGAGGAGGGCTCGATGTCGATCGCGGTGGACGCATCGTTCGTGTACTGGATCGCTCTGGCCGATCAAGCCGTGCGGCGGGTCTCGAAGTCGGGCGGCACGCCCGATACCCTGGCCAAGGACAAGGATCTCACGCCGGACATGGTGCCGCGCATGATCGCGGACGAGGACAAGCTATACTGGTCGGCCAGCGTGCTCTGGTCGATGCCGGGCTTTCACGCGACGCCGAAGGAGGGCGGCGCGCTCCTCGTCATCGATGGCGCCGCCACCACGCATTTCGTTGCCGATTCGACGTTCCTCTTCTGGATTGCAACGAACGCGAGCCCCGTCCGCCTGGTGCGCGCCCGGAAGGACGGGAGTGAGGCGAAGACCCTCACGGAGTGGCCATTCGCCAGCAGCGACCTCGCCCCCGCAATGGCGCAGGACGAGAATTACCTGTACTGGGCCAATGGCCAGGCGCGCATCATGAACCGCATTCCCAAGACCGGGGGCGGGCAGGTGCAGATCTTTTCCTCGCCGGACGCCATCCAGCAGTTCACGCTCGATACGTCCTGTCTGTATTACATCGCCGTTTGGCGTTCGAGCAGCACCGACGAGACGACGAGCAGCTTGCTGCGCGTGCCGCGATTTCTGCCGGGGGAGTGAGGCGCCGCGGAGGCGCGCGCGTCGCTTTCTTGCACGCGTGTCGACGCGGCCCTTAATGTGCCGCGCATCATGCACAGGTACACATTCCTTTTCGGGATCACGCTCGTCGCGTGTTCCCAGGGGGATCCTGCTTCCTCTTCGGGAAAACCCGATTGCACGGTCAACCCAGGTGACGGCGTCACGCCCGAGCGCGAGGAGCCCGAGGACGAGCTCACCCCGCTCCGTTTGCTCCGACGCGCCAGCATTGCCCTGCTCGGCGTGCCCCCGACCGATGAGCGAATGCAGGCGCTCCTCGCGCTGGCGACGCCCGAGGCGCAGTTCGTGTACGTCGACGGCTTCATCGATGAGGCCCTCGAAGACCCACGGTTTTACGACATCACCTTCGAGCATGCGCGCAAGTGGGTAAACCTCCCGCTGATCCCGCGCACGGCCGACGCGCCGGAATATGGGCCCAAGCAGCAACGCGTGCTGACCGCGTGCAAAGCGGGCACGGCGAACGAGGGCGCGCTTCACTATTTCCGTGACGTTGCCTCCCCGGACGTGAACTGCGCCGCCGGCGCCGCGAAGACCACGGTCGAGCCCTGGTGGGCGCCGGGCACTTCGGTGACGCTCGTCGGGAGCGCGGCCAATACGACGAACACCGGCCAGATCAAGCCGAACGGCGCGCCGGTCGACATCGAATGCAACCAGCGCGCGGAGGGCACCTGCGGCTGCGGCAAGAACGCCGTGAGCTGCTGGTTCGATCCCGGCACCTATCCCGGCCATGCCCCGTACATCGCGACGAACCCGGACGGCCAGCGGCGCCTGCTCGCCGAGGAGCCGGCGCGCCTGTTCGCGCACCTCGTCTGGCACAACCGGCCCGCGACCGACCTCATCCTCTCGGATTCGTCCGTCGGCCCGACCGAGGTCCAGGCGGCCCACGTCAACCAATCCCTCGCCGGCGGCGCGCTCGACGTGCTCGACGACGAGAGCTGGTGGAACCCGGCGAGTTTTGCCGGCGCGGCCGTGGATCCGCGTCACGACGCGAAGGATCCAAAGGCGTGGCGCGAGTATTCGATCTCCGCGCGGAACATGTTCTTCCTGAAGGAGCGCGCGTACACGTTTGATCCGCGCAAGGATCCGGGCACCTCGAAGGGCTTTCCCTCGGCCGGCATGCTCACCTCGCTCGGCTTCCTCGACACGTACCCGCGTGAGCGCCTGCGCGCGGCGCGCGCGCTCGAGACCCTCGCTTGCGAGCAGCTCTTGCCGCCGGGCGGGGACGTCGCGTTCAACACGTACGAGACCGATCCCGGCCGCGAAGGCCCGTGCCAGCATTGCCACGCGCGCATCGATACCGCGGCGATGCACTTCAAGCGGTATGCGAAGGCCGGCCACGCGTTCGAGGGCTGGGGCGCAGCGTACTACATGCCCGGCGTGGGCAACTGGCAATGGGATCCCGCGTGGCGCACGGGCGCATGGCCGTACGCCGAGGAGCCGTTCGCGCAATGGAACAAGTGGTACCTGCCGGGCTCGCTCCTCACGCCCGCCACCGAGGAGGAGGCGAACGCCAATCCTTATGCTCTGTTCCTCGATTTCCTGCCGCCGGAGCTCACCCTGCTCGGGCAGACCAGCGACGGGACCGTGGGGCCGCTCGGGTTCGCGAAGCTCATCGTGGCCGCGGGATCGTTCGACCGGTGCGTCGTGCGCCGCGTGCACGAGCGTGTCCTCGGGCGTGACATCGATCCGGTGACGGAGAATGGGTATCTCGAGACGCTCACGGCCTCGTTCGTGTCGAAGGGCCGGCTCGTGCGGCCCTTCATCAAGTCCCTGACGCAGTCCACGTCGTTCCGCAGGGGGCAATGACATGCGAAAACGAATCCTTTTCAAGATCGTCGCCCCCTTCGTCGTGGCCCTCGGGGTCGCGAGCTGCGAAGGGGACGAGAGCAACCCCTGCGGCGGGCCGACGCCCGAGGAGCGGGCGCGAAACCAGGAAGTGTTCGACGCGCTCGCCCCGTCCTGCCAGGGATGCCATGTCACGGGGGCGCGCGGGTATTTCGCGTCGATCGAGGCCTTCGAATCGCTCGTCGTCTACAACGCCGCGGTCGTCGTGCCGGGCAAGCCCGATACGAGCGAGCTCATTCGCCTCCTCGAAGGGAAGGGGACACGCGCGTTCAAGCAAATGCCCATCGCGGGGCCGCCGTTCGCCGAGATCGCGGCGAGCGGAGCCACGAAGATGACCATGGCCCAGATCCGCGCGTGGGTGACGAACCTCGAAGCGCGGACCGCCGATCCTCTGCCGTCGATCGAGGCCCGCCGCATCACCCGGCTCTCCGCCGATGACGTCGGGCGCGCCCTCTACCAGCAGCTCGGCCTGTCGGACGACGACTTTTACGTCGCCGCGTCGAGCTTCGATATCCCGCACAAGACGGCCCAGAGCGACGACGGGTATCCCTTCACGTCGCCGGATTCGATCCCGGGGCCTTATGAGAACCTGCCCGTCGAGCGGTACGCCGCGCTCGGGGGCGGCTCGGCGCCGAACCAGCTCAAGGCCGATGGCACCGTCTCCCCGAGCTTCCTCGGCGTGATCACGCAGGTCTCGCAGCGCTGGTGCGCGCTCGCGCTCGACAAAGCGGGCAATCCGGCGCTCCTTCCCGCCGGGGCCTCGGTCCAGACGGGCAGCGCCGACGCGGCGAGCGTGAAGGCCGTCCTCCGCGCCTGGTACCTGCATTTCCACGCCGTGGACGCGACCGACGCGGACGTCGATCGCGTGTTCTCCACGGTGTTCGTCCCCCTCGAAATGGAGAAGGACGCGCGGAACGCCTACATTGGCACGTGCTCCTATTTCATTCGCCACCCCGACTGGATCTTCTACTGAGAGCCCCGATGAATACGAGCCGCCGAACATTCCTCCTCGCCGCCCTCGGGGCCTCCCAGCTCGCGCTCCTCGGCCGCTTCGCCGTGCGAAGCGCGTCCGCCGCGCCGCCCCCGAGCGGGCCCACGAAGCTCCTTTGCATCTGGCTCGACGGCGGGTGCAACTGGGAGCATTTTTTCACGCCGCTGACGGGCGCCGGCATCGACAAATTCATCCAGCCGCCCGACGGCGGCGTGCACCCGTTCGGGTATTCGAAGGAGCAGGTGCGGAACTTCGACGGGACGGCCGCGGACCTCGGGTCCACGAACCCGACCCGCAAGCTCCGCGGGCCCGTGTCCTGGAACGACGCGAACCCCGCCGACACGACGGGCTCGAATCCGCTCTCCGGCGGCACGCAGACCTATCGCCCGTGGGGCTATTCGTGGGTCGATCCGAAGTACAAGCTGTATGAGCGCACCTGCGTGCTCGTCGGCGCCGATCAGGGCACGGCGTCGCACGGGAGCGGCATCATCGCGAGCATGTGCGGCGTCGCGGGCTCGACCTTCCGCGCGCCCAGCGTGCAGGCCGTGATCGCGAACCACATGGCGGCGTATTTCCCGGACAGACCCGTCCCGAACGCGTCGCTCGGCGGCACGCTGCCGGCGGCGCTGGACCTGCCCTCGCTCGCCACGCCGTATACGCTCACGAGCCTCGCGCTCGTCGAGTCCACGATCTCGGACCGCCGGAACAGCGCGTGGGACGGCCTCCGCACCCGGACGGACGTGGAGGGAATGGCGTTCGACGGCACGCCCACCGGCGAGACGTTGCCGCTCACGATCACGGATCGCGCGGTGCTCGAAGCGATCCGCGACCGAAACGGCCTTTCGACGAAGGGGACGGACGAGCTTTATCGGCAGATCCACGACACGTATGCGGGCCTCAGCAAGACCGTGGCGCGGGACGTGCTCTCCGTGCTCGATCAGACGAAGGGGTTCGAGTTCCTGAAGGCCGATCCGCTTTATGGAGGCGGGCCGTTCCAGACCGCGTGCATCGGATCGGCCGACGTCTGCGGGAGCGTGCTCGCGGGCGGCTCGTTCGACTTCGCGTTGCGCCTGCTCAAGTCGAACCTCGTGACGAGCGTGACGCTGCGCGCGACGAGCATCGCGAACACCGGGTTCGACGTGCATTATTCGGGCGGCGCGCGCGCGCAGACGAGCCACCTGCGGATCGCGCTCGAAGCCATTGGCCAGGTGCTCAACGAGATGCAACTCACGCCCGCGTCCTCGGGGCAAGGCTCGCTGCTCGACGAGACGCTGGTCTACATCTACAGCGATTTCGGGCGCACGTTCGCGCGGAGCCCGCAGGACGGGACGGACCATCACCCGGCCACGTGTGGCATCCTGGTCGGCGGGAGCGTGAAGGGGAACCAGATGCTCGGCGGCTACGACGAAACGGCGCCTGGCTCGCCGCTCGGCGCGCCGGTCAACCTCATCGAGGAGTCGGGTACGAAGGCGACGCGGCCGCCGACGTCGCAGGACATCGCGGCGACGGTGATCCGCGCCTTTGGCCTCCAGCCGGGGAAGGATTTTTTCATTCCCGGCGGCTACGGCGAATTCGAGGGCGCGCTGCTCGTTTGAGCCCGCGCCCTCGTCAGGGCGTCTTCCCCGGTGTCTTCGCCGGCCCCGCCTTCGCCGGCGCTTTCGTCGACGGCGCGGCGGAGGCCGACGGGCTCGGCTCCGCCGTCGCCGTCGCGGCGCCGTCCTTGCCCTTGCAGCTCCACGCGCCCGCGAGGATGTACTCGCGTTTGCACACCACGGGGTGATTGCCCTGGGGCGTCTGCATCGCGAACGTGTGCGCGATCGGCGAGCGCTCCCAGTAGGTGAATTGCGCCTTGCACGCGGGCCCCTGGCCCTGGCACGCGGTCTCCGAGGCGAGCGCCTCGATCTCCACGCTCACGCCAAACACGTTGTAAAGCGCCGCGCCCGTCGCCGCGAGCAGCGCCACCGTGAACAGGAGGCTCGCCGCGGAGCGCAGCCCCGAGCCACTGCGCTCCGTCGTTCCCCCACCTCGATCTTCGGGCTTTGTCACGGCGGCACGATAAGACGAGCCGGCCGCGAAGGGAAGCGTCTGCTACGCGCGTTTTCGGTCCATCCACACGAGGGCCGCGGGCAGGACGATCACGGCGGCGAAGAGGCAGGTGACCTCGCCGATGACCGCGGCGACGCCCATGCTGCGCACGGCGAAGTTATTCGAGCGCACGAGCGCCATGTACCCGAGCGCCGTGGTGAGGCTGCAAAGCACGACCGCGCCGCCCGTCTCGCGCACCGCGGCCATCGCGCCGCCCGTGCCCTCGCGGGTATACCGCTGCACGATGTTCACCGCGTAATCGACGCCGATGCCGAACGTGAGCGGCAATGCGATGAAGTTCAAGAAGTTCAGCTTGACCTTCATCATGACGAGCGCGAGCGCCATCCAGCCGATGCCGACGAGCAAGGCGGCGAGCACGTAGACCGAGGGGAGGCCGCGGCGGAAGGCGACGAGCACCGCGAGGACCGTGCCGAGGAGCGACAAGAGCACCGCGGGCGGGATGTCGTCGATGACGGCGGCCCACATGTCGGCATAAATGACCGCACGGCCCGAGCCGAGGATCACGCTGCCGTCCGGCAAGACGGTGCGTCGATACGCGTTCGCCCAGCGGAAGAGGTAATGGGCGTCGTCGACGGTCTGGCCCTCGGTCGGGCTGATGTAGACGATGCGGCCGCGCGTGCCGTCGGTCTCGGTGAACGCACGCGCGAGGCCCGCCGGCAGGTCCTGGATGCCGAACGGCTTCAGGTCGTCCGGGGGCAAGACCTCTTCGATCGTCTTCCAGTCCGCGTCCGGGATGACGCCGCGGCGATGCGCCTTCAGGACCTTTTGCTTGATCTCTTCGAGGATCGGGATCTTCTCGGCCTGCGCCGCGGGGACGAAGTCCTGGAGCGCGTGGACCTTCTCGAAAGGTTTTTCCCCCGGGGGCGCGGCGTCGCGTTTCGCATCAAGCGCCTCGCGCAGAGGCTCGACCTGCTCGGGGCGATCGACGAGGATGGCCATGCCGTCCGTGCCGACGTAGCCAGTGATCTGCTCGGCGAGCGTGCTCAGGCGAATCTCCTCGGCCCGCGCGCTCGCGTCGGTGCGCAGGTTCCGGAGGTCGTATTCCATCGGGTCGCTCTTCACGTAGAAGACCGCAACGGCGCCGCCGACGAGGGCCACGGCGACGCCGAGGACCGTGAGCAAGCGCGGGGCGCGCTCGGCGAGGGCCGCAAACGGACGGCCAAACGCGAGCCCGCCCTGCGTGGCGCGCTGGATGCGGCCCCAGACGCCCTTGGCCTCGCGATCGAGCGGGAGGAGCCGCTCCATCAGCGTGAGGATGCTCGGCAGGGCGAGGTAGGTCGCGATCCAGCAGAGGAGCATGCCAATGCCGCCAATGACGCCGAAATCGCGGAAGCCGCGGAACTCGGTGACGCCGAGCGAGCCATACGCCGCGCCGGCCGCGGCAGCCGCCGTGAGCGTGGGGCGCCAGGTCTCCCGACGCGCGAGATCGAGCGCCTCGGCGAGCGGGACCTTGTCCCTGCGCGCTTCGAGGTACCGCGCCATGTAGATGATGCTGAAATTGATGCCGTTGCCCGCGACGATCGTGAAAAGAAAGCCCGTGGCCATGTTCAAATGGCCAATCAAGAGCTCGGTGACGCCAAACGTCCACGCGACGCCAATGCCGATGGTGATCAGCATGGCGAAGAGGGTGCGGATGCGGAGGTAATAGAGGAACACGACGCCCGCGAGCAGCGCCGCCCCAAAGAGGCCGACCTCGGTGAGGTCCGCGTTGATCGCGGCAAACTCGGAGATGCCCGTCTGGAGGTCACCGCCGAAGCCATAGCGAATCTCGGGGTGGAACGAGGCCGGGTTCACCCGAACGACGGCCTCGCGGATGCGGCGCAAGGCCTCGCTCCCCCGCGAGAAATCGCTGCCGATGACCTTGGAGCGGACAGCGACGACGAGCGTCTTGCCATCCTTCGATTGGTAATAGCCGTCGGGGAAACGATCGGGCGTGGCCTCGGTGCCGAGCTTGAAGCGCTTTTTGATGCTCTCGGCGTCGAGCGCCGGAGGCTCTTCGCTCTCATCGAGCAAGGTGCCCGTGGCCTTGTTGACCTCGTAAGCATACCGCGCCTCGATGTCGTCGCGCAGGCCTTCAAGGTCCTTCGTCTCCGCATAAAGGCCCGCGCGAGGCGAGAGGAAGGCGCGCGCCTCATGGACCCCATCCTCGACGCTGCCCACCCAGGGCGCGCCCACAGCCGCAAGGGCAGGCACGAGAGCATCCCCCGCCTGTCGGAGCGCGATCGTGGGCGTGTTCGGGCCGCCTTCAAGGACGATGAAGAGCGTGGAGACGCCCGCCGTGCGCGCAGCGACCCGATTGAGCTCCTGCACGCTCGGGCGAGAGGAGGGCAAGAGCGACTCGAACCCCGTCTGGATGGTGAGCCGCAACGCAAGGACCACCGAGACGACCGTGAGCGCCGCCGCGACGAGGAGCGGGACGAGCGGGCGTTCGAACTGCAAGCGGCCGAGCCGGTCAAACAGGCGCTCGGGCGAACGGCGGGAAGAAGGTGCAGCGCTCAGGGCAAACCTCGGAGGAGCGAAGGGAATCCTGGAAGCGCCCCATATAGTGCAAACGAGGCGAGTCCTCACCCCCAAACCGCAGGGAAGCGCCGCCGCCGCCGGGGCGCCGCCCCGGACCCCGCGGGGGGCTGTCCGCCCCCTCGACCCCGGACCAGCGAGGCGCTGGACCCAGGGTTGAAAAACTGCGCGATGCGCAGTTTTTCAAGCAGGCCGAGGAAGAAGCCGGGGGGCCAGCCGAACCAGCAGCGAGTCCGTGCGCGCGTCGAGCCGCGTACGCACGGCACGATGTGCGCCCCACGGTGGCCCGCCCATGTGATAACGAGGCCGTTACTTTTGAAAGGGAGGACGAAGGGGAGACGAGCTGCTGTCGGCGGCGTCGCACGACTCGAAGGAGTAGGGATGGCCGTCGTCACATAACATCAACTGGTCGAGGCAACACGAAGGACAAAACCGCTCCTCTTGACGCTTGATGCAGCCTGTGAAGCATTGCTGCGAGGGTACGTCACACTCGACCCGCAGGATCGTTTGTCCAGCATCGTTCTTGGGTCGCGCGGGTTTGTTGGGCTTTTGCTCGCAACCCAGGCTCGACATCACGCAGGCGCCGACGAAGAGCGCGAATCGCACTCGTTCAAGCATGATGGAGGGGCCCCCTCCGTGACGCCGACGAGCCGATCCCGCTGCTACTCGATACCAGGGCACCCGAAAAATCCATAATCTTCTCCTCTTGCGCAGGCGGCGGCATTGGTCGAACAGCAGCTCAGGCAGGCCGAGCCCCCACCCGCTTTGAAACAACTGTTCTGGCACGCAATCGCCTTTCGCTCGCATCGTGTAAGCGGAGGGTCGTCGGCCGACGAACACGCAGCGACCAGCGCCATCACCGACGCTATCGCCAGCCACCGCCTCACGCGCGCCCCCCACGCTCCGGCGACCTGGGCCTGCACGTTCGTGTCCATGGTGTGGGCATGCTCCTTTGCACGCTTCGGAACGCGAGAGAGCGTACATGGCTCGGCCGGAGCCTGTCCAGTCGAGGTCCAGGTCTGCTCGATGCGCTGCGCGAGGCCCGGCCAAGCCCCCGCGGACCTGGCCTTGCGTACGACGGTCGCGTGCCGCCCGCTGCGACGTCTTGCGCAAGGGGCCACAATGCCTGCGGGGGGCTGCAATCCGGCCGGGCACGGGCGCCTCGACCGGGCGCGGTCGATTCTCCGCGACGGCCGGCTCCTCATGGCCGAAAGCACTCGATTGCACGCCCCCGCCCCTGCGCGGCAAACGCCTCCCCCATGGATGCATCCCCAAACCCCGCCACGGCACGCCATCCACCCGCGAAGGCACCCCCTCTCCCCGCAAAGGCACACTCAGTCCCCCCCAAGGCAGACTCTCGACGTGTGACGGCACACATCGAACCCATGGATGCAAGCACCGACCGCAGGAATGCAGCGCGCCGACGTGTAAATGCACACACTCGCCTCGCCGCGGCAGACGTTGCCGTCACGCAGGCACGAGGCCGACCCGTGAAGGCACAGGCGCGGAGCTGGGGCGTTGCCCCAGGCCCCAGCAGGGGCTGTCCGCCCCTGCACCCGGACCAGCCAGGGGCTGGACCCAAGCTCGATGAACTGCGCAATGCGCAGTTCATCGAACAGGCCCGGTCAAGACCAGCAACGACCCTGCCCACCAAGACAGCCGCGCTACTGGTTCTGCTGGCCCCCCGGCTTCTTCCTCGGCCTGTTTGAAAAACTGCGCGGAGCGCAGTTTTTCAACCCTGGGTCCAGCCCCTGGCTGGTCCGGGGTCGAGGGGGCGGACAGCCCCCCGCGGGGCCCGGGGCGGCGCCCCGGCGCGACGCCTCCCTCCCTCCTCACCCCCGCGTCGCGCGATACAACATGTCGACGACCCTTGGCGCACGACCCACCAGCGGCGCGAGCAGCTCGAAGATGGGCGGGCGCAGGAGGAGACCGTGCAAAACGCCGGCGACGAGAAAGCGGGCTGTGAAGGCGCGGGAGAAGGCGCGGGTGTAGGCGTGGATGGGGTCGGGGGAGAAGGTGGCGAGGGCGGCGAGACGGCCGCTGCGGAGGGCGATGGCCATGCCGTCGCCTGTGAAGGAGGGGACGAGACGTGCGGCGTCGCCGGCGAAGAGCAGGGGGACGCCTGTGGTGGGGCAGGTGCGCGCGATGGCTTGGGGGCCGAAGCCGAAGCGGGCGAGGCCTCGGGGTTTTTGCGTGGGGGGGCCGAGGGCGGCGAGACGTTGGGCGAGGGCGGGGTGACGGGTGGCTTGGGCTTCGAGGGTTTGCCAGTCGGGGCGCGCGTCGCTGTCGAGGAGCGCGCAGATGCCGATGCGACCGTCTTCGACGGGGTTTACGCCGATGTAGCCGCCGGGCACGAGGTAGAGCTCGACGTCGGCTTCGAGGGGCGTGGGCGCGCAGTAGGCTTTGAGGGCGACGAAGGTGGGGCGGTCGGCGCGGGCGCGTGGCAGGGCGAGGGGGGCGTCGAGGGGGGAGCGTTTGCCCATCGAGAGGACGAGGCCGCGGACGGCGCGCGCGCCGGCTTGGGTTTGGATTTCGAGGGTGCGTGGCGGCTTGGGGGCCAGCGCGCGGACGGGCGTGCGTTCGAGGACGGTCGCGCCGGCGTCTTGCGCGCGGCGGGCGAGGAAGGTTTCCAGGGCTGCGCGCGTCAGGCCGAGCGCGGGGCGGCCGGGGAGCGTGAGGTCGAGGCGCGCGCCGCCGGCGCCGAAGAGGGCCACGGTGCGCAGCGGCGCGGGTTTCAGCGCGGAGGTGAGATCGCCGCAGCCGAGGGCGTCGAGATCCTCTTCGGCTTCGGGGGAGAGGAACTCGCCGCAGACTTTGTCGCGGCCGATGACGCCGCTCTCCCAGACGATGACCTCGCGGCCGCGCTGGGCCGCTGCGATGGCTGCGGCGAGGCCTGCGATCCCGCCGCCGACGATCCCGAGCGGAGGCCTCTCGCTCATTGGCCGGCGGTGGTCTCCAGGAGGCCGATTTCTGCGCAGAACCCTGGGCCGAAGGCGGTGACGAGCCCGAGCGCGCCGGGCCCGCGCGGGCCCTCTTCGTGCAGGATTTGATCGAGCGCGACGAGCACGGTCACCGAGGACATGTTGCCGTGCTGCTCGAGTGTGTCCCAGCTCGTGCGCGTCACGCTCTTCGGGAGCCGCGCGTGATCTTCGAGCGCTTCGAGCACGCGCCGGCCGCCGGGGTGCACCGCGCCGAACGAGAGGCAGCTCGGGTCGGGCACGTCGAACCGGCGGAGCACCCGCGAGAAGAGATCCGGCAGGCCACGCTCGGCGAAGGCGACGACGTCGCGCGAGAGCTTGATCTTGAGCCCCTCCGCGCGGACTTCGAAGCCCATGAAGTGCTCGGTGCAGGCGAAGAGCTCGCGGAAGGTGTCGCGGACCCGGAGCGCCGGCGCCCTCGCGTCACGCCGCTCGGCTCGCTCGCCCGCGAGGATCACGGCGGCGGCGCCGTCGGCGAAGATCGCCGCGGAGACCAGGTTTTCCTCGCTTCGATCTTCGGGCAAGAAGGTGAGCGAGCAGAGCTCGACGCAGACGACGAGGGCGCGGGCCTCGGGGCGGCCGGCGAGCCATTCGTGCGCGATCGCGAGGGCCGCGGCGCCGCCCGCGCAGCCGTGCTGCGTGAGGTTGATGCGGCGGACGTTCGGCGAGAGCGAGAGCGCCGCGACGAGCGTCGCGTCCATCGCCGGAATCTGGAATCCCGTGCAGGAAGCCGTGATGACGAGGTCGATGCTGTCGCGCTCGTCTTCGGTCGTCCCCTCGGCGATGCGCCGGGCGAGCGCGCCGCAGGCGTCACGGACGGTCGTGCGGTAGAGCTCGTTTTTTGCGGCAAAGGAGCGGCCGACGGAGACGAGCTCTTCCGGGGTGATGACCATGTTGCGTCGCTCGACCGCGCTTCTCCGGAAGAGCTGGCGGGCGAGCCCGAGGGCGCGTCCATCGAGCCACCGGGGGAGCGCCTCGGAGAGCTCGACCTGGCTATACGAGCGCCCCGGAAAGAACGTCCACGTCTGTTCGATGATCGCCATTCAGGCGGGGAACAGCGGCAATTTTCGTGCGCGAGAGGCCCGTGGGCAGGGGGCGCACGGATCAGGCGCGGCGTCCGGGGCGGCGCCATTCAACTGGTCGACGCACAATGCTGGCAACGGGTTATGGTCCGGCATAGACATGCACGGGAACCACCCCACGCGGAAGCCATCGCGCCGGGGCGCTGCCCCGGACCCCGCGGGGGGCTGTCCGCCCCCTCGACCCCGGACCAGCGAGGCGCTGGACCCGGGGTTGAAAAACTGCGCTGCGCGCAGTTTTTCAAACAGGCCGCCGAACAACCCTGGTCGCCAGCCGAACCCGCCACGCGGCTGTCTCGGTGGGCAGGGTCGTTGCTGGTCTTGAACCGGGCCTGTTCGATGAACTGCGCATCGCGCAGTTCATCGAGCTTGGGTCCAGCGCCTCGCTGGTCCGGGGTGGAGGGGGCGGACAGCCCCCTCCTGGGGCCTGGGGCAACGCCCCAGCGCAACGCCCCAGCGCAACGCCTTCCAGCGCTACGGCGTCGCCGCAGGCTTCGGGGCTTCGGGCGCGGACTGGGGCACTACGGCCTTCGGTGCTTCGACCTTTGGTGCCTCGGCTGGTTTGTCCTTCGTGCCGTCGGCCGGCTTCGCGGCGCCTGCGTCCGTGCCGGCGTCGCCGGCGTCGCCTGCGTCGGCGGGGGCGGCGTCGTCGGCGCCTGCGTCGGCGGGTTCGGCGGGCGGGGGGGGTTCGGGGACGGCGGCGGGCTTTGGGGGTTCTTCGGCGGGGCGCTCGTCGACCCAGCAGGCTGGGTTCGGGGGGGGCTGGAAGGTGAACGCGTGGGAGGCGCGGTCGCCTTTTTTCGTGGCCAGGGGGTCGGTCTTGTAGACCTTGGCTTCGCCGCACTCGTAGGTCGTCAGCTCGCGCTCGGGGGTCTTGCCTGCGCGGAGCGGCACGGAGGCGCGCTCGTTGCTGCACTGGGACCACTCGACCTTGTACTCGGCGTCCTTGTCCGGCAGGACGAGCCGCACGCCGGGGTCTGCCTCGGCTCGTTTGCCGAGGAGAAGGACGCGCGCGACTTGATCGTCGCCGTCGAGCACGGTGATCCGGACTGGCTGGCGTAGGCCGCCGCGCATCTTGTTGTTGGGGCCGCCGAGCGTGAAATCGGCGCAGACGGGCTCATTCGTGACGGCTGACGTGACTTGTACGTTGGAGCAGGCGGCGAGGGAGGCCGCGAGGAGTGCGGCGAGGGTGAACGCGGTGCGCGAGCGCAGGCTGGGGCGGATCACGGCGCGCAGCGTTGCCCCGGGGGGGGCCTTTCGTCAAGTCCGCCGCGTTTTTCGGACAGGGAGCTTTGTTTTGCCGAGGGCGAGCACGTGTTCGAAGTGCTCGGCTGAGACGGGGACGACGCTGAGGCGGGAGCGCTTGAGCAGGGCGATGTCGGTCAGGAACGGATCGCTCTTGATGACTTCGAGCTCGACGGGGGCTTTGAGGGCGATGACGGGCTCGATGTCGATGGCGCTCCAGTCTTCGCCTGCGGCGGTGGGATCTGGGTAGGCTTCGCGGGCGACGCGGGCGATCCCGACGACGGCCTTGCCTTCGTTCGAGTGATAGAAGAGCAGGAGATCGCCCTTCTTCATGGCGCGCAGGTTGTTTCGGGCTTCGTAGTTGCGCACGCCATCCCAGACGGCCCGCTTGTCGGCGAGGAGCTGGGCGAACGAGTATTTGTAGGGTTCGCTCTTGACGAGCCAGCAATGCATCTCCGTCGTCATCGGTTCGTCGGGACCATACAGCCCGACTCCCCGATCCCTCAACAGGAATCAGTCCGTGATGACGAGCGTCGTGTCGTCGGGGACGAGGCGGGAGAGCTCGTCGATTTCGGCGTCGTCGAGCGCGATGCAGCCGTGGGTCCAGTCGGATTGCTTGTGCACGGCGTTCCAGTCGCGCTGTCCGACGCCGTGGATGCCGATGCCAAAGCCGACGGTGCGGCCGGGCGGGACCTCGCCGCGGCGCTTCAGCTCGGCGAAGCGCGCGCGGTCCTCGTCGTTCGGGTAGGTCACGTTCAGGAACTGATGGAACAGGCCCTTGAAGCGGCCCTTCACGCGGTAGGTGCCGACGGGCGTGACCTTGTCGCCCTCGAAGCGCTTGGGGCCCGCGCCGCCGCTGCCGAGCGCGACCTTGTACGTCTTGATCACACGACCGCCCTGGGCGACGAGCTCGAGCCGGTGCTCGCTCTTGTCGACGCGGATGAGCGCGGCTGCTTCGACCTTGGGTTTGCCAGGCGCTCCGGCCGGCGCGCCGGGGAGCGGGGACGGGAGGAGGACCGTGGGGAGCAGGAGGAGCGCGAAGAGGGCGTTCATGCCCCGCTGTCGGGGATCCTGGGGCGATCGTGACGGCTCGGGCGCGCGAAAAAAATCATTTTTTCGCCTGTCACACTCCGGGTACGTTCTCCGATGAGGGGGCGATGAGCGCTCCGATGCCCATGGACGAACCGAGGGTTTCCGAGCCGCTGGCGGATCCGGAGCTGCGGCGATTCTTGCTCGATTTCGTGCGCCGCCGGGTCTCGCCTGCGGACGCCGACGATATCGTCCAGACCGTCCTCTGCGAGGCGCTCATCGCGAAGAACCGCCCGGACGACGGCGCCGAGCTGCGCAAGTACTTGCTTGGGATCGCGCGGCACAAGGTCGCGGATGCGCATCGGCGCACGGCGCGCGAGGAGGTGCGGGATCCGCCCGAGCTCGTGGCGGGCCCGCCGCCGGTCGAGGAAGAGGCGCTCCTCCGCTGGGCCGAGCGTCAGGCGCCGGCGACCGAGGAGGCGAAAAAGACGCTCGCTTGGATGGCGCGGGAGGGCGAGGGCGAGAAGCTCGAGAGCATCGCCGAGGAGGAGCAGGTCCCGGCGGCGCGCGTGCGGCAACGCGTGTCGCGGATGCGGCGCTGGATGAAGGAGCGGTGGCTCGCGGAGCTCGCGGCCGTGGCGGCGCTCGTGGTCCTCGCGGTGGTGTTGTGGCGCGTGGCGCGGGATGCCGAGGATCCGGAGGCGATCTTGCCGCTACCGGATCGGGTGCCGGCGCCGTTGGATACGCCGTTCGACAGGGCGCGGGCGCTCCGGGCGGACGCGCTCTGGTGGTGCGAGCGCGGGTCGTATCGTATCTGCGTGGAGGAGCTCGATGCGGCGCGGCAGCTTGATCCGAAGGGGGATGAGGCGCCGGAGGTGCAAGCGGCGCGCGAGCGGGCGCGGCGGGCGCTCACGGTGCCGCCGACGCCCACGACGACGCCGCGCGACACCAAGGACGTGAAGGGCGAGAGAAACGAGGATGCGCCGGCGCCGAAGAAGGCCGCGCCGGCGCCGAAGCCGGTGCCGACGAGCGTGAAGCCGAAGCTCGATCCGGAGCTCCTGGATCGGGGCACCGAGAACGAGAAGGCGAAGCCCTCGAAGACGCAGAAGAAGGGGGACGTCGACTTCCTGAAGAAGTGAGCCAGGGCCCGTTTTCATGGGCCTTGCGCTGGTGGAGGGGTCTTGTCCGGCGAAACCCGCGGGGCTTGGCCCTTGCTTGCCAAGCTTTCGGCCCTCCTGTACGCTGGCCGAGACGAGGAGTGATCGGTAGCGTTGCGGCGGCGGTGCGGCTGGAGCGATCTGGATGAAGAACCTGGCCTTCCAGAAAGTGGGCGACTACTTCGTCCTCGTCCACAACGCCATGGCGCCCACCGAAGAGGAGTGGGACGAATGGATGCTGCACTACACGTATGAGTCCATTCTCATCGTAACGGACGGGGGAGCGCCGACGGCTTCGCAACGGAAGCGCTTGAAAATGCGCGTCGATGAGCTGCGCGCCTCACCGAACTACGTGCCGAACAAGAAAGAGCCGAAGGTGGCGACCGTCACTGCGTCGTCGTTCGTCCGCGGCGTGCTCACGGCGCTCCGGTGGTTTTACCACGATGCGTATGCGGCTTTTCCGCCGGATCATATCAATCAGGCGCTCATGTATCTCGACGTTCCGCCGCGATATCACATTGCGATGAGGACCGCGGTCCAGACGCTGCGCATGCAGCTCAAGAAGGCCAAGAGCGCGGGGCCGTCGAAGACGATGCCGGACGAGGGCTGACAGCGCGGAGATTCCAACGACCAGGGGACGAACCTTGGGGCCGGTTGGTGGTGACAATTACACGGTAGCGCGTGACGACGGCCTTGACGCTGTCGGGGCCGTTCGATAAAAACGGGTGTTGGTCCGTGGCTCGAACGCGTGGGAACGCGCTCCGGCCACGACGAATGTCGGACCCGAGGTTGGGGTCCGAGGCTTTTCGTCGCCCGAACGTGAGACCGCTGGAGGCATCGCACCTTGCTTGACGCGAAGAGTCGGCGCTTCCGTGCTTCGACGGCTCCCCGAGGGGGTGAGGGGTGAGCAGCGAACGGGCGCCGGGCGCAGGCGGTGAGCCACGATCCGCCGCGACCCCGGAGTCGCCGGCACCGCCAAGCGTCAATCCGTTGTCGGACGGACCGTCGTCGGTGCGATTTCCGCGGCTGACCGCGGATGGGCGCGCGGCGCTCAATATGCTGGACGAGGACCGGCGGAGCGAGCCGCCGCCGTCGGTGCGGTTTTCGCGCGCAATGCCGGCGTCGTGGGGCCCGCCGCGCGACGAGGACCATTTGAGCGAGCCGCCGCCGTCGGTGCGATTTCCGCGGTCCATGCCGGAGGCGCGGCACTCGTCGTGGGGGCCGCCGCGCGATGACGAGCATTTGAGCGAGCCGCCGCCGTCGGTGCGATTTCCGCGATCCATGCCGGAGGCGCGGCACTCGTCGTGGGGGCCGCCGCGCGATGACGAGCATTTGAGCGAGCCGCCGCCGTCGCTCCGGTTCCCGCGGCCGCTCTCGGGTCCGCCGCTCTCGGCGCCGCCGGTCGGCCTGCTCCGCGAGGAGGAGGGGCTCGCGGAGCCGCCGCCGTCGCTCCGGTTCCCGCGGTCGATCGCGCCGTCGGCGTCGGCGTCGGAGCGCGCGCCGGGGCGCGACGACGAGGTGCTCTCCGAGGGCCCGGCGTCGGTGCGGTTCCCGCGCCTGACGGCGGAAGGGCGCGCGGCGCTCGGGATGCGCGAGGACGAGCCGCTCGGGGAGATTCCGGGGTCGGTGCGGTTCCCGTCGCGGCGCCTGTCGGACATGCGGCCGCCGCGGCCCTCGGAGGCGCCGCGCTCGGCCGATTACACGGAGAGCCCGCCCTCGGTCCGGTTCCGGCGGGTGAGCGGCGAGGCGGGGCCGGGCTACCGGCTGCGCGAGGGGGCGTGCGCGGTCGCGCTGCTCACCGAGGGGCGCTGGATCCTGCCGGCGTCCGTGGTGCGGCTCTCGCCCTCGGCGGTGTGGTTTTCCCCGGGCGACGGGCTGATCCCGCGGCTCGGCGGGCGCGTGACGGCGTACATGCTCTCGGGCAAGGGCGCGGTCGGGCCCGTCGAGGGCGTGGTGGTGTCGATCGAGCCTTCGGGGCCGCAGGGAAACGTGCTCGTCAGCGTGCAGTTCGAGCGCGTGACGCAGGAGCTCGGCCGGAAGATCCTCGGCCTTCTGCAGGAGCTTTACGTCATCGGGCACGCGGAGCTCGCGCGGAGCCTGTCGCGCGTCCGCGAGCAGATCGACGATCCGGGCCGGGTGCGGGCGATCCTGCGCGCGCTGATTCACGCGGGCAGCGAGGGGCTCCTCGTGGGGGCGGACGTGCCGGTCAAGGCCGAGAAGATCGAGGCGCGCGAGGAGACGCGGCTCGTGTGGCGCTCGGCGCGCGGCTGGGGCGCGCCGCCGTACATCATCGACCTCGGCGGGTACAACTCGATTCACCGGATTCACCTCGACAAGGCCGAGTTCGAGGCCGATGGGCGCGTGACGACGCCGATGCCGACGCGGATCGAGCGGGTGCGGCACCGCTGGTTCCGGCGCTGCAAGGTGCAGCGCCCGGTCACGGCGTCGTTCAAGCACCCGATATGGCCCGAGGTGGTCGTGTCCGGGCGGCCGGTGCTCGACGTCTCGTTCGCGGGTTTGTGCTTCGAGGTCGACGCCGACCGGGATCTCGTGTTTCCGGGCCTGGAGATGCCCGACATCGAGGTGTGCGTCGGGGACGAGGCGCCGCTGCACATGCACGGCGAGGTGCGGTACGTGCTCCCGGCGCGCAATGGGGCGAAGGCGCGCTGCGGGCTCAAGGTGGCGCCGCGGACGTCGAAGGACGAGGGGCCCTGGATGCGGCTCGTGAGCCAGGAGCTCCACGAAAAGACGCTCGGCGGGTCGGAGACGCCGGAGTCGATGTGGAGCCTGCTCCAGCAATCGGGCTATTTCAATTTGTCCGGTAAAACGCCGGACCAGTTCGAGCCGCTGAAGAAGACGTTCCTCGAGTTCGGCGCGCGGGCGGCGGCGGCCCCGCGGATCATCTGCCAGGCGGTGTGGCCCTCGGAGCGCGGGATCGAGGCCTCGCTCTCGGTGGCCAAGATTTACAGCGGGAGCTGGCTCATCCACCAGCTCGCCAAGCGCCCGGGCAAGGCGCCCGGCGTCGCGCACGTGCGGCAGATCCTGCGCGACATTTATCTGCGGGCATTCGAGTATCCGCAGCTCGATCCGGCCTTCACCTGGGCGCTCGCGTATATCGACGGCGAGGTGCCCTGGTCGATGGCGCACCTCGATTTCGCGCGGCCCTACGTGGACCAGGGGCTCGCGGCGATCCGGCCGTTCCGGCTGCTCGAAGCGCAATCGGCCGGGACGAGCGAGGCGATTTCGGGCGAGCGATTCGACGTCGGGCCCGCGGCGCCTTTCGAGATCGCGTGGCTGGTCGACGAGCTCGGCAAGACGCATACGGCGGCGCTGCTCGACGCGCTCGATCTCGTGCCGGACCGGGTGGAGCTCGGGGAGACGGCGCGGCTCTGGAAAGAAGCGGGGATGGGGCGCGAGCGCGTGTTCTTCACGGCGCGGCGGGCGGGCGTGCCCGTGGCGGCGGCGATCGTGGAGACGGGCGAGACGGGGACGAATCTGTTCCGGCTGCTCGATTGTGTGCGCCTGTATGAGTTCGGGCGCGGCGGCAAGGCCGCGTTCGTCCCGCTGATCGAAGAGGCGCGACAGTTTTATCGCAATCGGGGCAAATCGAGCTTCGTGTACATGCACGAGCACCCGGACGGGGAGCATATCGAGCGCTGCAAGATGCTGGATCTCGGGCCGGGCAATTGCTGGGCGATTGCGGCGCAGATCCTCCCGGAGTTTTTGGAGCACGTCTACGAGCTCACGGCCATCGGTCGTTACAAGCCGAAGCAGGGGAAGGAATGAAGCTCGCCGAGCGGCTCGCGGCGCTGGCCGCGGGCGTGGACCAGGGGACGTACCAGCCGGCGCTGTTTTCGCTCGCCGATGCGTGGGATCGCCGGAAGGTCGAGGCGCTCGTCGTCGGGGGAGAGGTCCGCGAGGTGCACGATCGGTACGTCGATCAGCTCGCCGAGCTCTGCGCGACGCGTTCGCCCAAGCAGAAGCTGCGCGGCGAGGCGCTCGACGAGGCGGTGCGCGCGGCGCTCGGGGACGGTCCGCCGGAGGAGCGCGGGACCTGGGTCCATTACCCGTGGAGCGGGCGGCTCGTGCACGTGCTCGGCGAGGCCGATTACCGCGAGCTGCGATTTTCGCGCAATCGATACAAGATCACGCCCGACGAGCAGGCCGCGCTCCGGGACAAGCGGATCGGCGTCGTGGGGCTCTCCGTGGGGCAGGCGAGCGCGGTGACGCTCGCGCTCGAAGGCGTGGGGGGGCTGCTGCGGCTCGCGGATTTCGACGAGCTCGCGCTCTCCAACATGAACCGCCTGCGCGCCGGGGTGCACGAGATCGGCGTGCACAAGTGCGTGATCGCGGCGCGCGCCATCGCGGAGATCGACCCGTTTTTGCGGGTCGAGGTGAGCCGAACGGGGGTGACCGAGGAGAACGTCGAGGCGTTCCTGACCGAGGGCGGCAAGCTCGATCTCCTGATCGAGGAGTGCGACGACCTTTATACGAAGGTGTTTCTGCGCGAGCGGGCGCGGGCGCACGGGATCCCGGTCCTGATGGAGACGAACGATCGGGGGATGCTCGACGTCGAGCGCTTCGATCGGGAGCCGGATCGGCCCGTGCTGCATTCGCTCTTGCGGGGGCTCTCGGCGGCGGAGCTCAAGGGGCTGACGCAGGCGCAGAAGGTGGCCATCGTGCTCCGGATCCTCGGTCCGGACGCGCTCAAGGGCCGGCTCGGGGCGTCGCTGCTTGAAGTCGAGGAGACGACGACGTCATGGCCGCAGCTCGCCTCGGGGACGATGCTCGGCGGCGCGGTGTCGACCGACGCGGCGCGGCGTGTGCTCCTCGGCGAGTTGACGCGGTCGGGGCGTTATTTCGTGGACCTCGACGCCATCGTGAAGGACGGGCGCGAGGCGGAGGTGCAGGTCGACGCGGCGCTGGAGGAGGCGTTCATACGCAAGCCGCTGCCGTCGCCGGACGCGCCGCCGCTCGCGCGGCCGGCCGACAAGCGCACGGTGACGCGGGAGGACGTGCGCAGGCTCGTGGGGTTCGGCGTGCTCGCGCCGTCGGGCGGGAACGCGCAGCCGTGGAGGTTCGTCGCGAAGGGCGGGCGGGTGCGGTGCAAGGTGTCGCCGGACGGCGGGCGGACGCTGAACGATTTCCAGCACGCGGCGAGCTTCGTGGCGCTCGGCGCGGCCGTGGAGAACATGGTCCTCGCCGCGCCCGCGATGGGCCTGTCGGCCGAGGTCGCCCTGGCGCCGGACGCGAAGGATCCGCTCGCGGCGTGTGACGTGGTGTTCCGCGTGGACGACGCGTCGTACGCGGTGGATCCGCTCTGCGCGGTGCTCGGCGCGCGCTGCACGAACCGCAAGCTCGGCACGGGGGCGCCACTCTCGGAGCGGGCGGCGGCGGGGCTCGCCGAGGCAGCGGAGGCGCGCGGGGGCAAGCTCCTGCTCGCGACCGATCGGGCGGCGGTCGCCGAGGTGGGGGAGATCCTCGGGCAGGCCGATCGGATGATGTTCCTGTCGCGCAAGCACAACGAGGAGATGGGCGCGGAGCTGCGGTGGACCGAGGAGGAGATCCTGCGGACGCGCGACGGGCTCGACGTGCTCACGCTCGACGTGGCGGCCTCCGATCTCGCAGCGGTGCGGCTCGCGACCACGTGGAAGGCCGTGGAGTTCACGGCGAAGATGGGCGGTGGCGGCGCGCTCGTGAAGTCGGCGCGGCGTGCGCTCGGGTCGTCGTCCGCGGTTGGGCTCGTGGTGTTTCCGGGCACGGCGTCGCGCTCGTACTTCGAGGGCGGGCGGGCGCTCGAGCGCGTGTGGCTGGAGGCGACGTCGCGAGGGATCGCGATCCAGCCGTGGTCGGCGATGTTGTATCTGTTCGCGCGGCTCGAGCGCGGCGCGGGCAAGGGGCTCGAGCCGAAGGTGCGTGATCGGCTCGGCGAGCTCCGGCAGCGGTTCTTGCGGGTGTTCGACGTGCCCGCGGAGCACGCGGAGATCCTCCTGTTCCGGCTCTCGAAGGCGGATCCGCCGACGGCGCGGTCGCTCCGGAAGCCGGTCGAGGACGTGCTCTCCTTCGGTTAGTCCGCGATCGGCCAGCGCAGGCGCAGGATCTCGGGGGCGATGCGGCGGAGCTCGGCGCGCAGGGACGTGGCCGTCATGCGTTGCTCCGGGTTGTGGCGCAGGCACTGGAACAGGAACATGCCCACCGAGGCGAGCCGGCCCTGCGAGAGGCGGCGGATCTTCGGGGGCAGGCCGTCGTGCGTCAGGTGCGCCGAGATCAGCGCGACGTCGCTCGGCCCGTCGAAGAGCGTGTCGCCGGTGAGCGCCTCGTAGGCGAGGCAGCCGAAGCTGTAAATGTCGGCCGTGAGCGGCGTCGCGGTCGCGCCCTCGGGCACGACGTCCCAGACTTCGGGCGCGCCGTAGTTCGCGGTGGCGCAGCCGGGTCGGATGTGCCGGCCGGCGAGGCCGAAGTCGACGAGCACGGGACCTTTGCCGCCGCGCAGGATGATGTTCGAGGGCTTGACGTCGAGGTGGCCGATGCGGACCGAGTGCATCGCTTCGAGGCCCGCGAGCACGCCGTCGAGCAGGGCGAGCGCCGTCTGGATCGTGAGGCTCCGGCTGTCGATGAGCTGATCGCCGCGCACGCCCTCGATGAGCTCCATCACGAGGATCGGCTTCGGCCGCGCGCCGGCGTCGAACGTGACGAAGCGCGGCAGGTTCGCGTGGTCGGGCAGCGAGAGCAGCGCGCCGGCCTCGTCGCGGAAGAGCTTCAAGAACTCGGCCTCGGAGACGCTTCGTGCGGCCGTGGCGTCGTAGTCGGGTACTTTGAGGGCAAACCGTTCGGCGTTCGGGTCGTGGCGCTCCTCGGCGCGCGTGACGACGAAGACCGTGCCGACCGCGCCGCCGCCGAGCCTGCGGTGGACGAAGTAGCCGCCGATGGTGCGGCGCGGCGGGAGCCACGCGGGCAGGGGGAGGTCGGTCGTGGGCAGGTCGTCGGGCTCGCTCGCGCCGCCGGCGCGCTGGCCGGGCAGGGCGCAGAGGCGCGGCAGGACGAGCGACGCGAGGACGGCGATCGGGGCCGGGACGGAGGCGCGGGCGGCGTCGACGAGTTTTTCGATCGCGCCCTGGAGCTCGGGCGTGGCGCCGCCTTCGCGGGCCATGCCGGCCGCGAGCGCGAGGGCGTGGGCGCCGAGGAGCGTGGAGTGCGGGGCCTCGTCGCTCTCGCCGTCGCCGAAGCGGCGCCGCGCCGAGGCGGTGAGGCGCGCGAGCGCGACGAGCGCGTCTTCGAGGGAGACGAGGGGAGAGCCTTCCTTCGTGGCGGACTCGGCGAGCGGGGCGAGGGCGCGCGCGGCGCGGACGGCGTCGAGGCCACGGGCGAGGCGGGCGAGGGCGGTGCGCAAGGCCTCGGTGCGCTGCGAGGTGCCCTGCGGGAGCTCGGCGACGAGGGCTTCGAGCGCGGCGAGGGCGGCGTCCATGCGCTCGTCGGCGCCGCGCTCGGCCGTGGCAGCGTTGATCGCGTCGGTGAAGCGGGAGTGGCAGGCGAGGAGCTTTCGGACGTCGGGGTGGACGCTCGCTTCGGCGAGGATCGCGAGCGTGTCGGGATCGCCGCTCCGCATGCACGCGAAGAGCAGGACGTCGGCGGCGTCGGCGGCGTGGGTGCGCACGAGCGCGTCGAAGGCGCGGGCGACGGTGGCGACGACGGCGCGGCGGAGGGGAGATCCGGGCTCGGCAGTGAGGCGCTTCGAGAGCACGTCGCACGTGTCGAGCAGGCGGCGCTTGCCGCGGCCGCGGGCGGCGTCGCCGTCGCTGTCGCCGTCGGTGCTCTCGCCGTCGACGACGTGGAGCAGGGCGCGGAGGTTTCGCTGGTGGAACGTGGCGTGCGGGGGCGTGCCCTCGGGCGGGGATTGGGCCTCGACGCGGAGCAGCCAGCGGGTGATGCGATCGTCGAGTGTGTCGAGGCCTTGCGCGGCGCCGTCGGTGCCGGAGCCACGTCGTTCGAGCAGGAGCAGGCTGCGGAGCGCGCCGGACTCGTACAGGTTCGAATCGAGCTCGCGGACGAGGCGAGCCGCGGCGCGGCGGGAGAGGTTCGTCTGCGGGAGGCCGGGCGGCAGGGCGCTCGGTTTGACGGGGAGGCCGCCGCGTGTCGAGGGCGTGGGGCTTCCGCCCGCGTCGAGAGCGTCGAGGGCGTCGAGCGTGCTCGCGGCGAGGTCGAGGGCGGCGAGGGAGCGGGCGTGGGCCTCGCGCGAGCCTCCTTCGACGAACGCGTCGACGGCGCTGCGCACGGTGGCGCCGAGCTCGGAGGGCTCGCGTCCTTCGAGGTCGCGAAGGATGCTCTGGCCGAGGGCCGTGAGGCCGTCGTCGGTCTGCGGGGCGGCGAGGCTGACGGCGAGCGCTTGGACACACGCGGCGCGGGCGCGCATGCCGAACGCGGGGCCGAGCTCCAGGCGGAGATCGGCGACGCTGTCGGCGACGGCGATCGGGTGGGCCGCGGTGATCGTTTCGAGCAGCGCTTCGGCGGCCTCGGGCTCGGCGTCGGCGGCGCGGGGCAGGCCCCAGATCATGGCGATGGCGAGGCCGGGATCTTCGCGCAGCAGGCCCGAGGCGAGGAGATCACGGCTCGTGGCGAGGTTGTTTTCGGGGTCGACCGCGATGCTCGCGACGAGCGAGGTCGCGGCGCGGCGCCACTCGGTGGGCGTGAGGTTCGGCGCGAGGTGTTTCCGGATCTCGCGCTCGAGCTCGGGGAGCGCGCCGGAGAGCAAGCCACGCGCGGCAGCGACGTGACGCCAGACGAGCGTCTCGCGATCGGCGAGGAGCAGGTGGTAGGCCTCGAGGACGACGTCGGGCGCGGTGGCGCGGCTCGACGAGGCGGGCGCGTCGGCGTTGAGGCCGCGGAAGAGGCGCAAGGCGTCGTCGTCGCCCTGGCTCGCGCGGCGCACGGCCTCGCGGGCGGCGCGTTCGAGCAGGCGCGCGGCGAGGCGGCGCTCGGGGAGCGAGCCGGTGGACGCGGTGCCGACCCAGTCGCGTGCGAGGTCGCGGCGCGAGACGAGCGCGAGCGCGAGCGGATCGACGGGGACGTCGACGCTGCCCGGGAGCTGCAAGGCGAGGGCGATCCGCGCGCGCACGGGCGCGCCGGCGAGGGCGCGGGCGCTGCCGAGGGCCATGCGCGTGGCGAGCGCGACGAACGTGGCGGCGCTGCCGTCGTAGAGCTGGGCGAGGACGCGGCGGCCGATCTCGCGCCGCTCCGGGCCGAGGGGGAGGGCGCCGGTGATCTCGTAGAGCGCGACGGCGGCGGCCGCGGGCGCGAGCCAGCCGAGATCGTCGAAGAGCCCGTCGGCGAGCGCGACGCGGATGCCCGCGAGCAGGGCCTCGGCGGACAAGCCGTCGAGCGGCGGGGGGCCGTCGAGCGAGGCCTCGATCGCGAGCGAGGCGATGCTTTGCCGGAAGACGCTGCGGCGCGCGCTGCGATCTTCGTACCTGTGGAGCTCGAGCAGTCCGTCGAGGAATTCGGCGCGCGCGCGCAAGGGGGTGCCTCTAGCCTTCGATGATTCCCTGGAACGACGGGCGTGGGCAACGTTTTTACCATCTTCTTCTCGTGGGGCAGGATTTCGTGCGCTTGCGAGGCGGCCTTTCGTTTGCGAGGGTGCGGACATGTCGAAGGACCCGAGCGGGGCGCGGGCGCAGCTCGAAGCGATGTCGGTGGGGTTTCGCGCGAGCTACGTGACGTACGACGAGCTCACGCGGCAGGTGCGGGCCTGGGCGGAAGGGTTTCCGGAGATCGTGCGGCTCCAGAGCCTCGGCAAGACGCCGGAGGGGCGCGACATCTGGCTGCTCGCGATCGGCCGTGATCCGGACGGCGACGGGCCCGCGGCGTGGGTGGACGGCAACATGCACGCGGTCGAGCTCGCCGGGTCGAGCGTGGCCCTCGCCATCGCCGAGGACGTGATCCGGAACCTGGTTTGTCCGACCGAACCCTTGCACGATCTGCCCGCGCACCTGGGGGCGCTCTTGCGGCAGGACGTGGTGTTTTACGTGCTGCCGCGCATGTGCCCGGACGGCGCGGAGAGCGTGCTGCGCACGGGCGGCTACGTGCGATCGAACCCGCGCGACGATCGGCTCGGCCGGGGCGCGCCGTTCTGGAAGATCGGGGACGTCGACGGCGACGGGATCGCGCTCTCGATGCGGCGGCTCGATCCGGCCGGGGATTTCGTCGGTTCGCCGGAGGATCCGGACCTCATGCTCCCGCGGCGCGTCGAGGACGCGGGGCCGTTTTACGCGGTCTATCCCGAGGGCACGATCGAGCACTGGGACGGTTTTTTGATCCCGGCGCCGGACTACCTCTCGGACAACGCGGTCGACATGAACCGCAACTTTCCCTACGGCTGGGCGCCGGAGCCGCACCAGAAGGGCGCGGGCGCGTACGCCACGAGCGAGCCCGAGTCGCGCGCGGTCGTCGCGTTCACCTCGAAGCACCCGAACATCTTCGCGTGGGTAAACCTGCACTGCTTCGGCGGCGTGTACATCCGCCCGTCGGGGGAGAAGCCCGATAGCCGCATGGATCCCACGGATCTCACGCTCTACCGGATGCTCGGGCAGTGGGCCGAGGACCTCGCCGGTTACCCCATGGTGAGCGGCTTCGAGGAGTTCCTCTACGAACCCGACAAACCTCTCTGCGGCGATCTCAGCGCCTACGCGTACACGCAGCGCGGCGCGGTCTCGATGGTGTGCGAGTTGTGGGACTTCTGGAAGCAGGTCGGCTTGCCCGTGCTGCGCCCGTTCGTCTGGAACTACGAGCGGCGCACGCGGGAGGACACGCTTCGCATGGCCGCGTGGGATCGCGAGCACAACCAGAAGCGAATCATCGGCGCGTGGCGGCCCTTCGTGCACCCGCAGCTCGGGCCGGTCGAGATCGGCGGGCATGATCCGCGCTTCGGCATCTGGAACCCGCCGCCGGAGCGGCTCGGCGAGCTCTGCGAGCGGCAGTCGCGTTTCTTCCTGCGCCTCGCCTCGCTCTCGCCGCGGCCGCGGCTCGTGGACGTGCGGGCCACGCGGATCGAAGGGGATCTGTGGGAGGTCTCGGCCGTCGTCGAGAACCTCGGCTTCCTGCCGACGTTCGTGCTCTCGTCGGCGAAGAGCTTGCCTTGGAACGATGTGGTGCGCGCGCGGATCTCGGTCGGCGAGGGCGTGACGCTCGTGTCGGGCGAACACGAGGCGGTGGTGGGGCACCTCGAAGGCTGGGGCGCGGTGGATCCGATGAGCTCGCCCGGGTTTCCGCGGACGGGTGGTGGTCCGCGCCGCGGGCGCGTGCGCTGGATCGTGCGGGGGCGCGGGGGGATCACGATCCACGCGGGCTCGCCGCGCGTGGGCAAAGTGGAAGCGCGCCTGGAAGTGGGATAAAGCAGGCTCGGCCGCCGCCAGAGTTCGGTCGGGCCGGCTGTGGAGGGTGTTTCGTGATGTCGAGGTCACTCCTGGGGTTGCCGCTCGCCGGCCTGCTCGCTTTTTCGCTTCTAGCGTGTGAGTCCAAGGACACCGCGCCGGTGCCCGCGCCGGAGAAGGTCGACGAGGCAAAGGCGAAGGCGGACGCGCCGAAGCCCGAGGCGAAAGCGGAGCCGAAGGCCGAGGAGGCGCCGAAGCCCGAGGCGGAGGCGAAAGCGGAGGCCCCGAAGGACGAGCCCAAGGCCGACGAAAAGGCGAAGTCGGAGCCCAAGGAAGAAGCGAAGGCGGCGGCGCCGAAGGGCGACACGAAGCCCGCGGCCGACGCGGCCGCGAAGACCTCGGTGCCCGACGCGCCGAACGGGATTTTGCCCAAGGGCGTCGCGGACAAACTCGTCCCGACGGGCGGGCGGCCGGTCGTGCGGCTGCTCGTGGCGGGCGGCGAGCCGCGATCGGCTGCGTCCTACGCGCTCGTGAAGGGCACGTCGAAGCCGCTGCGCATGGGCATGGCGCTCGAGATGGCGATGAGCGCGGCGGGCATGAACCTGCCGCCCACGAAGATGCCGCGCATGGTCATGACGTTCGACTTCTCGACCGGCGACAAGAAGGGGAACGACTGGCCGATCGAGGGCACGTTGAAGGACGTCGCGGTCGAGTCGCAGGGGGCGGGGCAGGACAAGATCGCCGAGGCGCTGCGCCCGCAGCTCGAGCCGATCAAGGGGCTCGGGATGCGGTACTTCGTCGACGAGAAGGGCCGCGTGCACGACGTGACCATGAGCATGCCGAAGGCCGTGCCGCAGGCGGCGCAGCAGATGATGACGGGCATGACGCAGTCGATCGAGTCGATGATGGCGCCGCTGCCGGACGAGCCCGTGGGCGCCGGCGCGAAGTGGGAGGTGCTCGGCCGGCTCACGGCGAACGGCGCGGATCTCTTGCAGGTCTCGACGTTCACGTTGAAGGAGCGCAAGGGCGACGTGCTCACGCTGGACGTCGCGGTGAAGCAGCTCGCGGCGAAGGATACGGTGACGCCGCCGGGCATGCCCCCGGGCGCGTCGGCGCGGCTCGTCGCGTTCAAGTCGCAGGGCAGCGGCACGAGCGTGCTCGATACGACGGACGTCGCGCCGACGGGCGGCTCGATGACCGTGAAGAGCGCGATGACGCTCGAGGTGCAGATCAGCGCGGGCGGCAAGACCGAGAAACAGAACACCTCGGTCGACACGAGCGTGACCGTGTCGTATTCGCGGCCCGGCGCGAAGTGATCGGGGAGGCAGGCGCATGAGCGACGAGGCGGGGCGCGCGCTGGATCTCGGCGCGTTTCGGGCCGCGTACGGCCGGTTCTTGACGGACGATCGCGTGCTGCTCACGGGCCACTCGCACCAGGCGTGGCCCGACGTGGCGCGCGCCGCGATGATCGAGGCGTTCGACGACGCCGCGCGGCTCGTGGACGACAAGTGGTACCGCGCGGTCTTCCCGAAGATGGAGTCCGTCGGGCGCCGCATCCTCGGGCGCCTCGGCTTCGACGAGGGGGACGCGATCTCCTTCGGCAAGAGCACGCACGAGCTCGTCACGCGGCTGCTCTCGTGTTTCCCGCTCGCCTCGGGGCCGCGCGTGGTCACGACGCGGTCGGAGTTTCATTCGTTGCACCGCCAACTATCCAGGCTCGCGGAGGACGGCCTGCGGGTCACGTGGGTCGACACGGCGGATCGCGAGAGCCTCGTGGATCGTTTCCTCGAAGCGATCGTGCCCGGCACGAGCCTCGTCGCGCTCTCGGCCGTGCTCTTCGAGGACGCGTTCGTCGTGCCGCGGATCGGCGAGATCGTGGCGCGCGCGGTGGAGGTCGGCGCCGTCCCGCTCGTCGATGCGTACCACGGGTTCAACGTGGTCCCGATCGCGTGGGGACCCGCGAAGGACACGCTCTTCGTGACGGCCGGCGGGTACAAGTACGCGCAAATGGGGGAGGGGATCTGCTTTCTGCGCTTCCCCGCCACCACGAACCTTCGACCGGCGGACACCGGCTGGTTCGCGGATTTTTCGGCGCTCGACGGCGAGCGCGCGGAGACCGTGGGGTACGGGCCGGGCGGCGCGCGCTTCTCGGGCGCGACGTTTGATGCCACGCCGGTCTATCGCGCCGATGCCGTGCTCCAGCACTGGGACAGGTTCGGGCTCGACGTCCCGGCGCTCCGCGCGATCTCCCTGCGGCAAACGCGCCGTATCCTCGCGAAGCTCGACGAGGCGGGAATCGCGGAGCACGTGGCCTCGTCCCGCGTGGACGAGCGGCGCGGCGCTTTCGTGGCCGTACGATCGCCGGGCGCCGGGCGTGTCGTCGATCGGCTCCGCGCGCGCGGGATCTTCGTCGATTCACGCGGCGACCTCGTGCGCATCGGCCCCGCGCCTTACCTCACGGACGACGAGATCGATCACGGCACGCTCGCCGTCGCCGAGGAGATTCGCCGGGAGGTCGCGTCGTCGTGAGCCGCATCTACGTTCCTCAGCTCGATGATGCGCTCGTCGCCGAGGCGGCACGGCAGACGCACGTGATCTGGTCGGGCGGCCGCTCGGTCGACGCGCACATCGAGGCCCAGCGCGCGCAGCTTCGCCGCGCCGGACCTGCGATCCTGCGGTACACGGGCCTGCTCGACGACACGGGGCGGCTCGTCGCGGGCATCAAGCGGTACGGCTTGTCCGTGAGCATTCCTGGCGGCGGCAAGGCCCCGGGCGTGGGCATCGGCGCGGTCTTTACGCGGCCCGACGCGCGCGGGACCGGCGCCGCGAGCGAGCTGCTTCGCGCCGTGCTCGACGAAGCGCGCGCGGACGGCGTCGCGCTCGCGTTGCTCTTTTCGGACATCGATCCCGGCTTCTACGAGCGGCTCGGCTTCGTCGCGTTGCCCGCGCTCGAACACACGACGACCACCTCGGCGCTCCCCGCCGAGACCTCGCTCGACGTGCGCCCTTCCACGCCCGAGGACGAGCCCTGGATGCTCGACACGTACGACGCGTCCTGGGATCCGTCGTTCGTGCGGCCCGCGCGCACGCTCGAGATCCTGCGCTACTTCCGCTTCCGCAACCACGGTGATCTCGGTTGGATCCTGCGCCGCGACGGGCGCGACGTCGGGTACTTGCTCGCCGCGCTCCACGGCGGCAACCGTGACGACGGCGCCGCCCCGCCGCCCCGCACGTTGTGGGTCGACGAGTGGGCCGCGCCCGGGATCCCGCGGGAGGACGTCCTCGGCGCCCTCCGACGGATCGCGCTCACCGAGGGCGCGGCGCACGTCGCGAGCTGGCTGCCTCCGCCCCTCGAAGGCGAACCGTTCGTCGCAAGAAACCGCCCCACGGCCATCGCGATGGTGCTTGCACTCGGCGAGGGTTTTCCCATGATCGATCCCGGAAAAACGTTCTTCGGGTCCTTGGATCACTTCTGATCCAGCCCTTGCAACGGGTCGCGGTTTCGGTACAGTTGTTGAACATGATTTTCATCTTCGCCCGTCTCCGGTCGCTCGTGGCGCTGCTCGCGGCGGCGCTGGTGGTCGTGGCCGCGCCCCTCGCGAGGGCGGACTACGGCGATCCGCCCGAGGTCGAAGCGCAGCGCCTCGTGCACGTGCTCGGCTACGTGGGCGCGGACTACGGCGGCGCCGTGGACCACGGCGCGATCACGAACCAGGGCGAATACGACGAGCAGCTCTCGCTGCTCGACGACGGCGCGAAGATCGCCGGGAGGATCCAGCCCGCGCTGCCTGCGGATGCGCCGCGCGTGGATCTGCCTTCGCTCGTCGGCAAGGTGCGCACGCTCGTCGACAAGAAGGCGCCCGCGAGCGAGGTGACGGCGGCGACGCTCGACGCGCGCACGGCGATCCTCGGCGCGTTCCGCCTCGCGGAGGCGCCCGCGGCGGCCCCGAACGCGGAGCGAGGCCGGGCCATCTTCCAGAAGCACTGCACCGAGTGTCACGGCGAGCAGGGCCGCGGCGACACGCCGAAGGCTGCGACGCTGAACCCGCGGCCCGCGAACTTCTGGGATCCGGACGTGGCGGACGGCATGACGCCTTTCCGCGTCGCGAGCACCGTGCGCTTCGGCGTGCAGGGCACCGCGATGGTGCCGTTCTCGCAGCTCAGCGAGGCCGAGCGGTGGGACGTCGCGTTCTACGTCGTCTCGTTGCGCCACACGGAGGCGCCTGCAGACGGCTCGCCGACGTACGCGCTCGGGGAGCTCGCGACCCGCTCGGATGGATCGCTGCGCGAGGAGCTGCTCTCTGCGGGCATCGCGCAGGATCGTGTGTCTGCGACGCTCGCGGACCTTCGCAAGCGCGCGCCGTACGAGGATCGCGCGGCCCGCTCGCCGCTCGCGCTCGCGCGGGCGAAGCTCGATCGGGCGCGCGTCGCGCTCCAGCGCGGCGATCGTGAAGGCGCGAAGGGGCAGATCATCGACAGCTACCTCGAAGGCGTCGAGCCAGTCGAGGCGCAGCTCAAGTCGATGGACGCCGGCGTCGTGGCGCGGATCGAGGATCACTACATGGGCCTGCGTGCCGCGCTCGATCGCGGCGAGACGCCGGCCGAGCTCAACGCTTCGATCAGCCGCACGCTCGCGGAGCTGACGGCGGCCGAGTCGCGGCTCAAGGAAGGCGCGAAGCGGACGAGCTTCGTGTCCACGGCGATCTCGAGTGGCGGCATCGTCGTGCGCGAGGGCGTCGAGGCCGCGCTGCTCGTCGCGGCGCTGCTCGGCCTCGCGGCGCAGGCGGGCCATGGGGACAAGAAGCGTTATGTCCACGCGGGGTGGGCCGTGGCGATCGTCCTCGGCATGCTCACGTTCCTCCTCTCGCTCCGGCTCGTCACGATCTCGGGCGCGAAGCGCGAGCTCATCGAGGGCGTCACGGCCCTGCTCGCGACGGCCGTGCTCTTCTACGTGAGCTACTCGCTGCTCGCGAAGCGCGAGGTGCAGCGCTGGATGCGCTTCCTCAAGGAGCACATCTCGCCCCGCAAGGCGGCGCTCTCGCTCTTCGGCGTCTCGTTCCTCGCGGCCTACCGCGAGGCGTTCGAGACCGTCCTCTTCTACCAGGCCCTGCTCGCGTCCGACGCCTCGTCGCTCGCGGCCGTCGTGGGCGCAGCCGTCGGCGCGGTCGTGCTCGTGATCATCGTGTCCGCGTACACCCGGGCCGGACGTTTCGCGCCGCCGCAGGTCTTCTTCCGCATCTCGAGCTACTTGCTCTACGGCCTTGCGGTCGTGTTCATCGGTCAGGGCCTCTCGGCGTTGCAGATGGCGGGCGTCGTGCCGGCGCACCGCGTCGGCCTGCCGAGCGTGCCCGTCGTCGGCTTCTACCCGACGCTGGAGACGATCACCGCGCAGCTCATTCTCCTCGCGCTCGCGGTGGGCGCGTACGTCTGGAACAAGCGTTCGCCCGCAGCCGGCCCCCCGCCGCGCGGCGCCACGCCCGCGCCGGCGAAGGGCTAGAACGCGACCCGGTGAACCGCCGGGGCCCCCGGGTGCAAGAGCCGGAGGCCTCGGCGGGCCACGTCCTCGGCGTTCGCGGCGGCCTCCGCGAGATCCCACTCCAGATACATCTTGTCCCCGTCGAAGCAGCCGAAGCTCGTCGACACGCAGAGCATCGGCTCACGATCGATCGCGTAGCCCGTCCGCGCGACGTCGTGGCCGTACACGGCGACACGCGCGTTCGGGTGGATGGCGCGCAGGAAGGCCCAGGCGCGCTCGGATGAGGTCGTCCGAGCCCAAAGCAATGCCCCGAGCGTCCCGCGCGCGGCCATCTCTTCGAGCGTCAGGCCCGTACAGCCGTCGAGCGAAAGGTTCTCGAGATCGTCGCGGCTCTGGATGCGCGCGTGCGGCGCCGCGTGCAGCATGACGAGCTGAGCCTTCGGGGCCACCGCGACGAACGGCCACGTACGGAACCAGGCGCGCATCGCCAGCGTGCCCTCGTCGCCGAGCAGCTCCTCGAGCCGCATCGCTTCGTCCGGGAAGAACTTCGCGACGATCGGGCCGCCCACGTGCGCGTGCTCGTGGTTGCCGAGCAGATAGTGAACACGCCCCGGGTACCTGTTTTGCAGGTCCCGCGCTCGTTCGAGCACCTCCGGCGAGTCGCCCTCGTAGTAGCTGCCGAGGTAGTCAGGCCAATCCATCTCGGCGAGCTCGGGCCCGTGTACCAGGTCGCCTGTGACGACCAGGACGGCCCCGTCGGGCTCGCGGGCGGCGCGTTCGAAAATGGCAGCAATACGCTCGAAGTCGTCCACGTGCCCTTGCAGGTCCGTGGCGACGATGAGCTTGCCGCGTTCTGGAAGCACGACGACGCGTCGCACAGCGGGCGAGAGTACCGCACTTCGGCCATCTTGCCCGGGAAAGCGCGCACGCCCTCGTCACATCGGGCGGTGTGACCGCGATTCCCCGCGGATTCTCACCCGGTAGCGTCTCGCTTTCGTGGGGGCTACTCTACCGCGCCATGAACAATCAGAGCCTTTCCGCGTGGGTCGACGAGGTGGCCCGCCAGACGGAGCCCGACCGCGTGGTGTGGTGTGATGGCTCCGAGGAAGAGTATCGCGGCCTCGTGCAGGCCATGCTTCGGGACGGCACGCTGCACGAGCTCGATCAGGCCGCGTACCCCGGGTGTTACCTGCACCGGAGCCATCCGTCCGATGTGGCGCGCACCGAGCATCTGACCTTCATCTGCTCGGATCGGGCCGAGGATGCTGGGCCGACGAACAACTGGATGTCGCCCGCGGACGCGCGCGAGAAGGTCGGCCCGCTCTTCAACGGTTCGATGCGCGGACGGACGATGTACGTGGTCCCGTACCTGATGGGCCCGGTCGGCTCGCCCGCTTCGAAGGTCGGCGTCGAGATCACGGACAGCGCTTATGTCGCGGCCAGCATGCGGATCATGACGCGCATGGGGAAGGTCGCGCTCGATCACCTCGGCGCGTCGAGTGACTTCTGCCGGGGCCTTCACTCGCTCGGCGACCTCGACCCGAACCGCCGCTTCATCGCGCATTTTCCGAAGGAGCGCCTCATCTGGAGCGTGGGCTCGGGCTACGGCGGCAACGCGCTGCTCGGCAAGAAGTGCTTCGCGCTGCGCATCGCGAGCACCATGGCGCGCGACGAGGGCTGGCTCGCGGAGCACATGCTCATCATGGGGCTCGAGGATCCTTCGGGGAACGTCACGTACATCTGCGCTGCGTTCCCGAGCGCCTGCGGCAAGACGAACCTGGCGATGCTCGTGCCGCCCGCGAGCCAGCAGGGCTGGAAGGTGTGGACCGTCGGCGACGACATCGCGTGGCTGCGCGTCGGCCCCGATGGTCGGCTCTGGGCTGTGAACCCCGAGGCAGGCTTCTTCGGCGTCGCTCCGGGCACGAGCCGGAAGACGAACCCGAATGCGCTCGCCACGGTCCAGCGCAACACGATCTTTACGAACGTGGCGATGACGCGGGATCGGCAGCCGTGGTGGGAGGGCATGGACGGCCAGGTGCCGGCAGAGCTCACGGACTGGCAGGGCAGGTCCTGGACGCCCACGAGCAAGGAGCCCGCGGCGCACCCGAACAGCCGCTTCTGCGCGCCGGCGAAGCAGTGTCCGTGCGTGTCGTCGTTGATGGAGGCGCCGGAGGGCGTGCCGATCAGCGCGTTCGTGTTCGGCGGCCGCAGGGCCAAGCTCGCGCCGCTCGTGTACGAGGCGCGCGACTGGGCGCACGGCGTGTATCTCGGCGCGTCGATGGCCTCGGAGACCACGGCGGCGGCCACGGGCAAGGTGGGCGTTGTGCGCCGTGACCCGATGGCGATGCGCCCGTTCTGTGGATACAACATGGGCGACTACTTCGGGCACTGGCTCGAGATGGGGCGCGGGCGCCCGGCGTTCCCGAAGGTCTTCCACGTGAACTGGTTCCGCACGAACGACGCGGGCAAGATCCTCTGGCCCGGCTTCGGCGAGAACCTGCGCGTGCTTCGCTGGATCAACGAGCGCGTGCACGGCCGCGCGAAGGGCCGCGAGACGGCGCTCGGCATCTTCCCGAACGAGGGCGAGATCGACACGAGCGGGCTCGATCTCCCGGCATCCGCGATGAGCGATCTCTTCTCGATCGATCGCGAGGCGTGGCTCGCGGACCTCACCGATCAGGAGGCGTTCTTCGGATCGTTCGGCGACAAGATGCCCGAGGGGATCTGGCGCGAGCACCGCACGCTCCGATCGCACCTCCAGACCTGAAGCGATCGCTTCGCGACGCTTCTCCCGCGGCCCCGGCGACATCGTCGGGGCCGCGTCGTTTCCATCGTGCGCATCGACGTTCCCGCCACCTTTCGCGCCGCGTCGTCACGCTGCGCCGTGACTCCGACGCGCTGCGCTGCGCGTGAAAACGCTGCGCTCCATCTTGACCGCACCTTGTTTTATCGCTACCTGCACATTCAAAATCTTTTGAAAGTTCATTCTGCCATGTCCGAGCGTGAGACCCCGAGACAGGACGACGGCCACGAGGCCGAGCTCATCGCAGCCGAGGCGATCGGCGACGTGATCGAGCACTGGGGGTTTCGGCGTGTCCTCGGGCGTGTGTGGACGATCTTGTTCATCGCGGCGGAGCCCTTGCCCGCGGCCGTCATCGGCGAGCGGCTGAGCCTGTCGGCCGGGGCGGTGAGCATGTCGCTCACCGAGCTTCAGCGCTGGGGCGTGGTCCGCCGCGTCTTCAAGCCGGGCGAGCGCAAGGAGTACTTCGAGGCCGAGACGGACTTCTGGAAGATGATCTCGAAGGTCTTCGACGAGCGCGAGCGGCTGCTCGCCGAGTCGGTGCGGGCGCGGCTCGAACGCGCGGTCACGATGCTCGAAGCTCGCCCGCGCCTGCCGGGCGCCGAGCAACGCGCGGATCGAGTGCGCCGGCTGCTCTCCTTCGTCATCGTCGCGGAGACTGCGCTCGACGGCTTCATCCGATCGCGCCGCGTGGATTTCTCGCCTTTCGGCGACCTCATCCGTTTTCCGCTTCGCGTGGCGACACGCAAGCGCAGGGCCTAGCCATCTCGAGACCCTTCGGTCCGGGGACGGCGCGGAAACGCCGTGCCCCGGCGGGAGAACCCATGTCGATCGCAACGTATCCCATCCAGCGCGTCCCGCATCACGACGTCGTCGGAACCCTCGAGCGTGGCTGCCAGGAGCACGGCCTCGATCCGCTCGCAGGCAAGCTCGCGGAGCTCCGCCTCTTCCTCGCGAAGGACCTCGACGAGGTCGATCGCGCCATCGCGGCCGTGGGGCTCGGGGCGGAGGACGCCGGAGGCGATCCAAAGCCCCGAACGTCGAACAGCCTCGGGGCGGAGGACGCCGGAACGTCGCAGACGCCGGCCCAGGCGAGCGCGCGGCACCTGCTCGCGCAGGACGGCAAGCGCCTGCGGCCCATCGTCGTCGCGCTCGCGGCGCACGTGGGCAAGGGCTTCAACGAGGCGGCGCGCGCCTATGCCGTGGCCGTCGAGCTCGTGCACAACGCGACGCTCCTGCACGACGACGTGGTCGACGTCGGCGCGCGCAGGCGCGGAGCCGACGCGGCGCGCGTCATCTACGGCAACGCCGCGAGCATCTTCGGCGGCGACTGGCTGCTCGTGGAGGCGCTCTGCCGTATCCAGCGCGCGGGCAGCCCTGAGGTCCTCGCGCGCATGCTCGACGTCATCAAGGAGATGGTCATCGCCGAGTCGATGCAGCTCGCGCGCCGCGGCAAGCTCGACACGAGCGCCAGCGACTATTTCCACATCGTCGACGGCAAGACGGCCTCGCTCTTCCGGTGGGCGATGTTCGCGGGCGGGCGTGCCGGCGGCGTGAGCGACGAGGGCTGCGAGGCGCTCGTCGATTACGGCAAGAAGCTCGGCGTCGCGTTCCAGCTCGTCGACGACGTGCTCGATGTCGCGGGAGATCCCGAGGCCACGGGCAAGACGCTGCTCGCGGATCTCGGCGAGGGGAAGATGACGTACCCCTTGCTCTGCGCGCTCGAACGGTGCCCGGAGCTCGTGCCGCTGCTCGAAGCGGTGTGCGCGGGTGAGGAGGTCGGTCCCGAGGTGGGCGGTCGCGTGGCCTCGCAGCTCCGCTCGTCGGGTGTGGTCGACGAGTGCCTCGCGCTCGCGCGGAAGCTCTGCGAGGAGGCCATCGCGGGGCTCTCGTCGATCCCGGATGGAGTCGCCAAGAGTGCGCTCGTGACCGTCGCGCGCGCGACGCCCGAGCGCAGGAGGTAAGCGCCATGATCGTGTCCTTGAAGAGCGGCGCCGACGCGGCGAACGTGCTCAGGGAGCTCACGGGGCGGGGGCTCTGGGTCTCGCGCGTGGAGCGCAGCACGTCGGGCAACGCCGTGCATTACGTGATCGCGCCGCACTCGCAGCCGGCGGATCCCGAGGAGCTCGCGCGGATCGACGGCGTCGCCGAGGTGACGACACCGAAGCCCGCGCACCCGTTGGTCTCGGCACAAGGCCCCGTCGTCGACGTGGGCGGCTTGCCGGTGGGTACGGACAAACCGGTCTTCATGTGCGGACCGTGCAGCCTCGAATCCGAGGCGCAGGTGCACGAGACGGCCTCTGTGCTCTCGTCGCTCGGCGTGTCGTTCATCCGCGGCGGCGCGTTCAAGCCGCGGACGAGCCCCTACGCGTTCCAGGGCCACGGCGACGTCGCGCTCGAATGGGTGCGGCGCGCGGCCGACGCGGCGGGGATGCGGGTCGTGACCGAGGCGCTCGGCGAGGGGCACGTCTCCGCGGTCGCGGCGTACGCGGATCTCGTGCAGGTCGGCTCGCGCAACATGCAGAATTTTTCGTTGCTCAAGGCGATCGGCAAGACGGAGAAGCCGGTGCTCCTGAAGCGCGGCATGTCCGCGACGATCGAGGAGTGGCTGCTCGCGGGCGAGTACCTGCTCTCGCACGGATCGAAGGGCGTGATCTTCTGCGAGCGTGGGATCCGCGGGTTCGACGACTCGACGCGGAACTTGCTCGACATCGGAGCCGTTGCGCTCCTCCGGTACGTGCATCGGCTGCCGGTCGTGGTGGATCCGTCGCACGGCCTCGGCCGGCGGGATCTCGTTGCGCCGCTCGGACGCGCGGCGCTCTCGGCGGGCGCAGCGGGCCTCATGATCGAGACGCACCCGGATCCGTCGACGGCCCTCTCGGATGGTCCGCAGGCGGTGCCGCTCGGCGAGCTCGGCGCGCTGCTCGGTCGGCTCGTCTCGGCGGAGGGGGCCCGATGAAGCGCGCGATCACGAGCCGCCTCAGCAAGTTCTACGAGCGATCGCCCGAGGCGCGTCTCGTCGTGCTGCGCGAGATGGGCGCCGTCGACGACGTCTCGTTCGCGCACCTCGCGCGGGGCGGGTTCCTCGACGTGACGGTGGCCGATCACATGAGCGAGAACGTGATCGCAACGCACGCGTTGCCGCTCGGTGTGGGCCTGAACTTCGTGATCAACGGTCGCGATGTCCTCGTGCCCATGGCCGTCGAGGAGCCGAGCGTCGTGGCCGCGGCGTCGAACGCGGCGCGTATGGTGCGCGCCTCGGGCGGGTTCTCGGGCGAGGCGGATCCGCCGATCATGACGGCCCAGATCCAGCTCGACGACGTGCCCGATCCGACCGCGGCCTGCGCGCGGATCCTCGAAGCGCGCGCGCGGCTCTCTGCGCTCGGCGACGCGTCGATCCCGCGTATGGTGGCCCGCGGCGGCGGCGTGCGTGATCTCGACGTGCGGGTGCTCGACGAGGCGCTCGGCGTGATCGTGCTGCACGTGCACGTCGACGTGGGCGACTGCATGGGCGCGAACACGGTCGACACGGTGGCCGAGGCGATGGCGCCCGCCGTGCACGCGATCACGGGCGGGACGATGGGGCTCCGGATCCTCACGAACCTGCCGCTGCGGCGCCTCGTGCGGGTGCGCGCGGAGGTGAGCGACGAGGACGTGGGCGGATCGGAGCTCGCGAGCGGCATCGCGCGCGCCAGCCGCTTCGCCGAGCTCGATGTCTTCCGCGCCGTCACCCACAACAAGGGCTTCATGAACGGCCTCGACGCGGCCGCGATCGCGCTCGGGCAGGATTTCCGGGCGATCGAGGCGGGGGCGCACGCGTTCGCCGCGCACCGCGGGTCGTACCGGCCGCTCAGCACGTGGAAGCGCAAGCCCGGCGGGCTCGTCGGCGAGGCGGAGCTGCCGCTCGCGGTGGGCACGGCCGGGGGCCTGTCGAGCGCGCATCCCGGCGTGCGCGCGGCGCTCGACATGCTGGGCGCGGCGACGGCGGGCGATCTCGCCATCGCGCTCGCGTCGGTCGGGCTCGCGTCGAACCTCGCGGCGCTGCGCGCGCTCGCAGGGGAGGGCATCCAGCGAGGTCACATGCGCCTGCACGAGCGGAAAAACAGCGTGCAGGCCACCGATCCGCCGCCCGCGCCGAGCGGGCCTCGAAGCGAGGTGGGATGATGAGCCAAGAGACGACGAAGGCTCCGCGCGCAGGCAGCGGCGAGATGTTCGACGCGATCGCGGCGCGTTACGACATCTTGAACCGGATCCTCTCGCTCGGGATGGATCAAGGCTGGCGGCGCCGCGCCGTCGAGGCGCTCGCGCTCCGCTCAGGCGCGCGCGTGCTCGATCTCGCCACGGGGACCGCGGACCTCGCGATGACCATCGCGAAGGCGCACCCCGACGCTGCGGTGATCGGCCTGGATCCGTCGAGCGGCATGCTCGCCGAGGGCGCGCACAAGCTCGCGGCGGCGGGCCTCGAAGGCCGCGTCACGCTGCGCATCGGTGACGCGCAGGCTTTGCCGTTCGAGGACGCGAGTGTCGACGGCGTGGCCATCGCGTTTGGCATCCGCAACGTGCCCGACAGGGCAAAGGCCCTTCGCGAGATGGCGCGCGTCACGCGGCCGGGGGGACGTGTCGTCCTGCTGGAGCTCTCCGAGCCTCGCGCCGGCGTGATGGGCCTGCTCGCGCGTACGTACGTGCACGAGATCGTCCCGCGCATCGGCGCGGCGCTCTCCGGGGCGAAGGAGTACCGCTACTTGCAGCGTTCGATCGAGGCGTTTCCGTCGCCCGATGTCTTCTCGCGGATGATGGAGGAAGCGGGGCTCTCCGTACTCGAAGCTTCGCCGCTCACGTTTGGGGTCGCGCACCTCTTCGTGGGTACGCCGCTCGGGGAAGGGACGCGTCGGGAGGAGGTATAGGTGTCTTCGGGCCTCGGGGCAGACCTCCTCGCGCGCCTTTCACGGGCGACGAGGAGAGGTGCGGGATCGGCGGGGGAGCTCGTGGCCGTCGTGGCCCCGGCGCCGGTCGTGCCTGCGGCCCGGCTCGTCGCCGCGTGCACGTCCGCCGCGCCGATCGTGTTGTTTCAGGCCCCTCCACGTGAGGGCGAGGAGCCGATCGGCGTCGTGGGGTTTGGGGAGGTCGCGCGGGTCGAAGGGAGCGGACCCGAGCGTCTCGCGCAGATCACGAGCGCGGCGCGAAGGATCTTCGCGACGCTGCGCGAGGAGCGCGATGCGGAGGCGGGCGGCGCGCCGGGGCCGCGGTTCGTCGGGGGTTTGTCCTTCCGGACCGAGGCGCGTCACGTGCCGCCGTGGACCGCGTTCGCGGATGCGAGTTTTTCCCTTGCGCGGTGGATGTACGTGACCCGCCCTGGTGAGGCTTGGCTTTGGCTTCTGGCGCGTGACGGAGATCTCGCGTCGGAGCGTTCTGCGATTGAGGCCGAGATCGCGTCGATCGAAGCCGCTTTCGTGATCGCAGTGCAGCCTGCGCAGGACGCGCTGCCGCGTGGGGCAGGGGAGGGCGCGCGGATCGAGGGAACGAGCCACGAGGCGTTCTGCTCTCTCGTGCGCGAGGCGCTCGACGCCATCCGTGCGGGCGAGATCGACAAGGTCGTCCCCGTCGCCGCGACGCGCGTTCGTCCGGTTCGTCCGCTCGATGCGCGTGTTGCCCTTTCGCGTCTCGCGGAGGCGTACGCCGAGACCACGCGGTTCGCCGTGCAGCGCGGGGAGCACGTCTTCCTCGGCGCCTCGCCCGAGCGGCTCATCTCGCGCCGCGGTCGCGTCGTCCGCACGGACGGGCTCGCGGGCACGGTGCGGCGTGGCGCCGACGACGCGTCCCTCGTGCAGGCGCTCCTCGCGAACGCCAAGGAGCGACGCGAGCATGCCCTCGTGGTGGAAGCGATCGCGGCCGTGCTCGGCCCTCGTTGCGACACGCTCGACGTCCCCGACGCCCCGTCGATCCGCAGCCTCCCCAACGTCCACCACCTGTGGACCCCGATCCGCGGCGCCCTGCGCGACGACACGCACGTGCTCGCGCTCGTCGAGGCCTTGCACCCGACGCCCGCCGTCTCGGGCACGCCGCGGGAGCAGGCGACCGCGTGGATCGTCACGCACGAGCCCGACGCGCGCGGCTGGTACACGGGCGCTGTCGGATGGTTCGACGCCGCCGGGGACGGCGATTTTTCGGTCGCCATCCGCGCCGGGCTCGTCTCGCCCGACGAGGCCTGGCTCTACGCGGGCGCCGGGATCGTCGAGGGCTCGGATCCGCTGGCCGAGTACGCCGAGACCCGCGCCAAGCAAGCTCCGATGCTCGCGGCCCTGGGAATCCAATGAGCACGAACGAGCACCTCGCCTGGGCCGAGACCTTCATGGCCGCGCTCGCCGCCGCCGGCGTGCGTGACGTCGTCGTTTGTCCGGGCTCCCGCTCCACGCCGCTCGCGCTCGCCGCCGACGTCACGGCGGGCCTGCGGATCCACACGGCGGTCGACGAGCGGGCCGCGGCCTTTTTCGCGCTCGGTCAGGCCCGCGTGACCCGCCTCCCGAGCGCCGTACTTTGCACCTCGGGCACGGCCGGCGCGCACTTCACCCCCGCCGTGATCGAGGCCTCGCAGAGCCACGTCCCGCTCCTCCTCGTCACGGCCGATCGGCCCTGGGAGGCCGTCGACGTCGCCGCGTCGCAGACCATCGATCAGACGAAGCTCTTCGGCGCGCACGTGCGCTTCTTCGTGGAGCTCGGCCTGCCCGATCCCGGCGCGCCCCGTGAAGCCCCGGCCCGCGTCGCGCTCCACGCCGCGGCACGAACCCTCGGCCCCGATCCGGGCCCCGTGCACGTGAACGCGCGCTTCCGCAAGCCACTCGAGCCTTCCCAGCCGTGGCCCGATGCCGACCGATCCACGCGCCTCACCGACGTCCTCCGCCGCGGCACGACCCGCGTCTTCGCGCCCCGGACCGCCGCCCCGCCCGAGGCCCTCGACGCCCTCACCGAGCTCGCCTCTCACACGGAACGAGGCCTCATCGTCTGCGGCCCCGCGCCCGTCGATCGCCCCGAAGCCCCGCTGCGCGAAGCTGCCGTGGCCCTCGCCCGTGCCACCGGCTTCCCCCTCCTCGCGGAGACCACGAGCCAGGCCCGCTTCGGCTCCTCCGTGCCGGACGTCGTCGCCTGCGCCGCCTTCGACACCCTGCTGCGGGATCCCGCCTTTGCCGCGCGCCACGCCCCCGACCTCCTCATCGAACTCGGCGCGCCCGCCACGTCCCAGGGATACGTCGAGTACCTCGCGAAGCACCCGACCGCCGCGCGGTTCGTCATCGCACCCCACGGCTGGAACGATCCCGCCCAGGACGCGACCGCCCTCGTCCTCGCCGATCCCGTCGAGACCGCGCGCGCCCTCGCCGCGCGCCTCGGCCCTGCGCGTCGGCCCTCGCCGAGCCTGTGGGCCGAGAGCTTCCGCCGTGCCGACGCCCTCGCGTGGTCCCTCGCCGAGGCCCACGCCTCCGCGGCCCACCTCACCGAGGCCGCCGTCGCTCGCCTCGTCATCGCCGGTTGCCCCGCGGGCGCGCTCTTCTCCGTCGGCAACAGCTTGCCCGTCCGCGACGTCGACCTCTGGGCCCCGCCTCGTCCGAGCCCCCTCGGCGTCCTCCACCAGCGCGGCGCCAGCGGCATCGACGGCCTCGTCGCCTCCGCCGCCGGCGCGGCCACCGTCGCCGGCAGGCCTGTCGTCCTCCTCCTCGGCGACACCAGCGTCCTGCACGACCTCACGAGCCTCGCGCTCGCGCGCCGTGCCCCCGTCCCCCTCGTCGTCGTCGTCGTCCAGAACCAGGGCGGCCGCATCTTCGAGCGCCTCCCCATCGCTCGCGCCGTCGACGTCGAGCGCTTCGATAAGTACTTCACGATGCACGAGCCCGTTGATCTCGCGCCGGCCGCGGCGGCCTTCGGCGTTCGGTTCGCCCGGACGGACACGGAGTCGGCCTTCGTCCGCGCGTTCGCCGAGGCCCTGAAGACGCCGGGCGCGACGCTGATCGAGGCGGTGGTCCCGCCGGATGACGGCCGCACGCGTGTCACCTGCTTCCGGAGCGAGCTTGCCGCCACGCTCGCCCGCGAGGATCTCTCATGAGCCCCGACAAGACCGCGACCCTCGGGTCCTTGCCTTCCGCCGCCTCCGCGCCCCCGGTCCGCCCCGGCTCGGTCCGCGCCTGGGTGCTCGCTTGCCGGCCCGCCACCTTGACCGCCGCCGTCGTCCCCGTCGCCGTCGGCAGCGCCGTCGCCCACGCGAGCGGCTCGTTCCGTGTCCTGCCCGCCCTCGCGGCCCTGCTCGGCTCGATCCTCATCCAGATCGCCACGAACTTCGCGAACGACGTCTTCGACCACGAGAAGGGCGCCGACACCGAGGAGCGCCTCGGCCCGACCCGCGCCACCGCCACCGGTCTGCTCACGCCGCGTGAGGTTCGCATGGGCCTCGCCGTCACGATCGCGCTGGCCCTGCTCCCCGGCCTCTACCTCGCGTCCGTGGGCGGATGGCCCATCGTCGCCATCGGCATCACCTCGATCCTCGCCGGCATCGCCTACACCGGCGGACCGTACCCGCTCGGCTACCACGGGCTCGGCGACGTCTTCGTCTTCCTGTTCTTTGGCCTCGTGGCCGTCTGCGGCACCACCTTCGTCCAGGTCGGCGGCGTTCCGTCCCTCGCCCTCCTCGCAGCCGTCCCCGTGGGCGCCCTCGCCACCGCGATCCTCGTCGTCAACAACGTCCGCGACCGCGAGACCGACGTGAAGGCCGGCAAGCGTACGCTCGCCGTGCGCTTCGGCCGCCGCGCAGGCATCCTCGAATACGCCGCGCTCCTCGCCGCCTCCTACGCCGCGCCCGTCGTCTGCGTCGCTTCCCTCGGCCGCTCGCCCTGGGCGCTCTTGCCGCTCGTCTCCTTGCCCCTCGCCCTCGGCCTGCTCCGCGCCCTCGCGACCCGGGAAGGCCGCCCGCTGAACGCCGTCCTCGCGCGGACGGCCATGTTGCTCTTGCTCTTCGGCATCCTGTTCAGCGTCGGGCTCATGGTCGGGGGCGCGTAGGTGCGGATCCGGGGCGGCGCCGCGCAACCGTCCTACGGGCCGAACCGCCAGTTCGTGCGCCTCGGCCTCCGCGACGAGCACAAGCGCCTCGGGATCGGCGAAGCCTCCCCCTTGCCCCCGTTCCGCGCCGACGTCGCCTCCGCCCTCGCCGTCATCCTCGGGGAAGCCCTCCCGGGCCTCGCCACGGCGCGCGACGACCTCCCGCCGCGTGAGGCCGTCGCCGCCGCGCTGGCCCCCGTCGAGCGCGCCCTCGCCCCGTACCCCGCGGCGCGGTTCGCCGTGGAGACTGCCCTGTTCGACGTCGTGGGCCTGCGCCGCGGCCTCTCCGTCGCGGCCTGCCTCGCCGGGACCGAGCGCCTGGCCACCGTGCCCACGAACGCCCTGCTCGACGCCTCGGCGCCCGACCTCGTCGAGCGTGCCCGCGGCTTCGCCGAAGCCGGCCTCCACGCCGTGAAGGTCAAGCTTCGCGCCCGGGACGAGGCAGGCTTTGCGCGGGAGCTCACGGCGCTCCGGGCCTTGCGGGAGGCCCTCCCGCCGCCGTTCGAGCTCCGGCTCGACCCGAACGGCGCGTGGACGATCCCCGAGGCCCAGGAAAAGCTCGCCCGCCTGGCCGAGGTCGCGCCTCGGTACGTCGAGCAACCCGTCCCCGCCGCGCTCTTGCCCGACCTCGGCCCCGCGGCCGTCCCCTGGGCCGCCGACGAGTCCCTGCTCCTCCCGGGTATGGCCGAGCGCCTCGCGCGCGCCGCGGGGTGCGCCGCGTTCATCCTGAAGCCTGCGGCCCTCGGGGGCCTCGAGCGGGCGCTCGCCGTCGCGGCGATCGGCGCGGAGGCGGGCCTCGACCTCGTTGTCACACATTTCGCTGACGGTCCCGTGGGCCTCGCCGCAGCCGCCGAGCTCGCGCGTGCCTTGCCCAAGCCGCCGCTCGCGTGTGGGCTAGAACCCCACGCGGGCCTGTCGACGTATCCGGCGATGGCGATCCCGCAGCGCGGGCGGTCGGGGACGGTCCGGGAGGCGGCGCTCCCGGGCCTCGGCTTCTCGGAGGAGGCCCGAAACCGATGGATCACGACGGACTGAGCATCTTGGACGCGATCCGCGAGCCCGGGATCGCAACACAACCGGCGCTCATCGAGGACGGCCGCGTGATCTCGTTCGGCGAGTTGGCGACGCACGTCGAATGCGCCGCGTCATCCCTCGTGGCCCAAGGACTCGGCCCTGGATGCCGCGCCGCGTTGCGAACGACGTGCGATGCCGGCACGGTCGTCACGATCCTCGCCCTGATCGAGCTCGGCGTCGCCCTCGTCCCGATCCACCCGCGGCTAACCGATGCCGAGGTGCGCGTCATCACCGAAGACGCGCGTCCGGACCTTCAGATTTTGCCTTTCATCCAAAGCGACAACCTTCCGAAATCTGGATCATTTCCGCGCACAACCACCGAACCGTCCACGCCCCTCGCGATCCTCTTCACCTCGGGCACGACGGGCCGTCCAAAGGGTGCCGTCCTCTCCCGCGGAGCCTTCGCCGCCAGCGCCGCGGCCAGCGCCAAGAACCTCGGCTGGACCCCCGACGACCGCTGGCTCGCCTGCATGCCCCTCGCCCACGTCGGGGGCCTCTCCATCGTGATGCGGTGCATCGCGGCCCGCAGGCCCATCGTCCTCGAACCTCGCTTCGACCCCGACGCCGTCCTCCGCGCCATCCGCTGCGAGCGCGTCACCTTGCTCTCGGTCGTCCCCACCATGCTTCGCGCCCTCTTCGACGCCGACCGGGACGGCACCCTCGCCACGCTCCGCCTCGTCCTCGTCGGCGGCGCCGGCGCGCCCCCCGCGCTCCTCGAAGAGGCCGCCGCCCGCCGTGTCCTCGCCCTCACGACCTACGGCCTCACCGAAGCCTGTTCGCAGGTGACCTGCCAGCCCCTCCGAGCCGCGGGGACGATGGAGCCAGGATCTGGAAAAGCGCTCCCTGGTGTGTACATCCGCACCCTCCGTGACACCGGCACGCTTGCGGATCCCGGCGAAGTCGGCCGCATCCAGGTACGCGGACCCATGCTCATGAGCGGGTACCTCGCCGGACCTGGCGAGCCCCTGCGTACTTCGCTCACCGAGGACGGATTTTTCGACACCGGCGACCTCGGTGCCCTCGACGAACACGGCCGCCTCTTCGTCCACGCCCGCCGCACGGACCTCGTCGTCACCGGCGGCGAGAACGTCTACCCGGCCGAGGTCGAGCAGGCCCTCGAAGCGCTCCCCGGCGTCACGCGCGCCGTGGTCTTCGGCGTCCCCGACGAGCGCTGGGGCCAGATCGTCGCCGCCGGCCTCGCCCTCGACCCGCCCGACCCGGCCCACGCCGCCGCCCTCGTCGCCGAAGCCTCCGCGCGCCTCGCCCCCCACAAGCGCCCGCGCCTCGTCGCCGCCGTCGCTTCCTTGCCGCTCACGGCCTCGGGCAAGCTCGATCGCGCCCGTGCCGTCCGTGAGCTCAGCCCGCGCCTTTCCCCTGTGCCCCGACGGCCGTGAGCGCCGCCACGGTCTCCTCCGGGAGGCGCCTCGACCGGAACGTCTCCCGATCGATGCACACGTGTACGGCCTGCCCAATCGCGAGCACGCGCCCCTCCGTCGAGCGCACCCGCGCCCCCACGTGCAGCGACCGTTCGCTCAGCGTGAGCCGCACGATCTCCACGACCACGTCGTCGCCGAACCGCATCGGCCCGAGGTAATCGGCCTCGGCGTGCCCGAGCGGCATCCCCCACTTGCCCTCCTGCAGGATGCCCGGGAGGTCGATGCCGGCGCGTCGGAGCAGGCTCAGGAACGCGTCGTGGAAGTACTCGAGCACGCGGGCGAAGTAGATGATCCCGGCGGCGTCGACGTCCTGGAAGCGCACCGGCCGAGGTTCGGCATGAAGGACCGTGGTCGCGTGGACGAGATCGTCGGGGGAGAGGCGGGGTCTGTCGGACATGGCCGGGAGCGTACCGCAAGCGTGGGGAGCGGACAGCCGGCCGGAGATGGTATCGTCGCACACGCACGAAGCAGGGGACTTCGGAAGGAGGGGCGAGGATGCACGTAGGAATCTGCGGTTACCCGGGTTCAGGCAAGACGACGGTCTTTCGGGCGCTCGCGCCCGGCGGCAAGGCGGATCGCGAGATCGCCTACGGCAACATCAAGGTGCCCGACACGCGCGTCGACTTCCTCGCCGCGCTCTTCAGCCCGAAGAAGACGACCTTCGCGGAGATCACGTTCGTCGACGTCGGCAGCGGCACGCGCTCGGGCGGCGCCTTCCCGCCTGCGGTGCTCCAGGGCATGCGCAACGCCGATGTGGTCGTGCACGTCGTGCGAGGCTTCGAAAACCCCTCGCTCACGACGCCGCCCGACCCGCCGCGCGACGAAAAGGCGTTCGACGAGGAGCTGCTCCTGCTCGACCTCGGCACGCTGGAGAAGCGCAAGGAGCGCTTCAAAAAAGAGGCGAAGAAGGGCCCCGAGGTCGAGGTGAACACGAAGATGATCGAGCACCTCGAGAAGAGCGAGCCCTTGCGCACGCTGGAGCTCTCGGAAGAGGAGCTGCGCGCGCTCGGCCCTGGGATCCAGCTCCTCTCGATGCAGCCGCTCATCACGCTCTACAACCTCTCCGAGGACGCGTGGAACGACCCGGCCCGCGCGCTCTTGCGCGAGACGAAGCACGGCGAGCAGTGGGTGAAGATGGCGCTCTGCGGCTCGATCGAGGCGGAGATCGCGGCCTTGCCGGTCGACGAGCAGAAAGATTTCCTCGAAGGACTCGGCCTCGGCGAGCCTGCGCGGAACGTGTTCGTGCGCGAGGCCTACCGCCTGCTCGACTACATCAGCTTCCTGACCGCGGGCCCCGACGAGTGTCGCGCCTGGCCGATCCGCCGCGGCACGAACGCGAAGCGCGCCGCGGGCAAGGTGCACTCCGACCTCGAACGAGGTTTTATCCGCGCGGAGATCTACAGGCCGGAGGACCTGGAGATCGCGCGCACCGAGGCCGCGTTGAAGGCCCAGGGCAAGATGCGGCTCGAAGGGAAGGACTACATCGTCAAGGACGGCGATGTCGTGCACTTCCGATCTGGTACGTGACCCTCACCCCCGACCCCTCTCCCGCAGAGAGAAGGGAGGGGGTCACGCCACCGCCACGGTCTCGGCGGGGTGGTCCTTCGACTTCGCGTTCTCGTTGACCTTGACGCTCACGATGCGCGACACGCCCGGCTCCTGCATCGTCACGCCGTAAAGCACGTCGACGGACTGCATCGTGCGCTTGATGTGCGTGATCAGGATGAACTGCGAGTGCGCCGTCATCGAGCGGATCGCCTCGTTGTAACGAGCGACGTTCGCCTCGTCGAGCGGCGCGTCGACCTCGTCGAGCACGCAGAACGGCGAGGGCTTGAACTGGAAGATGGCGAAGATGAGGCTCACCGCCGTCAGCGCCTTCTCGCCGCCGCTCATGAGCTCGATGTTGCCGAGCTTCTTGCCCGGCGGCTGCGCGAGGATCTCGATGCCCGTCTCCAGCATGTCCTCGGGGTTCGTCAGCCGAAGCTCCGCCGCGCCGCCGCGGAACATCTTGGGGAAGAGCGCCTTGAAGCGCGCGTTGACCGCGTCGAACGTCGTCTTGAAGAGCTTCTTGCACTCGCGGTTCATCTGCGCGATCGCCTTCTCCAAGTCGGAGAGCGCGCTCTCGAGATCGTCCTTCTGCTGCGCGTAGTACTTGTGCCGCTCCTCGGCCTCGGCGTACTCGCGCATCGCGTCGAGGTTCACCGGCCCCATGCGATCGAGCAGCTCGCCGAGCTCCTGGATGCGCGACCGGTGCTGCTGATCGACCGGCGCGCGCTTGTGGTAGTCGCCCACGACCGTCGGCAGATACAGCCCGCGGAATTTTTCGCGCACGCCCTCGATGAGGTGGTTCTCCTCGATGTCGAGCCGCGCGAGCGCCATCTCGTGCTGCCGGAGTTTTTCGGTGGCCTCCGTCAGCTCCTGCCGGAGGCCCTTCAGATCGGCCTCCTTCGCGGCGAGCGTCTGCCGCGCCGCGTCGAGCCTGCGCCGCGCGTCTTCGAGCTGTGCGTGTGCCCTCTGCGCGCGTTGCACGGCGTCGTCGAGCTTCTCCCGCGACAGCATCATCGTCGCCGCCGCCACGCCCGCGCCTTCCGCGCAGTCCGTCCGCTCCCCGTCGAGCCGCGCGATCCGCCCGCTGAGCTCGTCACACGACCGCGCCAGCCGCTCCACCGTCGACCGCGCCGCCGTCGCCCGCTCGCGCACGCGCGCCAGGCGCACCTTGCGCTCCGTCACCACCGACTGCTGCGCGATCACGCGCTCGCGCCACTCGGCCGCGAGCTCCTCGCTCGTCGCGAGCCGCCCGGAGACCTCCTCGCGCAGCCGCCGCCCCTCTTCGAGTTTTTCGCGCGCCTCTTCCTGCTCGCCGCCCGCGTTCTCCAGCGCGTCCATGATCTCTTCGAGATCCCGCTGCACCGCGCTGCGCCGCTTCTGCGACGCGGCGAGCTGCTCCTCCGCGCGCCGAAAATCCTTCTCGGCCGTCACGAGCGCGATCTCGCTCGTGTGCGCCTCGCTCCGCGCCTTGTCCACGGCCGCCGTGAGCTCGGCGATGCGCTGCCGCTCGGCCGTCTGCGCTTCGAGCAGCGCCGTCACCTGATCGCCGAGCTTGCCCACGACGTCGTGCAGCTCGCGGATCTCCCGCTTCTGCTCCAGCATCCCCGCCGCGACCGCGTCGCCCGCGCCGCCGCTCACCGTTCCATCCGGACGAACCACCGTCCCGTCGAGCGAGACGAGCGTCACCGTCGCCCCCGACGTCGCGAGCCGGATCGCCGCCTCCGCCGTGCGCACGACGACCGCGTCGCCCACGAGCGCCCGCACGAGCGGCTCGTCCTCCGCGGAGAACCGGAGCCGCTCGAACAGCGGCCCCACCACGTCCTCGCCCGACGGCAAGGCCACGGGCCCGCCCGCCACGTACCGCGGCCGCGCCGGCACGAGCGTCGCGCGCCCTTGTTTCTTCGCGGCGAGCTCGCCGAGCAGCGCCGATGCGCGCTCCGTGTTCGTCACGACGATCGCTTGCAGCTTGTCGCCGAGCAGCGCGGCGAAGGCCGAAAGCAGCTCCGAAGGCGCCTCGATCCGGTCGGCCACGAGGCCCACGATCGACGGATCCTTCGTCTTCAAAAGGCTCTTCGGCCCGGCGCCCACGCCTTCGAGCCGCGCGTGGATCTCTTCGAGCGCCCGGAGGCGGCTTCGCTTCTGGTTGTGCTCGTTCTTCGCCTGCTCGACCTTGCGATCACTCGCGACCGCCTGCTCGCGGAGCGCCTTCGCCTCCGCTTCGAGCGCGACCCGCTGCTCGCCCGAATCCTTCTTCAGCGCGGCGAGCTCGGCGACCTGCAGAGCCCCGGCCTCCCGCTTCTTTTCGAGCTCTTCCAGCTCGTAGACGAGCCGCCCGTGCTCGTCGTCGAGCTTCTCGCGGCGCACCATCATGTCCGAGAAGCGCCGCTCGTAGCCCGTCAGCGTCGCCTCGGCCGCGGCGACCTTCGCCGCCGCCTCCGCCGCCTGCTTGCGCAGCCGTGACGCCTCCTGCTCGGCTTCCTTCTCGCCTGCGCGCACCTCTTCGAGCCGCTCGTGTTCTTCGAGCGCCTCGCGGTTCTCGCGTTGCTCCTCGGCCGCCACGTTTTCGAGCTGCTTTTCGAGCTCGGCCCGCTCGACCCGCAGATCCGCGATCGTCTTCTCGAGATCCTGCTGCTCGACCGTGGCCGCGGCCCTGCGCTCTTCGAGGTGCTTGAAGCGATCCTTGGCGCGGGCGAGCTCGGCCTGGAACGTGCGCACGTCGTTGTCGGCGGAGAACGCCGCGTTTTGCGCCTTCTCGGCCTGCTCCTCGCTCTGGTGCGCGGCGAGCCTCTGCACTTCGAGCTCGGCGTCGCGCGCGGCGAGCGCCGTGCGGGAGGCGAGGACCTTCTCGGCGTACTCGGCCCGCGCCCCCGTCTCGCGCTGCCGCAGCACGATGATCTCGAGGAGCTTGTGCGAGGCCTCGTGCAGCATGAGGTCCTCGAGCTCCTTGCGGTAGGCGATGTACCGCTCGGCCTTCGCAGCCTGGCGCTTGAGCGACGAGAGGCTGCGCGAGATCTCCGAGACGATGTCCCCGATGCGCAGCAGGTTCTGCCGCGTCTGGTCCATCTTCTGCTCGGCCTGCTTCTTCCGGGCCTTGTACTTCGTGATGCCCGCGGCCTCCTCGATCAGCATGCGCCGATCCTCGGCGCGGGCCGACACGATGAGGCCGATCTTGCCCTGCTCGATGATCGAGTACGCCTTCGTGCCGACGCCCGTGCCGAGGAAGAGGTCCGTGATGTCCTTCAGGCGGACCTGGGTTTTGTTGATCAGGTACTCGCTCGTCCCGTCGCGGTAGAGCTTGCGGGTGACGGCGATCTCGGCGTAGTCCTTGTATTCGAGCGGGAGCTGCTGGGCGAGCTCGGGGTCGGTGTTGTCGAACGTGAGCGTGACCTCGGCCATGCCGTGCGGCCCGCGCGACTCCGACCCGTTGAAGATGACGTCGGCCATGCTCCGGCCGCGCAGGTGCTTGGCGCTCTGCTCGCCCATGCACCAGCGGATCGCGTCGACGATGTTCGACTTGCCGCATCCGTTCGGCCCGACGATGCCCACGACGTCGACGTCGAAATGAACCACCGTCCGGTCGACGAACGACTTGAAGCCGGCAATCTCGAGCTTACGAATCCGCATCCGTCGTCACCGGCGATGGGGACGGTCACATGGCGTCACATAATGCCACGTACCGCCACGCATCGCGCAGCGCTAGGGTTACACCCGCCAGGGGGGCGCGGCAAGCGCGATGGTCGCCGGCCGGGTCGAACGGGGAGGGGGTCGAAAGGGCTGGCCACCGAAGACCTGGGTGGACAGAATGGCGGGCCGTCGCCTCGTCGCCTTGACAGGCGTCCAACGAAGCCGTACCTGCACGGCGAAATTTCGAGAGGTATTCGTTATGCCTACCTACGAGTACGCCTGCACGTCCTGCGCCCACGAGTGGGAAACCGAGCAGTCGATTCGTGAAGATCCCCTCAAGGAGTGCCCGAGCTGCCACGCGGAGACCGCCCGAAGGCAGATCTCCCGCGGCACGGGCTTCATCCTGAAGGGGAGCGGCTGGTACGCCGATCTCTACAGCTCGCCCAGCAACAAGGCGTCGTCCAAGTCCGAGAGCAGCACGAGCTCCTCCGAGAGCAGCTCCTCGTCGACGTCGACGACGTCCTCGGACAGCACGTCGACCACGTCCTCGACACCCTCCACAGCCACGCCCTGAACCAACCGATCCGCACGCGCAGCGGGCCTCTCGTCCCGCCGCCGTGAGGGGGTTCGAGGCAAGCCGGTTTCCGGCGCGGAGCCCCCAAGCGTGTAAGGCGAGGCCGCCCCGCGTCGGTCCGAGGAATGCTAGGTTGTCGGGGTATGGACGAGAGAAAGCGGCTCGATGAGCTTCGTGCGCAGCTCGCGGAGATCGATCACCAGATGCTCCGCCAGCTCGAACGTCGGGCGCGCGTCGCCCAGGACATCATCAAGCTGCGCAGCGGGACTGCTCGTTTTGCGCCCATCGCAGACGGGCAACACTTGCTCGCTCTCGAACGAGCCGCCGAGCCGCCCCTCCCAGCGAGCGCCGTCCGCCCGACCTTCGCCGCGATCGACGCCGCCTGCCGCGTGTTCGACGTGGCGCCGCGCGTCGTGTTCCTCGGCTCGGAAGGCGGCTTTGGCTGGATGGCCGCGCGGGAACAGTTCGGCCCGAGCGCCGAGCTCGTCCGCGGCGAGACCGTCCTCGGCGCCCTCGACGAGGTCGTCCGCGAGCGCGCCGAGTTCGCCGTCGTGCCCTACGAGTCGCTCGAAGACGGCCCGATCTTCCCGACCATCCAGGGCATCGCCGCCGCCGATCTGAAGCTCGTCGGCGAGCACGAATTCTCGCAGGTCCTGGTCCTCGCGAACGTCACGGGGAACCCGAGCGACGTCGAGAAGATCCTCGTCACGCCGCAAGATCACGGGGCCACGGTCCGGTACCTGGAGTCGAACCACCCGCGAACGGCCGTCGTCGACGTGCGCTCGCCGTTCGTCGCGATCGAGGCCGCCACGGAGAACCACGGCAGCGCCGCGATCGTGCCGCGCGGAGCGCTCGGCCCGGACACGCCCGTGCGCGTCGCGCGCGAGAACATCGGCGATCAAGGCGAGGTGCGCATGCGGTACGGCGTGGTCTCGCGCCTGCCGGCGCCGCGCTCGGGCTCCGACGCGACAGCGCTGCTCTTCGGCGTGCACGACAAGCCCGGCGCGCTGCACGAGATCCTCCAGCACTTCAAGGAGCGGAGCTGCAACCTGCGCCGCATCCAGTCGCGTCCCGTGCCGGGCGAAGGCTGGGAGTACGTGTTTTACGTCGAGGTCTTCGGCCACGTGACCGACCGGAACCTCGTCGCCGCCCTCGAGGGGATCAAGCGAGAGGCGAAGATGCTCAAGATCGTGGGCTCGTTCCCGCTCGAGCGGCCCACGCACGTCACGCCCGAGGCGGAGGCTCGTCGTCGAACGTCATGACCCTTGCGGCAGTTCGCGCCCACGCGGCGCGTTTCTTGGCTTTGGCCCTCTCCACGACGCTCCTCCCTCTCGGCCCCACCGGCTGCCGAGGCGGAGAGCAAAACGTCGTCCTCGTCGGCGGCCGGCAGGTCGATCCCGCGGTGATCGATCGGGATCCCGTCGCGCTCCTGCCATCTTCCCCCGTGATGCTCGGCTACCTCGACGCCGCAGCGATGTTCCAGTCGAGCCTCGGCCCCGACGTCGGCTCGATCATCACGGCGGTCCTGCCGCTCGGCCCCGAGTCGAACTTCGTGCCGTCACGAGACGTGACGCGGGTCTACGGCGGGATCTACGCGATGCAAGGCGCCGATTTCTGCGCCGTGATCCAGGGCAACTTCGACGTGGCCTCGATCCACCGCGCCGCCGAGGCGCGCACGAAGGTGAGCTCCGGCCTGCCCCTCGTGCGTTCGCGTTACGCGGACATGGACCTGTACACGGCGGGGAACGTGGGCTTCGTGCTGCTCACGCCGCACACAGCGCTGACAGGCAACGAGACGGGCATGCGTCGCGCGCTCGATCGGCTGCGGACCTCGGAGATCAAGCGCGCCGTGCCGCCATGGATGATCGAGCTTCTGAACACGCCGAACGCTGCCCTCGCGCTCGCAGGCGACATCAGCGGGCAGGGGACCGTCGAAGCCGCGACGCAGAAGATGCCGTTCCTGACAGGCCTGCAGAAGGTGCGGGCGCTCGGCAATTTCCAGCCGCCAGGCATGAATTTCGCCGGGTCGCTGACCTACGCAGACGCAGGATCAGCCGCCGCCGGGACGACCAACCTCGGAGATCTGCAGAAGCTGACAGGCTTCATGGGTCTGCTCTCCTCGCTCGGGCTGATGGGGCCCGTGCCGCAGATGCAGGTGGCGCAGCGCGAGAACGACGTCGCCTTCACGATGCCCGTCGACACGTCCTTTGCGCGGTTTTTGCTGGGGATGCTCGGCGACGTCGCGAAGAAGGCGACGACCGGGCAAGCGCCGTCGAGCGGGTGGGTGTGGCCGCTGTTGACGCGGTGAGGAGCCGCTTCGCTGGGGCTTTGCCCCAGGCCCCAGCAGGGGCTGTCCGCCCCTGCACCCGGACCAGCCAGGGGCTGGACCCAAGCTCGATGAACTGCGCTCCGCGCAGCTCATCGAACAGGCCCGGTCAAGACCAGCAGCGACGTTGCCCACCGAGACAGCCGCGCTGCGGGTTCTGCTGGCCCCCTGGGTTCTTCGTCGGCCCGTTTGAAAAACTGCGCGGAGCGCAGTTTTTCAACCCTCGGTCCAGGCTGTGCCTGGTCCGGGGTCGAGGGGGCGGACAGCCCCCCGCGGGGCCCGGGGCAGCGCCCCGGCACGGCGCTTCCAGATGAGACCCATGCTCAGGACCAGGGGTTGTCCACCCTGGCCTGCGGCCTGTCAGTCCGAAGACGACCAGTCCGATGCCGTCGGCGGCTGTTGCTTCCGGCGCGGCTTTTCCGGGACCGCCGCGTGGATGTCGATCCGCCGCGCGTCACCCGAGAGGCGCGACGCCAAGACCTGGAAGAGCCCCATCGCCGAGAGCCCCGTCGCCGCCACGAACGCCACTGCAGCCAGGATCGTGCTCGTCGGCCCCTGCCACGTTGCAAACGCGCCGGGATGGCTGAGGTCCGCCATCGCGAGCTCCGTGCCGAGGCCACAGAGCACTCCGAGGCCGACGTACGTGCCAGCCCCCGTCGTCTCCGACCCCATGAACCCTACGAGCGCCGCCGCGACCACGACGATGGCCACGAACGAGCCAGCCGTCGCGAGCTCGGGCAAGAGCGCAGCCAGGCGCAGCACCGTCAGGACCACGAAGGGCAACGCACACACGAACGCGCCGGCGAGCAGCCATCGCGCCCCGGCATAAGCACGGTAGCGAGCGCGGAAGAGCAGCGCCGCCGGTAAGGTCGTCGCGGCCAGCAGGCGCGTGAAGCCGAGCAGAGGCGCACTCGCAGCGATGCCCGCAGCGGGCCCCGCGCCGCCGAAACCCACGAGGGCCACGAGCATGCCGAGCACCAGCATGGCCACGCCACGATGGCGATAACTCACACGCGTGAGCGCAGCCGCGAGCGTGACGCCGCCGAACAAGAACGACACGAGCGCGGCACCCGTACCACCCGGACGCACCCCCACGAGCGGCAACGCGCCGAGCCCCGCGAACCCGAGGCCCACGGCGGCGCACCAGAACCGCGCTGCCTGCCGCGAAGGCTCGATCGGCGCGAGGTCCTCCATGAGCGCCTCGGACGCGAGCAGCGGCTTGATCGGCGTCTCCCGCGGGCGCGGCTCGCTGCGCGGCGAGGACGGACCCAACGAGGGAGGGGGCGACGACGTGTTCGCCGAGGTCGCCGGGTAGGGCGTCGTCTCGGCGGGAGAAACGAGCTTGGGGGAAACCCCGCTCACCGCGACGCCGTCGGAGGAGGCTTCGACGCCCTCGGCTGCGGCCGCTGCGCCCTCCGCGACGACGGCGAGGTCCCGAGGCTTCGAGCGTGGGGCGCTCGCAGGCGCCTCGGCGGGCTCGGCTTCAGCGGCGGCCTTCGCGGCCAGGGTGGCGGCGGGGTCGCTGCGGCGCGCCGATGGCGGCGGCTCGCTGCTTGCCGTGCCGGTGGGGGCCGGCCTCGACGAAGCCGGGCTGTCCATGTTCTGCGCTGGAGAGGCCATCTGGATCGCCCGCGGTCGATCAGGTACCGCCCGGAGCATACCCCCGGAGGGCGTCGAGCGTCGTGGGGTTTTCGGCGAAGGCGAGGCGGGCGACAAGGGTGCGGGCGAATTCTCGCACACTCTGGAAGCCCTGGGGATCCGTCCGTAACGTCGATTCGTCCATGTAGAGCCGTCGAGAGATCTCGACCTGGATGGCGTGGATGCCGCTCGCCGGGGTCCCGTAGTGGCCCGTCGAGAATCCACCCCGGTAGGGGTCGTCGTGGCGCACGGTGTAGCCGCAAGAACGCGCGTGTCGATCCACGACGTCGATCACCGCGGCGGAGGCGCTTGTCCGGCCGCGGGTGCCCGGGACGATGTCGGCGCGGGCGACCCCGGCGCTTTCGTGACCGCGGCGGGCCTGGCTCGGCATCGAGTGGGCGCAGAGGAGGATGGCGAAGCCGAAGCGGGCGCGCTTGCGGGCGAGGAGCTGTTCGAGGACGCGGTGGTAGGGGCGATACACGAGGTCGAGCCGGCGCTCGAGCTCGGCGCGGGGCAACCGCCGCGAGAGGATGGGCTCGCCGTCCGTCGTGAGGCGCCAGATGAGGCCGCGTGGCCAGGGGGCTCGGCCTCCGCCGTCGACGGCGTCGTGGTCGACGTCCTGCTCGCCGCGGTTCAGGTCGACGACGTACCGGCTCGCGCGGGCGTAGAGCAGCGTGGCGCCTTCGGCGGGCGCGTCTTCGAAGAGGGCGTCGACGTGCAGGTCGGCGTCGCGGGCGATGCTGCGCGCGGGCGCGACGGTGAACGACAGGGTCTCGGCGTCGAGGGACAGACCTGCGTGGGGCACCTCGACGACCACGGGGGTCTCGCCCCCTTTGGGCTCGATGACCTCGAACTGGGTGCTGGGCGGCGTCGCTCCGCCGGCGGAGCGGAGCCCCCAATCGTCGTATCGGGGATCGACCACGGCGAACACTCATACCCCATAAAGCGCCCGGCCGCAGGTGAAGCGCTCGCCGGGAGCACGGAAGGGCCTCTTGCCTCGCTCGTGCGTCCGCCCCATGTACGAAGTTTCGTCCGCGCCACCCCCCTTGCGTTTCGCGCATTTCTTCGGCGGGGCTGAGAGGAGGGGTAGGCTCGTCGCGTGGACCTGCACGCCTGGGTGGATGCGTACCTGGATCACCTGCGCGTCGAGCGCGCGCTCTCGCCGCGCACGCTGGAGGCGTATGCTCGGGACCTCGCAAAACTCTGCGCGTTGTGCGAGGCGAGCGGGATCTCTTCGCCGGGGGAGCTCGACGCGACGGTCGTCTCGACGTACCTCGTCGAGCTCGGCAGGCAGGGGCTCGGCGCGCGTTCGGCGACGCGGCATCTCTCGGCGGTGCGGGGTTTTTCCAAGTTCCTGCTGCGGGAACGGGCGATCTCGGCGAATCCAGCGGCGCTCGTCGAGCGACCTCGGACGAGCCGCAAGCTGCCGAAGGTGCTCTCCGTGGAGGAGATCGGGCGCATCTTGGAGGCGCCGGATGGCCGCTCGTTTCGGGGCCTGCGCGACCGCGCGATGCTGCACGTGATGTATGCGGCGGGGCTCCGCGTGAGTGAGGTCGTGGGCCTCAAGATTGCGGACGTCGATCGGAAGCAGGGCGTCGTGTTTGCGTTCGGCAAGGGCAGCAAGCGGCGCATCGTGCCGCTCGGGGAGCCTGCGCTCGACGCGCTCGATGCGTATCTGGCCGTCCGGAAGGATCACCCGCGCGCTGCGATGACGCCTGCGCTCTTCCTGTCGCCCCGGGGCAAACCGCTCACGCGGCAAGGGGTGTGGAAGTTGCTCGGCGCTTATGCGCGTGGCGTCGGCGTGACCAAGCCGAGTTCGCCGCACAAGCTGCGCCACTCGTTTGCGACGCACCTGCTCGAAGGAGGCGCGGATCTCCGCAGCGTGCAGGCCTTGCTCGGGCACGCGGACATCACGACGACGGAGATCTACACGCACCTCACGGACGATCATGTCCGCACCGTGTACCGCCGCTCGCACCCTCGTTCGTAAGGCGAATCCCCCTCTGCATCGACCGCATCGCGGGCGATGCACCTGAGGTCCAGGGCTGGCCCTGGTCCCGGGTCCTGAGCATGGGTCTCATCTGGGGAGCGCCGCGCCGGGGCGCTGCCCCGGACCCCGCGAGGGGCTGTCCGCCCCCTCGACCCCGGACCAGCGAGGCGCTGGACCCAGGCTCGATGAACTGCGCGATGCGCAGTTCATCGAACAGGCCCCGGTCAAGACCAGGGAGGAGCCTGCCTACCAAAGGCCGCAGCGCGGACAGGTCGGCGGCCAACGCCTCGTCGCATGACGTCGTGGCCTCACGTTCCAAACAGCACGGCTCCGTCCCTCCACGTGATGGGGTCGTGGGTCTTCGGGCGATGCGCCCATGGTCTCCTGCATCGCGGCCATCTCTCGAAGCCACGAGCCCGCCGCTCCTTCCATCGCCCCCGTTGCCCCAAGGCACGGCCTCGTACCCCCGGAGGCTCGACCGCACGCCCCAGAGACACGTCCCCGTTCCTCCAAGGCACGGCCTCGTACCCCCGGAGGCTCGACCCCACGCCCCGGAGACACGACCTCGTACCTCCAAGGCACGACCTCGTGTCTCCGGAGACTCGACGTCGTCTCTTCGGACCATGCCCGCCATCCCTCGCACACACGTCCCCGTCGCTTTTTGGCTCGGCCCCCAAGCTTGAAGACACGGCCTCATCGATGAACTGCGCATCGCGCAGTTCATCGAACCGACGCCAGCGAACCCCCCGCTGGACGGCCACGCGCCTGTCTCGGTTGGCAACGTCGCTGCTGGTCTTGACCGGGCCTGTTCGATGAACTGCGCATTGCGCAGTTCATCGAGCTTGGGTCCAGCCCCTGGCTGGTCCGGGTCCCGGGGCGGACAGCCCCGGGTGGGGCTTGGGGCAAAGCCCCAACGAAGCGGCTCCACGAGGAGACCCGTGCTCAGCCCCTCGTCGGGGTCCGGGGTGAAACCCCGGCGCAACGCGTCTACTTGAGGATCGAGCCCAGGTCTTGCTCGACCTGCTCTGCCGTCTGCCTGGGGACCTTTGCGTAGAGGCGCGTGCGCTCGGTGCGCACGAAGTACTCCACGGTGCTCAAGGGATCCGTTGCAGGCACGCGGACGACTTCGAGGAAGCCGAGGGACGCGCCTGCGGCGTACTCCACGCGGAGCACGTCCTGCTTGCCTGCGGGCTCGGTCATCACGTAGTCCGTCGGCCGCAGCCGATCGAGCTTTGCCATGAAGTTGGCTGCCGTCTCGTCCTTCTGATCGGCGGCTGCGGGATCGGCCCAGAAGCGCTTGCCTTCGGGCCCGCCGCGCACGATTTGCCGCTTCTTTCCGCTGGCGCTGAGCTCTGCGGTCGAGACCTCGGCTTCCTTCCACCCGTGCAACTCTCGCTCCACGAGACGCGACTCTGCTGTGTCGAGGTCGCGCACGGCGCTCCCGTCGATCACGTACGTCTCGCCGGACTGCGGCTCGCGTACGTATCGATCGCCGCCGCCGGGCGTGGTCCCGCCCAGCACGAGCTTGCGCTCGGCGCCGCCGATCGTGATCGTGAGTGTGCCGTCGGGCTCGGCGAGCCCGAATTCGGCTGCGCGATCGTCTGGGATGCGGCCGAGCGCGCGGAGGGCTTTCAGCGGCGCGAGGGACTCGACGAGCTTTTGCGCGACGCCCACGCTGACGAAGTCCGTCTTCGTCTTGCCGGCGGGCGCGGGCGGCGGCGCGCCTGCGTCGGGGGTTGCCGGCGGAGGCGCGGCCTCGCGCTCCAGCGTGCCGAGGTAGTAAACGCCGAGTTTGTCTGACTTCGTTTCGAGCGCGACCTTGCGGTTTTTGCCCTCGAAGACGACCTTCGCGACGTCGGCCGGACGACCGGACCACACCGTCGCTTCGGTTTGCACGAGCGCCTTGGGCTGCTCGTCGCGGGTCCACACGGCCACCGCGCTGGCCGACGCCAGCACGAAGAGCCCTACGTGGACGAAGAGACCACGTCCCACGCTCATGCCTTCCTCCCGGCCGTGCGGCGCGCCCGCCGCGTCACGAGGAGCCCCACGCCCAAGAGGAGCGCGGGAGCTCCGATGATCGAGCCGTAGAACCAGTACATGTCCTTCTGCTTCGTGTGCTCGATCCGCACGTCCTCGGGCGTCACGATCTCCCCGCTGAAGCTCTCGTCGCCGCCGAGCCAGCGCACCGCGTCCACGGCGAAGAGCTGGTTCGTCTCGGCGACCCCGAGCGCGAGATCGCTCAGCGCGTCTGCGTCTGCGAGCACGAAGGCACGCATCTCTTGCGGGCCCTTCACCTTGGCCTTGTCCACGCCGTCCGCGAGCGGCTTCGTCACTGCTGCGGCCAGGTTGAACGTCGCCTTCTTCTCGTCGCCGTCGAGCTCGTAGTTGCCGTTTTTGTCGGCGAAGGCTGCGCCCGACGAGCGGAGGACGAAGTCCACCTTCGGCTCGGATCCGGCCTTCTTGTCGAGCGAGCCGGCCACGGGCACGAGCACGACGGCGCGCTGCGAGACGCGGCTCAGCGTGGAGACCGAGGCGTGCGACGAGAAGCGGTTCGAGACGAGGTTGGCCTTGTCCGAGGCGTTGCGCCGCCGCGGCACGAAGAGCTGGTCCGTCGTGGCGAGCACCGTCGGATCGAACGCGAGATCCGCGAGCGCGGCGAGGGGAGCGAGATCCCCCTTCGTCTCCGGATCCAGCGCGAGCAGCAGCTTGCCGCCGCGCGCCGCGTACTTGTCGAGCGACGTGATCTCCTCGGGCAGGAATGCTTGCGACGGGCCGAGCACCACGACGATCGACGCGTCGTCGGGCACCGCGTTTGCGAGGCCCTGCGGCATGCCGAGGTCCTTCACCACGTAGTTCTGGCTCTCCAGCAGGCGGCGCAGGACCTTCGAGGTCCGCCCCTCGGCCGCCGCTGCGCCCTGCCCCTCGTTGAGCTCGCCGTGCCCGACCGTGAAGTAGGCCGTGCGTTGCTCCTTCATCGCCTTGAGGAGGGCCTTCTGGAAGTCGGCGTCGAGCGTCTTCAGCTTCGCCGCCGCCTTGGCCATCTCCTTGTCGAGCGTGAGCGTCTCGCGCGTCGGCCCGCGCAGGATCACGATCACCGCGTCCTGCGTGACCTTGTTGTCCTTCGCGAGCTGCGGATTCAGGAGCCGGTCGTAGAAGCCGTACTTGAAGTTCGGCGCGTTCTTCGCGATGTCCGCGAGGTAGCCCTCGACCTCCATGCCGACGTCGTTCAGGGGCGGGAAGAACGCGCGCACCTCCACGGTGTCCGGCGCGCTCGTCACGATCTTCTTCGTCGACTCGCTCGCCTTCGCCGTGCGGAAGTACGAGAAGTCGACCTTCGCGTCGAGCTCGCCCGCTGCGTACGTGAAGAGCGCTGCGTAGGCCACCGCGAGCGCGAGCGAGAGGCCCGCGATGGTCGCCGCGCGCACGCGACGGCCCTCCACGCGCGGCGCGCGCCGCATGGGCGCGAGCGCGATCTCGCCGAACACGAGCGGCAGGACCGACACGAGGATCAGGACGACCCACGCCACCGTGCTCGCCCCGTCGAAGCGGGCGCGTTTGTCCGGCGCGGCGTCGAGGATGCCGAGCATGCGCCGGCCGGCCTCGGTGTTCGCCGCGAAGTAGATCCCGAGGGCCACGAGCCCGAGCCCCGCGAAGAGCGAGAGCGCGCGCTCGATCTTCCGCCGCTCCGGATCCTTCTCGGCTGACGCGTGCACGAAGCGGAGCGCCGTCGAGACCACCGCGCCGAGCACGCCGAGCGCGGAGAACACGAGCCGCCACGTCTCCACGTTGCCGAGCATCCGCTCGCCGATGAACACGAGCACGAGCGAGCCCACGAACGCGGGCGCGAGGAAAGGCGCGTAGCTCGGCGGCGTGGGGGCCTTGTCGCCCTTGTCGGCCTTGCCTTCGGGCGCCTTCTCGGCGGCCGGAGCCGCCTCTTTCGGTTTCAGCGCCATCGCCGCGCCTCCAGCGTCTTCGTGGCCGCGAGCAGGAAGAAGTACGTGACGGCCACGTAATAGACCACGTTCTCCAGCTTCAAAACGCCGGTCATGAAGGGGAATTGCCGCTGGTGGTGCAGCGCCATCCCGGCGAGCACGCCGTTCACCGGCGGCTCGGTCACCTTCGCGACGAGCCAGAGCGTCACCATCACGGCGAGCAAAAGCCCGCCGAGGATCGCCGCCATCACCTGGCTCCGGCTCACGGCCGACGTGAACATCCCGATCGCGAGCGCGGCCGAGCCGAGCAGCAGGATGCCCGTGTAGCCCACGGCCACGTGCCCGAGGCTCACCTTGCCGTTCACGAAGATGAGCAGCGGCATGTACACGCTGACCAGCGTGATGAGCGCGATCATCGCGAACGCCGCGAGGTACTTGCCCACGATGATCTCGATGTCCCGGATCGGCGCCGTGTTCAGGAGCACCAGCGTCCCGCGCTCACGTTCCCCCGCGAGAAGCGGGATCGACATGAGCACCGCCACGATCATCGTGACGCCGCTCGCGCCGTTGAAGAACTCGCGCAGCACGTCGGCCGACATGCGTGATCCGGTCAGGCCGTTCGCGCTGAACCACAAGCCCTCGACGAGCAGCGCCGCAGCCCCGATGGCCCAGCCGAGCAGGGATCGCCCGTACGAGCCGATCTCCCTCCCCGCGACGAGCAGAGCGTTTCTCATGTCCCGCTCCCGTCCTCTTTCTCCGCCGCGGCGTCCTTCGCCCCGGCATCACCTTCGCCGGCCGAAGCGCGCGCCTTCTTCGCGCTCCTCTTGCCGGTCCGCTTCTTCTTCGGCGAGGCCCCGGCGCCTTCGCCTGTCGTCTCCGCGCCCGCGAGCTCCAGGAACACGCTCTCGAGCTCCCGCTCGCCGCGCCGCACCTCGAGCAGGCCGATCTCGGCCGTCACGAGCGCGCGGCACACGGCCTCGCGCGCGTCGCCCTCGGACTCGATCCGGAGCGCGAACACGCCCTCGCCGCTCTCCGCCGCGTCGATCGCCTCGACCGACACCACGCCCGGCACGGCGCCCGCGGCCTCCTTGGCCTTCTCCTCGTCGCCGCGCACCGTCACCTCGATGCGCTGGTTCTTGAGCAGCTTCGCGCTGAGCTCCGCCTCGGTGCCGCTCGCGGCGATCTGGCCGTCGCGGATCACGAGGAGGCGATCACACGTCTCGCTGATCTCCGAGAGAATGTGGGAGGACAAAAGGATCGTGAGCTCGCCCTTCAGGCCGCGGAGCAGCTCCCGCATCTCCACGATCTGCACAGGGTCGAGGCCGCTGATTGGCTCGTCCAGCACGAGCAGCTTCGGCCCGTGCACGATGGCCTGGGCGATGCCGACGCGTTGCTTGTACCCGTGCGACAAGGACGCGATGAGCTGGTCCTGCACCTCGGCGAGCGACGTCGCCTCCAGCACCTCGGGCACGCGTTTGTCTGCGGAGGCCTTCGAAAGGCCCCGCAGGCGCGCGGCGAAGTGCAGGTAGGCGCGCACGGTCATCTCGCCGTAGAGCGGCGGCGTGTCCGGCAGGTAGCCGATGAGCGACCGCACCTCGTGCGGGCTCTCCACGACGTCGAGCCCGTTCACGCGGACGGAGCCCGAGGACGGGAGCAGGTCGCAGGCGAGGATGCGGAGCGTCGTGGTCTTTCCGGCGCCGTTGAGCCCGAGCAAGCCCACGATTTCGCCGGCTTCGATGGAGAACGAGAGCGGTCCGACCGCCCTTCTCTCCCCGTAGTACTTGTAGAGGTCGACGATTTCGATCACGGCAAAAGCCTTCGTCATGCGCCGCCGTTTCCCCGGCGACGGCGCCCTTATAACAGAAGCACGCGCCCGTGATTCCCGACCTCGTCGGGATCCGACGCCCGAACGCCGTCGGGGCCGCCCAGGGCAGCCGCGCTCCGGCCGGGGCGCGGGGTCGGGCCTCGCGGGGCCGGGGGATCCCCCGTGAGGTCCAACGTTTCCACGGGATCCCGCTCATCGGCCTTGCCGCCGGGGCGGGCTTGCGAGAAGAGCCGCGCCATGACGGCGCGAGCCAGGTTTCCAGGTCCCCGCAACGCTTTCCTCGCGGTCACCGCGATGGCCCTCGGCATGGCCTGCATGCAGGGGAATCGCCCGCCCGAGGTCGCGCCCCGCGGCACCCTCGTCCCCGGCGCCGCCGACGGTGCGGGTACGGTCGACACACGCGGGGCCTTCGCCGTCGTGTTCGGCACGCCGCGCGGGGACACGAACGACCCGCCCGAGGTGAGCCTCGTCTTCAACCGCCCGATGCGGCCGCTCGAGCTCGCGGGCGACGAGAGCACGCCGCCCGCGACGATCCAGCCCGCCGTACCCGGCCGCTGGCAGTGGGTCGGGACGAACGCGCTCTCGTTCGTGCCGGAGAAGCGCCTGCCGCGCGCCACCGCGTTCGTGGTCACGGTCCCGGCCGGCACGAAGGCGCTCGACGGCTCGGCGCTCGAAAAACCGTTCGAGCTTCGCTTCACGACGGCGCGCCCCGAGATCACCTCGATCGATCCTTCCGAGGGTTCGGACGGCCTGCGGCCCGACGCGAAGTTCACGCTGCGCTTCAATCAGCCCGTCGACGAGCGCGAGCTCGAGAAGGCGCTGAAGATCACGGCCGGCGAGCGCCAGGACAAGTGGGCCTTCACGGTCAAGCGCCCCGATCCGCAAAACGATCAGCTCGTGGAGATCACCCCGCGCGCGCCGCTCCCGCTCGACAGCGAGGTCGTGGTCGAGGTGAAGGGCCTCGCGGGCAAGGAGGGGAGCCTCCGATCCGAGAAAGAACAGCGGTTCGAGTTCCGCACCTACGGCCCGCTCGCCGTGAAGGCGCTCCCGTGTGATCACGACACGCCGCACGGCAAATGCGCGCCCGACGGCGGCATCGGCATCTACCTGACGAACCCCGTCACGTTCGCCGAGCTGAAGAAGGCCGTCCGCTTCGAGCCGAAGATCGACGTCACGTGGCCCTCGTGGCTCGACGACGAGCACATGACCGCGGGTGTCACGGTCTATGGCGCGTTCGTCCCGGGCAAGGCCGTCAAGGTCGTCGTCGGCAAGGGGCTTCGCGACGTGTACGGGCAGAAGCTCGCGGCCGATCACCGCGCCGACGTCGCCTTCGACGACCTCTGGCCCAAGGCCGACATCGGCCTGCGCGGCAGCGTCTTCGAGCCGGCGGCGCGCCGCGAGATCCCGATCGATTCCATCAACACGAACGACCTCGAGCTCGTCGTCGCCCCGCTCACCCCGGAAGACGCGATCCACTTGCAGGACGACCCGTACGGCCCGGGCCGCACGCCCTCGTACGACGAAATCCTGAAGCTGCCCGGCGCGAAGGTCTCGAAGCTCCCGTCGAACGCGCCGCTCAACAAGGCTTCGCGGCACGCGGTCAAGATCGAGGAGGCGCTCGGCGGCAAGGACGCGCGCGGCGCGGTCGCGCTTGGCATCCGGTACATCGGCTGGCCGGGCTCGAACCACCAGCGCGCCGTCACGAACACCGCGATCGCCAAGGTCAGCGACCTCGCGGTGAGCGGCAAGTTGTCCACGCGTGGCTCGCTCCTCTGGATCAGCCGCCTCTCGTCGGCGGAGCCGGTCAAGGGCGCCGAGGTCACGATCGAGACGCCCGGCGAGGCGCCGCTCGGCCCGCTCCGCTCGGATGACAACGGCTTCATCAAGCTGCCGCCGGAGGTCTGGGCGCGCGGGGGCTCGGGCGCCGATCGCGCCGTCCTCCTCGTGAAGGACGGCAAGGATTGGACCTACAAGCATCTGACGGACACGCTCGACACCTGGCGCTTCGACGTGCAGGTCGATCCCGGGCCGGACCGGCCGTTTGGCCTCGTGTTCACGGATCGCGGCATCTACCGCCCCGGCGACACGGTCCACATCAAGGGCATCTTCCGCAAGGAGGGCAACCCCGGCACCGTCACGCCCGTCGGCCTGCCCGTGGAGATCAAGGTCGAGGGCCCCGACGGCGACGAGATCGTCTCGCGCACGGAGACGCTCTCGCCCTTCGGCACCACGGCGATCGACGTCGTCGTCCCGCGCGCCGGCCGGCTCGGCACGTACTCGGTGCGCGCCACGGTGCAGGAAGGAAACCCCGGCTGGGCCGACGTGAGCGGTGACTTCGAGGTCGCCGAGTACCGGCCCGCCGAGTTCGCGGTCTCCGTCGAGAGCGACAAGCCGAGCTACGTGCGCGGCGACAAGGGCAAGTGGATCGCGCGCGGCGACTACCTCTACGGCGCGCCCATGGCCGGCGCCGAGGCGCGGGTCACCGTGACGCGCGGCGAGGCCGATTTCCGCCCGCCGAACACCGACGACTTCACGGTCTCCGAAGACACGTTCCACGCGGACTTCACCGACCGCACCACGCGGGAAGGGGAGATCCAGAGCAGCACGACGAAGCTCGACGCCAAGGGCACGGTTTCGATCGAAGCGGCGCTCGCGCTCCCCGGCCAGCGTGGCCCTGAGCGCGTGACGGCCGAGGCCGAGGTGAACGACGTCTCGCGCCAGTACATCGCGGGCAGCACCACGGCGATCGTGCACCCGGCCGAGTTCTACGTGGCGCTGCGGACGGGATCCGACCTCTTCGTCGACGCGGGCAAGCCCGTGAACCCCGAGGTCTTCGCCGTCGATCCCAAGGGCGCGCGCGTCGCGGGCGTCCCGATCAAGATCGAGCTCGTGTCGCGCACGTGGACCGTCGCGCGGCAAGCGACCGCCGGCGGCCTCGCGCACACCGTGGCCGAGCCCGTCGACCGTGTCGTCGAGAGCTGCACGGTCACGACCACGGGCGGCGACAAGCCCGTCTCGTGCAAGCTCACCCCGGCCGCGTCCGGCTACCACATCGTCCACGCGACCGCGGTCGACGCCCGGAAAAATCCCGTCGGCGCTGCGGATCCGCTCTACGTCTTCGGCGGCGCGTCCGGCGGCGGCTTCGGCGACAGCGACCGGCTCGCCGTCGAGCTCGTGGCCGACAAGGAGAGCTACGAGATCGGCGACAAGGCGCGCTTCCTCGTGAAGTCGCCGTTCGCCGCGGCCGAGGCCCTCGTGACCGTGGAGCGCGCGGGCATCCTCTCGCAGCGCCGCGTCAAGCTCGTGGGCGCGATGCCGACGGTCGAGATCCCGGTCACCGAGGATCTCCGCCCGAACGCGTTCGTCTCGGTCCTCCTCGTCCGCGGCCGCACCAAGCCGGTGCCGACGAACGCGAAGGACCCGGACGTCGGCGCGCCCGCGTTCCGCATGGGGTACGCGCCGCTGCTCGTGAACCCCGAGAAGCGCAGGCTCAAGATCGCGCTCACGCCGAACAAGACGGAGGCGAAGCCCGGCGAGAACGTCGAGGTCGACGTCGTGGTGCGTGATCATGCGGGCAAACCCGCGCGCGCCGAGGTCACGTTCTACGCGGTCGACGAGGGCGTGCTCTCGCTCATCGGGTACAAGACGCCCGATCCGATCGGCGTCTTCGGCGCCCCGCGCCCGCTGCGCGTCACCTCCCTCGAAGTGCGCGCCGCGCTCGCCCGTGTCTTCCGGCCCTACGGGGATCTCGGCGCGGACAAGGGCCTCGACGGCGGCGACGGCGGCGGCGGCACCTCCGTGCGGCGTGACTTCCGCGCGAGCGCCACGTTCGTCCCCTCGATCGTCACGGACGACGCGGGCCGCGCCAAGGTGAAGTTCCGCCTGCCGGACACGCTCACGACCTACCGCCTCATGGCCGTCACGGCGGCCGAGGACGATCGCTTCGGCTTCGCGGAGAACCGCGTCGTCGCGAGCCGCCCGCTCATGGCGCGCCCTGCGCTCCCGCGCTTCTTGCGTGCCGGTGACGCCCTCGACGCGTCCGTCGTCCTGAGCTCGAAGGGCATCGGCAAGACCAACGCCACGGTCGAGATCAAGCTCGACGGGCTCACGCTCTCGGGCGACACGAAACGCACGATCGATCTCGCGCCCGGCACGCCCGTCGAGGTCCGCTTCCCGGTCACGGCGCCGAAGGCTGGCAAGGCCAAGATCGGCTTCGTCGTGCGCGCGACCGAGTCCGGCAAAGCTTTGGAGGACGCCGTCGAGGTCGAGCGTGACGTCCGTGTCCCGCTCTCGCCCGAGGCCGTCGCGCTCTACGGCGACACGACCACGGAGAGCGCGGAGAAGCTCGGGGATCTCTCGGCGATGCGCGACGACACGGGCGGGCTCGAGGTCAGCATGGCCTCGACCGCGCTCGTCGGGCTCGGCGGCGGCGTCGAGCAGCTCATCGACTACCCGTACGGCTGCACCGAGCAGCTCGTGAGCAAGCTCGTGCCGATGCTGCCGCTCCGCGATCTCGCGGCCGACTTCAAGATCCCGCTGCCGAAGAACACGGGCGCGATCATCGAGTCCACGGTCGCCGAGATCCTGAAGCACCAGCGCGGCGACGGGGGCTTTGGCATGTGGGCGGGCTCGGATCGCTCGAACCTTTGGGCCACCACCTACGCGCTCTGGGGCCTCGGCGAGGCCAAGCGCCGCAACGTGAACATCCCCGAGACGGTGATCGAGTCGGCCGCGCGGCACGTCAGTGACGCGCTCGAGAAGCTCGACGACGAGTACTCCCGCGCCGCCGCGCCCTTCATCCTCGACGTCCTCGCCGTGAACGGCCAGCCCGACACCGGCCGCACGACGCGACTCTTCGAGGAACGGAAAACCTTGCCGCTCTTCGCGCAGGCGTTCCTCGCGCACGCCATGGTCGTGAGCAAGCACGATCGCGCGAGTATCGACCAGCTCGCGAACGAGCTCGAAGGCTCCCTCCGCCTCGACGGCAACGTCGCGCGCGCCGCGACGAACCTCGGCGACAAGTACGCCGTGCTCATGGACTCCGACACCCGCACGACGGCGCTCATCCTCCGCGCCTTGCTCGCGGCGCGGCCGAACCACCCGATCGCGGCCAAGCTCGCCATGGGCCTGCTTGCGGATCGCAAGGGTGGCTCCTGGCGCAACACGCAGGAGTCTGCCTGGTCGCTCGTCGCGCTCGACGCGTATCGCAAGGCGCAGGAGAAGGCGACGCCCGACTTCTTGGCGCACGTCTTCCTCGGGCAGGCCGAGATCGCGACGCAGGCCTTCCGCGGCCGCGACGTGAACCAGGCGCGGATCGCCGTGCCCGCCGATCGCCTCACCTCGGCCGGCGGCAGCGTGCTCGCCTTCGACGTCGAGGGCTCGGGCCGCCTCTTCTACGAGGCGCGCCTGCGCTACGCCCGCAAGGAGCTGCCGAAGGCGCCGCTCGATCGCGGCTTCTTCGTGCAGAAGACGCTCCGCCCCGTGACCCCGGCCGAGCTCGCCGGCCTGCTCGCCGCGCCGCCTGGCAAGAGCGTGAGCACCTTCCCCGGCGGTGAGCTCGTCCTCGGCGAGATCGTCGTCGTCACGCCCTCGCCGCGGGACTACGTCGTCGTCGACGATCCGCTCCCGGCCGGCTTCGAGCCCGTCGACGCGCGCCTCGCCACGACGGCGAGCGGCCCGAGCCTCGACGAGGAGAACGAGAATCCCGAGGAAACGTTCGACGAGGAGGGCGGCTACGACGCCGTCGCCACGGGCCGCGCGTACCTCTCCAGCCGCTACCTGCGCGAGCTGCGCGATGACCGCGTCCTCTTCTTCATCGACCGCATGCCGGCGGGCATGTATCGCTACCGCTACCTCGCGCGCGCGACCTCGATCGGCACGTTCATCCTTCCGCCCGCGCGCGCCGAGGAGATGTACGCGCCCGAGGTGTTTGGAAGGACCGCCGCCGGCGCGATCACGGTGACCGCCAGCAAGTGACCCGATCCCGCCTCGCTCGTGCGCTCGTCCGGTGGCTCGTGCCTCGCAGCCGCCGCCGCCGGATCGAGCTCGCGCTCGCGGCGATCGTCTCCCCGATCCTCTGCCTCGGCCTCGCCGCCGCGCTCACGCCGCTCCCGCCCGAGCTCGCGACGGCCGATCTCACCGCCGCCGATCCCTCCACGGTCTTCCTCGATCGCCACGGCACGGTCCTTTGCGAGGTCCGCGCCAAGGACGGCACCCGCGCGCGCCCCGTGCGCCTCGCCGACATCGATCCACGTGTCCCCCGCGCCGTGCTCGCGGCCGAAGACAAACGATTTTACCTCCACCCCGGCGTCGATCCGATCGCGATCACCCGCGCCGCCGGGCAGGCCCTCCTCGCGCGGGGCATCGTCTCCGGCGGCTCGACGCTCACGCAGCAGCTCGCGCGCACCCTCGTCCCGCGCCCGCGCTCTGTCGTCGGCAAGCTCCGCGAGATGGCGCTCGCGCTGCGGATCGAGGCCTCGCTCTCGAAGCCGCGGATCCTCGAAGAGTACCTGAACCGCGTCGCGTTCGGCCCCTCGCTGCGCGGCGTCGAGGCCGCGAGCCGCTTCTACTTCGACAAATCCACCCGGGACCTCTCCCTCGCCGAGGCGGCCGCGCTCGCCAGCCTCCCGCGTGGACCCACGCTTTACGACCCGCGTCGCGGCACCGACCTCCTGAAGCGCCGCCGTGATCGGGTCCTCGAACGCATGCGCGCCGCGCGCCTCGCCGATCATGAAGACGTCGATCGTGCCCTCGGCGAACCGCTCGTCCTCGCCCCGCGCGGCAGCGGCCTCGGCATCCCGCACCTCCGCCGCGCGCTGCTCGGGGGAGGGAAGGGGATCGGCACGGACGAGCTCGCCGGGCGCGCGACGGCGATCACGACCACCCTCGATCGCGGCCTCCAGCGCGAGATCGAGATCCTCGCGGTGCAAACGGTCGAGCGCCTCGCCCCGCGCCACGTCACGGCCGCCTCCGTCGTCGTCCTCGACAACGAGACGGGCCACGTCCTCGCCTACGTCGGATCGCCCGACATCGAGAACGAAGCGCGCCTCGGCCACAACGACGGCGTCCTCGCCAAACGCCAGCCCGGATCCACGTTAAAACCCTTCGTCTACGGCCTCGGCATGGAGATCGGCGGCTTCACCGCCGCCACGATCCTCCCCGACGTCGACCTGCATTTCCCCACGCCCGACGGCGACTACCACCCGAACAACTACGACGGCCGCTTCCACGGCCCCGTCCGTGTCCGCGAGGCCCTCGGCAGCTCCTTCAACGTGCCCGCCGTCGTCGCCTCCTCCCGCATCGGCCCCGAGCGCCTCCTCGCGCGCCTGCGCGACCTCGGCTTCGCCTCCCTCGATCGCAGCGCCCGCGACTACGGCGTCGCCCTCGCGCTCGGGGACGGCGAGGTCCGCTTGATCGAGCTCGCCGCTGCCTACGCCACCCTCGCGCGCGGCGGCCTCTCCGTGGCCCCGCGCGCCGTCCGCGAGGCCCGCGCCGCCACGGGCGAGCTCCTCCCGCTCCCCGCGCCTCCGCCCCGCCGCATCCTCGATCGGCGCGCCGCCTACGTCCTCACGCACATCCTCGCCGATCGGCATGCGCGCCTCGCCACGTTCGGCGAGAACAGCGTCCTCGAGCTGCCGTTCCCGGTCGCCGCGAAGACCGGCACCTCCAAGGGATTTCGCGACAACGTCACCGTCGGCTTCACGCCCACCGTCACCGTCGCCGTATGGGTCGGCAACTTCGACGGATCGCCCATGAGCGGCGTCAGCGGCGTCACCGGCGCCGGCCCGCTCTTCCACGACGCCATGCTCGCCGCTTCACGCCTCTCTCCAGAGCGCGACTTCGAGCGACCCGAGGGCCTCGTCGACGTCGACATCTGCCCGCTCTCCGGCGCTCGTCCCGGCCCGGCGTGCCCGCACCGCCGCAGCGAGATCGTCCCGCGGGAGACCTCGCTCGCCACCTGCGACATGCACGAGCGTGTCCGCATCGATCGCCGAAACGGCCTGCGCGCCGGCCCTGCCTGCGGCGACGCCTCCGTCGACGTGCGTGTCTTCGAGCGGTACCCGCCCGAGCTCGTCGCCTGGGCCGAGAACGCCGGCCGCCCCGTCGCGCCGCGCGCTTCGTCCCCCTTTTGCCCCGAGGCCGATCGCGTTTTGCCTTCCCGCCTCCGTATCGCCTTCCCGCCCGACGGCGCGCGGTTCGTGCGTGACGGCGCCCTCGCGGCCGAAGAAGCCATCCGCGTCCGCGTCGACGCGCCGTCCGAGGCCCGCGCCGTGCGCCTCCTCGTCGACGGCCGCGCCGTCGTCCTGACGCCCCCCTTCGAGCGCTCGCTCCCGCTCGTGCCCGGCGAACACACGCTCGTCGTCGAGGCGGACGGCGCCTCGTCCGAGCCCGTCAGGTTCTTGGTGCAGTGAGCGGCTGGGGCAGGGGAGTCGCCCCCGGCGTTTCTACAGGCAACCCCTCCGCGCGCCTCTCCTCCAGCGCGGTCGGCTCGAACCGCGTCCGCGGCAGATGACGCCCGCCGTCGATCCCTTGCAGCCGCTGCACCAGCCGCTCCCGCACCCGGCACCGGAGATCAAAGAGCTGCCCCGCGCTCGGCGCCGACACGAGCGCCCGGACCTGCAGCGTCGTCGAGAGCGCGTCGAACACCACGAGCCCGGCGACCTTCCCGTCCCAGTCCGGATCCGCCTCGCAGACCCGCCGCACCTCCTCGCGGAGCACGTCGATCGGCGCCGTGTAGTCCACGTGCAAAAACACCGTCCCGAGCAGCTCGGGCGACGAGCGCGTCCAGTTCTGGAACGGCTTGTCGAGGAGCTGCGAGATCGGCAGCACCAGGCGCCGCTGATCCCAGATCCGCACCACCACGAACGTCAGCGTGATCTCCTCGATCGTGCCCCATTCGCCCTCGATCACCACCACGTCGCCGATCCGCACCGGCTGCGCGATCGAGATCTGGAGCCCCGCGAGGATCGTCGCGATCGAGCGCTGCGCGGCGAAGCCCAGCACGACGCCCGCGATGCCCGCGGACGCGAGCAGCGAGACGCCCACCTGCCGCACGAGATCGAACTGCATCAGGACGAGCGCCGCGGCCAGGATCGCGATGCTCACGCTCCCGATGCGGCGGAGCATGGAGATCCGCGTCCGCGCGGCCCGCACGTGTCCGGGATCTTGATCCTTCCCCTCGTACCGGTCGGCCATCTCCGTGGTGCCCACGCCGAGCGCACGGTCGGCCGCCCACGCGCACCCGATCACGAGCAGCGGACGCAGGATCCGCTCGAGCCAGGCCTCCGTCGCCGCCGTCGGCTCGAACGCCGCCACGGCCCCGCGCACGAAGAGCACCGCCAGGAGGAACTGGCAGGGGCCCCGGGACGCCTCGACGAGCCGATCGTCCCAGCGCGCGCCCGTGCGCGACGTGAGCTTGCCGAGCAGGCGCACCACCGCAGCGCCCGAGATCCAGCCGATCACCGGCGCCACCAGCACCACGAGCACCTGCCACGCGAGCAGCCCAAAAGGCGTCTCGCGATGGAGAATCCACGACGCCCGGCTCGCCGCGTCCCCCTCCGCGGCGAGCGCTCCCATCAGAACGGCAGATCGTTGGTGCACAAATGAGATGTGCCTCAGACGATCGGCATCGCAAGGACTTTTGCGGTCAGGTCAGGACGAAGTTGTTCAGGGTCGCCACGACCACGCCGATGATGCTCTCGCCTGCGATGACGCCCGAGGCGATCGGCACGATCATCTCCTCGCCCTTCTTGCTCAGCTTGCCGGTGACGAAGGCGAGGAGCGCGCCGAGGAACATCGCGAGCGGGTAATAAAACGGCAGGATGAACCCGAGCCCGATGCCCGTCGCCGAGGGGAGGTACTTCTTGTACTTCGGCAGGAGCTTCTCCACGGCCACCAACGCCGTGCCCACCACGAGGCCCACCGCGATGCACGTCCGCGCCATCGGGTGCAGGTTGTCGATGCCCAGCTTGAACACCTCGGCCACGGCCTTCCACTGCTGCGCCGCGGGCGCCGGGAACGCGGGGTTGTCGCCCATCAGCACGCTGGCGTTCGGCACCAGCATGTAGAAGCCGATCACCGTCGCGATCGTCCCCGGCAGGATCCCGAGCATCTGCGCGACGAACTGCCGCCGCGGGTTCGCGCCGAGCAGGTACCCCGACTTGAGATCGTTCAGGAGATCCGCGCTCGCGCTCGCCGAGCCAGCCGTGATGCCGGCCGTCATCAGGTTCGCCGTCGCGCTCTGCGGGATCAGCACGCCGTAGATGAGCTGCATGATCTTGCCCATCGCGCCCGTCGGCGTGATGTCGGTCTCGCCCGTCGCGCGGCACGCCACGAGCGAGAGCACGAACGTGAGCCCCACGGCGAGCAGGCCGAGGTGCAGCGGCACGCCGAAGAAACGCCAGGCGATCACCACGACGCTGACCGTCGCGATCGACCCGCCGATCGCGAACCAGCGCATCGGCACCTCGACCCCGGCCCGCGAAGCCCCCGCGTCTCCGCCCGCCGCCTTCCCGAAGCTCTTGAAGGCCCGGACGATCGTCCTCCATTGCAACACGAACGAGAGCAGGCCCGACGCCACCAGCATCGGCGCGCCGATCCAGAGCCCGATGTCCTTCCACGCCGTCTGCGGCTTCAGCGCGGCCGTCACCACCTGGCCGAGCTGGTTCGTCCACTGCGCTTCGAGCGCCATCGGCGTCACGACGAACGCGAGCACGAGCGCGCCCACCATCATCGAGATCGTCGCGCGGAGCCCCACGATGGCGCCCGCCGCGACGAGCGCCGCGCCGTGATCCAGCTTGATGTTGAACGCGGAGAGCGGGTACGCCTTGCCCGCCGCCGTGACCTTGGGCAGCCAGTCGAAGATCGCCGACGCGCCCGGCACGAGCGCCGCGCGCGTCACCACGCCCGCCGCGTCCACCGACTTGACGATGTTCAGGTCCTTGAGGATCGGGATGAGCCCGGCCACCGCGGCCGACGCGAGCAGCGCGCGGCCTTTTTCGAGCGCGCTCGTGCCCTGGCTGTAGAGGCTCTGGAGCGTCACGGCCGCGGCCGTGCCCGAGGGGAAGCGCAGGCGCTCCTGGTTGATCATGTTGCGCTTCATCGGGATGGCGAGCACCGTCCCGAGCAACGCGAGCGACACCGTCCACGCGGCGAGGACGGGCCAGGGGATGTGGGTTCCCTTGGGGTTGTCCGCCGAGACGGTCAGCATGAACAGCGCCGGGATCGCCGAGACCATGGTGCCGCCGGTCGAGTACCCCGCGGAGGACGCGGTCGACGCCATGCAGTTGTTCTCGAGGATCGTCATCGGCGTCTTCACGATCCCGGCGCGCAGGAAGGCGCCCCAGATCGAGAACGAGAGGATGCACGCCGTGATGGCGACGCCGAGGTGCCAGCCTGTCTTCAGGCCGACGTAGAGGTTCGTGAACGCGAGCAAGAACCCGAGCGCCGCGCCCATGCCGATGGCCCGAGGCGTGAGCTGCGCCGTCGCGTCGCCCCGGTAGGCCTTGGCGTACCAGGTGTCCTCATCCATCTCGCCGACGGCCTCTGGTGCGATGTCGAGCGGCTTGCCGCGCTCGAACTCCGCCTCCGTCGTCGGCGCCTGCTGGAGGAGCGGGCCCCCGTTCACGACGGAGGCCGTTCGCGCCTCTCCTGCGGGCGTCTCGATCTCGCTCATCTCCGCCACATAGCATGGAGACGGGGTGAACCGTCCGGTCTCTCATCGCTTGGGGGCATAGCTCCGCGAGCGGAGCTACGCCCCCAAACCCCCTCGGACCTGCCCTAGCGGAACGCGACCTCTGGATTTGCCGCCTCTCGCGCGAGCGCCTGCCGCTCCCGGGCGAGGTAATCCCGGATCGCCGCGTCGAGCCTTGGATCGGCGACGTGATGGAGGCTCCGCGTGATCGTGGGTTCGAACCCCCGGGTCATCTTGTGTTCTCCCCCGGCGCCGGGCTCGAACCGCCCGATCTTCCGCAGAATGCACTGCTCGATCGAGTGATAGAAGCAGACATTGAAATGGAGGAAAGGCCGCTCCTCGGAGGCGCCCCAGTACCTCCCGTACAGCGCGTCCTTCCCGGCGAAATTGAAAGCCCCGGCGATGGGCCGTTTCCCTTCCCGGGCGAGCACGACCTCCACGCCGTCGCCGAGCCGCGGCACGATCTCCTCGAAAAACGCGCGGTTCAAGTACCGTCGCCCCCAAGAAAACTTGTCCACCGTGGCCGTGTAATACCCATACATGGCGTCCACGAGGTCCGGCGTGATCTCGCGCCCGCGCAGGGTGACGAGCTCGATCCCCTGCGCGGCCACCTCGCGCCGCTCGCGCTTCCATTGGTTGCGGCGCTTCGACGAGAACCGCGCGAGGAAATCGTCGTACGTCGTGTACCCGGGGTTCTTCCAATGAAACTGGAGCCCATACCGCTCGGCGAGGCCGGCGCGCGCGAGGTCGGCCGCCTGCTCCTCGGGCGGGAAGAGGACGTGCGCGCTCGAGATCTCGAGCCGCGTGACGAGCTGCCGGAGGCCCTCGGCCATGGCCGCGGCGACCTTCGAGGCATCTGCGCCCTCGGCGACGAGGAGCCGCGGCGCCGTCGCGGGCGTGAACGGGACGGCGACGACGAGCTTGGGGAAGTACTCGATCCCGGCGCGGTGGGCGGCGCTGGCCCAGGCGTGGTCGAAGACGAACTCGCCCTCGCTGTTGCCCTTGAGGAACGCAGGCGCAGCCGCGACCAGCCGCTCGGCCTCGTCGTGGAGCGTGAGGTAGTGGGGGAGCCAGCCGGACTTCGGCTCGACGCAGCCCGTCCGTTCGAGGACGTCGAAGAACGCCCAGGCCAGGAACGGGGCCTCGGAGACGCCTCCGAGGGCGTCCCAGGCCTCTTCGGGGATGTCGCGGATCGTGGCGTGGACGCGGAGTTCGAACACTCGGCGGTATCCTCGGCGGGAGACGGGGGGTTGGCAAGGGGCATGGGAGAGCGGGGCGTCGCCCCGCACCCCAGCAAGGGGCTGTCCGCCCCCTGCACCCCGGACCAGGCACGGCCTGGACCGAAGGCGACAGCGCGCTTTGCGCGCTGTCGAGGGAAGGGAGTTTGCCCGCGGACGGCGAGCTCATCCCCAAGGAGCCTGCTCGAACTTGATCGGGTGGATTCAGAGCTCCTGCGCGATCAGCCTGCCGATGTCCTCGTGTGCCGCTTTCAGGCGGAGGAGCCCCGCTTCTCCGTCGCTCATGTACGCAGCGATGAGGATGGGGGCGCGACCTGGCGGCCACGTGATGGCAACGTTGTTGACGGCGCAGCGCAGGCAGGTACCCGTCTTGTCGCCGGTGGTCCAATCCCGGGGCAGGCCGGCGCGGAGGCGGTCCTTGCCCGTCTCGCACGCGCGCAGCCAGCCCAGCAAACGCTCGCGGCTGGCGGGCGAGAGGGCGTCCGCGCAGAGGACCTGACGCATCAGGCCCACCATGGCACGTGGCGACGTGGTGTCGCGGGGGTCGCCGGGCTCGTTGTTGTTGAGGGTGAGCTCGTCGCGGTCGAGGCGCGTCACAGAGTCGCCCTGTTGACGGACGAAATGCGTGAAGCCTGCGGGACCGCCCACCTTCGCGAGCAGCAGGTTGGCTGCCGTGTTGTCGCTGACCGTGACGGCGGCTTGCGCGAGGGCGTCGATGGTCATGGACGCTTCGGCGACATGCGCGCGTGTGATGGGAGCGTGCTCGAGCAGATCGGTCGAGCCATAGGGCACGCGCTCGTCGAGTGATAGTTGCCTGCGATCGACGCGCGCGAGGACGGCCGCGACGAGCGCCCACTTGAACGTGGAGCACATCGCGAAGCGCTCGTCCGGTCGGCGAGCGAGCTGCCGCCCGGTGCCGGTGTCGAGGGCGAAGACGCCAACGCGCCCGCCGACGTTCGCCTCGATCTCGGCGAGGGCGCGCTCCGCGCGGCTTGGGGGGTCCGGCGGGACGGCACGACGTGACGGGGCGCATGCGGTCGCCAACGTGGCGGTGGTGCCGAGCAAAACTTGTCTTCGTGTCCAGTGCCGAGTCACGGTCGCGTCGAACGCTCGCACGTGTGTGGACATTCCATAAGGGCTCTGCGTCGGCGCGGCGCTTTCAGGAGCCCCCTGCGCGTCAGGGGACCCGCGTGCAACGCTTGCAAGGCGCGATGTGCGCGTGCAATGCGCCGCATGCAGGCGTTGCAAGCGGCGTTTGGTACGCCCTGAAGGGCGTTTGCAACGCTTGCAAGCGACGTTCGGAGGGGGACGAGAGGTGCTTGCAACGCTTGTGGGCGGGTCTCGGAGCGGTGCGAGGGCGGCTTGCAATGGCTGCACGCGGCACCCGGGGCGTCACGAATGGCGTTTGCGCGCGTTGCGCGCGGCGATCGGTCGAATCATGGCTGCGTGGCGCGGCCTGTGTTGGGGCGACGTGGCCGTCGGGTGCGCCATGCACCCCCCGGAGGGCGAGGCCGGTCGCGGAACCCGCGCGAAGTGCCTCGAAGGCCTTTGCCGAGATCGGCACGGCAAGAGCGCCCTCGGGCTCGTTGTGGGCGGTCAAGACGAACCCCTCGGGGTGTCGCGCTCGCATGACACCGAACGAAGATCCGGTGTCACGTGGCCATCACATCTGTCACGCCGCCGTGTCGCCCGAGGAGCGCCCTCGGCGACGCGTCCTTCGGATCTCGCGCGATTCCCTGTGCACCGCGCCGCTGGCATGGACCGTGTGATACCCGGGAACCCTCGCGAACACGAGGGCGACAAGGAGATCCAACCATGACCATTCGTGCTTCTTTCCTTTGCAGGCTCGCGACCATCACATCCGCGCTCCTCTTGCCCGTGGGTTGCGTGGCCGAGATGGAGGATGGGGAGGCCATGCTCGAGGTCGACGAGAACGTCGCGGAGGCCGAGCAATCGCTCTTGCCGGGGGATCCTGCAGGCGACACCACGCTTTCGAGCACCTGCTCCTGGACCATCACCTGCGGCGGCGTGACGGGCAAGATGCGCTGGGGCAAGAGCGGCGCCGATTGCTGGTCGACCGCGCCGTCGAACATGCCGCTCGTGATGATCCTGCACGGCAATGGATACGGGTACGACGAGTACGGGTACCTCCAGGCGCACCTCGCGCGCAATGGCTTCGTGAGCGCGAGCATCGACGTGGTGGCGGCGGCGCCCCCTGGATTTCTTCAACCCGACGCCACGACGCACGGGCAGGCGGCCCAGGACGCGATCGATTACCTGCGCAGCGCCTGCTTCCAGAACAACTTCGTGGACAACTTCACCGTCGCGAACCCCGTGGACAAGCAGCACTTCGGCGTCGTGGGTCATAGCCGCGGCGGGGAGACCGCCCGCTACGTCGCCTCGCTTCTCGCGGGAGCGAACGATTTCGACGTCCGCGCCGTCGTGGCATTGTCCCCGACGCGCCACACCACGCAGGGCATCTTCGGCACGCAGACCGAGGGATATCTCCTGCTTCACGGATCGAGTGATCAAGACGTCGGCGTCCTGCCCGGCTTCGGCGCCCATGACGAGGCCGGCAACAACGACTGGAGCACACCCTCGGCGTTCGACCTCTTCCGGAGCATGAAGTTCTTCGGTGGCGGCACACACGTCGGTTTCTCGGACCTGGGATCCGCGACCCAGCGCGAGACGACGCAGGGGTACGTGCACGCGTACCTGCGGGCGCACCTGAAGTCGGATTGGAGCTATTACGAGGACTACATCCGAGGCAATGCCTTGCCCGGCAGCTACGCGGGGAGCTTGTTCAGCCAGTATAGCGACCCCACCGCCCGCCGTGTCATCGACAACGCGCAGCGCGCCAATCTCTCGCCGAGCAGCATCGGGGATACGGTGACCACGTCCGGCATTGGATCGATCACGCTTTCGGACGGGAGCCTCACGCTCGGCACGCCTCACGACACGAGGCTCCTCGTCGTCTCCCCGAACGGCACGAACGGCTTCGTTCGCTGGGCGATCCCGGCGGACAAGCGCGACGTGACGAGCTTCAAGTACCTGAGCTTCCGGCTCGGGCAGCTCTCGGGCGCCACGGGGACCGACATCCAGATCGGCTTGACCAACAGTGGGGTCACGACGTTCGTGAACCTGAGCGATTACAGCGCGATCCCCCAGCCGCGCACCATGTGCGTCCAGGGGTTGTCGGGGCTCGGTTGCGCGGACATCCGGACCCTCGCCCACATGCAGACGTTCCGCATCCCGCTGTGGGACTTCGGCTCGAGCAACGACGTGACGTCCGTGCAGATCAAATTCAACGGCACGACCGGCAATGGCCGTTCGTTCCTCCTCGACAGCGTGGAGTTCTCCGAGATCGTCATCATTCAATGAGCACGAGGCAGAAGGGACGCTAACCCTGGGGCGGGGCGCGCGTGCACGCAGGCGAACGGCGACGATGGCTGAAGTGGCTTCCGCCGCGCGTTTCGCCTGCTATCATCGGCCCCGCCCATGACCATGACCGACACCCTCCTTTTGCAAGCGGGCGAGGGCGATCTCCGCGCCCAGGGCCTCGCCGCGGCCCGTGATCTCTGCGCCTTCCTCGATCACGCCCCGAGCCCCTACCACGCCGCCGAGGAGGCCGCGCGGCGGCTCTCCGCGCAGGGGTTCTCCGCGCTCTCCGAGCACGACGCCTGGCACCTCGCGCCCGGCGATCGCCGTTATTTCCTCCGCGCCGGGACCCTCGTCGCCTTCGTCGTCGGCGCCGAGCACCCCGCGCTCGGCGGCTTCCGCCTGATCGGCGCCCACACCGACTCGCCGAACCTCCGCGTCAAGCCCAACGCCGACCTCGCGCGCTCCGGCTACCAGGAGCTCGGCGTCGAGATCTACGGCGGCGTGCTCCTCTCGACCTGGCTCGACCGCGATCTCTCCATCGCCGGCCGCGTCTTCTGCCAGCGCAAGGGCGAGCGGCCCGTGGCGCGCCTCGTCGACCTCGGCCGCGCCGTGGCCCGCGTGCCGAACCTCGCGATTCACCTCAATCGCACGGTCAACAAGGAAGGGCTCGTCCTGAACGAGCAAAAGCACCTGGTCCCGGTCGTCGGCCTCGGCGCCGCGCCCGACGTGCGCGCCCTCGTGGCCCGTGAGCTCGACGAGCGGCCCGAGGCGATCCTCGGCTACGATCTCTGCCTCTACGACACGGCCAAGGCCGCGATCGCCGGCCTGTCGCAAGAGTTCGTCCTCTCGGCGCGCCTGGACAACCTGGCGAGCTGTCACGCGGGCACGGCGGCGCTCGCCGCCGCGTGTGGCCCCGGCGCTTCGACCCGTATGATCGTGCTCTACGACCACGAGGAGTGCGGCAGCCGCAGCGCCGCGGGCGCGGCCGGCACGGTCCTCAAGGACACGATCGCGCGGATCCTCGAGGCCTACCCTCACCACGAGCCGCAGGGCTTGCAGCGGGCGCTCGCGCGCTCGTTCCTGGTCAGCGCGGACATGTCCCACGCGCTCCACCCGAATTACGCCGATCTGCACGAGCCGCAGCACCAGCCCATGTTGAACAAGGGCCTCGTCATCAAATCGAACGTCAATCAGTCCTACGCGACGGACGGCGGCACGGCGGCGGTGTTCGAGGAGCTCTGCCGCGACGTCGGCTATCCGGCGCAGAAGTTCGTGGTCCGCTCGGACCTGCCCTGCGGCAGCACGATCGGCCCCATCACGGCGGCCGCGCTCGGGATCGCGACGGTCGACGTGGGCGCGCCGATGCTCAGCATGCATTCGTGCCGCGAGATGTGCGGGACCCTCGACGTGCACTGGTCGATCGAGACATACCGGCGGTTTTTGCAGGGGTAGGGGAGCGCTGAACGACCCCGCGACGAACCTGTCTCGCGCGGCTCGGGACTTCCTGCTAGAGTTCCTTCCAAGGAGCACTCCCATGCCGCCTGAACTGCAACGGCTCGCCGACGAGATCCTCTCCTTGCCGGTCCCCTCCCGGACCGTGTTGTTTCAGTGCATCCTGGAGAGCCTGAGCCGGTCGGAGAGTGAAGCCGTCGAGCGGACGTGGGCGAAGATAGCGGAGGAGCGTTGCCGGCAGATCGACGCGGGTGAGGTGGAGCTCCTCGATGGGGACGAGGTGCTCCGCGAGCTCCGCGCGCGCTCCCGGTGAAGCGTTTTTTCTTCCACCCCGCAGCCCGGAAGGAGCTGCGGGGGGCCACGGCGTTCTACGAGGGCCGTGCCGAGGGCCTGGGCGAGGAGTTCCTCGACGAGGTTGAGGCGACCCTCCGGCGCATCTGCGAGATTCCTACAGCATGGCCCAAGCTCTCCGAGCGCGTACGGCGTTGCCAGACGCGGCGGTTCCCCTACGGAATCCTTTATCGCGAGGCCCGGGACCGGATCGAGATCGTCGCGGTGATGCACCTTCACCGTCACCCGGACACCTGGAAGAGCCGCTGAGGAGCGTCCCCGCCCCCGCAGAAATCTGAACTTCCGGAGCATCGTGCCCTCCCTGCGGGCCACGCCGCATTTTCGACGCCCTGGACGGTCCAAAATGCGCTACACAGTGTCGAACTTTCGACACGTGGGCTGGGCTGCCCGCCGGGTGACTTTTCATGCTTCGTTACCGAGCGGACCTCCGAACGTTGTGCTTCGTGGCGATCTACTTCGCGCTGGTCGCCGTGCAGTGGGTCTACGCGCCGAGCGCGCTCTGGCTCGCGATCCCGCTCCTCGCGGTGACGTGTGTGTTCTCGTTCCTCGGCGCCGTGGCCACGCACAACACGGTGCATTCCCCCGTGTTCAAGAAGCGCTGGGTGAACCGCATCTTCCAGGTCGTGCTCACGTTGACCTACGGCCATCCCGTCAGCGCCTTCGTGCCTGGCCACAACCTGAGCCACCACAAGCACACGCAGACGCGGCGCGACGTGATGCGCACGACGAAGGTGCGGTATCGCTGGAACCTGCTGAACGGCCTGCTCTTCATGCCGACCGTGGGCAGGGACGTCTTCATCGCCGACATGAGGTACTTCAAGGCGATGTATCGCCAGAACCCGCCTTGGTTCCGGCAGATGATCCTCGAGGCGACGGTCTTCCTCGGCACGATGGGCGTCCTCCTCGCGCTCGATTGGAAGAAATTCCTGATCTACGTGATCATCCCGCACCAGTATGCGGCCTGGGGCATCATCTCGATGAATTACCTCCAGCACGACGGATGTGATCAGGAGAGCGAATACAACCATTCGCGGAATTTCCTCGGCAAGTTCGTCAATTTCATGGCCTACAACAACGGCTACCACACGATCCACCACATGGAGCCGGGCCTGCACTGGAGCCTCTTGCCCGCGGAGCACGCGAAGCGGGTCGCGCCGTTCATCCACCCGGAGCTCGATCAGCCCTCGATGCTCGGGTATCTCTTCCGCACCTTCGGCTGGCCCGCCAAGCGCCGCATGTACGATGGGAGGCCCGTCGAGATCCCGGCCGAGGGCCCCGACGAGGAGTGGATCCCGCCGCCGCGCGAGGTCCGACACGACCTCGGCGCGATCGCCATGTAGCGTCCCGAGCCCGCCCGGGTAGCATGGCGACATGCGCCCTCTTTGCCTCGCTTTTCTTCCCGCCCTCACGATCCCGTTCCTGACCATTGGCTGCGGTAGCTCCCCGCTCGAGGAGGCCACGCGCGGTTATGACGTCGATCGATACGAGCTCGACGGCGCGTTCGATTGGAATACGCGCAAGCTCGACGCGACCGTCTCCGTGACGCTCACGCTTACGGAGGATACACCTGCGATCGCCCTCGACAGCCGCGTCGCCGTGAAGGCCGTTCGTATCGCCGGCGTGGAGGATCCCGCGTACGAGGTCGACGCCGAGCGCGGCGTGCTCGCCATCTCGCTGGAGGACGCGCCCAACCCCAGCAAGGGACAAACGGTCGAGATCGAGATCGATTACGAGGCCGGCACGAGCGACAACCTGTATGCCATTTCCACGCGGCTCGGGGATCCTGTCGTCGGCCGGGCCGTCTTCACGGACTCCGAGCCGCTCGGCACGTCGTGGTGGATGCCCTGCACGAACGATCCGAGCGACCGCGCGACGTTCTCCGTCGCCTTGAAGGTCCCGGCCGCGGAGCAGCTCATCGCCAATGGCCGGCTCGTGCTCGACGCTGAGGAGGGGCCGGGCGCGCACCGCGTGAAATACGAGACCTCGTGGACGCTGCCGACCTATCAAATGGCGTTCGCCGTGAGCCAGTTCGAGGTGGCCAAGTCCCAGACGAAGACCGGCTTGCCCGTCGAGGTCTGGCACCGCCGCGGGCTCCCCGGCAGCCACGCCGAGATGGCGAAGGCGCTCGCCGGCATGATCGATCGGCTCGAGCCGCTCGTCGGGCCCTATCCGTTCGAGCGATACGCCCTCGTGCTCGTGCCCTCGTTCCCCGGCGGAGGCATGGAGAACGCGGGCATCTCGTTCCAGCGCGAGACGATCAGCACGGAGCCCGCGATCGCCGGTGATTTTTACCTCGCGGCGCACGAGCTCGCGCATCAATGGTTCGGCGACCTCGTCACGATCGAGACCTGGGACGACGTGTGGATCAAGGAGGGAATGGCGAACCAGCTCGAATACGAGGCCGGGCGCGCGTTCACGGACGCGAGCGCGGAGGGGTCGCTGCACGGGGATCAATTCTACCCCGAGGACGGGGTGCCCATCCGCGATCCCTCCCTCGCGCCGGCCGACAAATACACGTCGGGCCCGTACGGCCGCGCGGCCTGGCTGCACGCGCAGATCCGGGGGTTGGCGGGGGACGAGGTGTATTTCGAGACGCTGCGAAAGCTCCTCGACGCGCACAGGTTCGGCACGATCGGGACCAACGCGTTCGTCGACGCATTTGCCGAGGCGCTCGGGCCCGAGGCGACGGCACGGGTGCGGCGCGCGATCGACGCGAGAGCGATGCCGCGGATCGAGCTTCAAGCGGAGGCGAATGCCGCCTTCACGATCGGGCTCGACGATCCCGACGGGGCGCTCGTCGCGCCGCTCGTGGTGCGCTGGTATGGCGCGGAGGGATCGGCCGAGGAAGTCTCGCTGCTCGGCGGCGCGCGGGCCGTGATTCCGGCCGCGGCGACGGACGTCTTGCTCGTCGTGGATCCGGGCGACGTGCACCCGGATTTCGAGGTCACGGGGGATGACGTGAACACGGCCGCATGGCTCGCGGCGCGCGTGCCGCTCTCGGCGAACGGAAAAACCGTGCTCGCGGGGCTCGGCGGGGCGGCGCAGATGAATGCGCTCCGCGTGGCCGGCGCGTCGGGCGCGGCGATGATCACGCCGGCCGAGATCACGGGGCTCCTCGGCGAGCTCGACGCGGACGGGGCGAAGGCGCTCGCATTGCAGCTCGGCTGCGGGCTCGCGGCGAGCGCGGAGGATCCAGCGGAGCGAGAGGCCTGGGCGGCGGCCCTCGCGCCGCTCGTCGAAGCGGGGCCGCCCTCGTTCGGGCTCGGGTGGATCGGAACGGGGCTCGGCGCGTGCAGCGACGTCGTGCCGGTGGATGAGCTCTTCAGCGCGGAATGGGCGAAGCTCGAAGCCGGCCTCCCGGCCGCGGACGTAGCCTTCACGCGGCTCCAGTACCTCGCGTCGTTGCGGCTCCAAGACGATCACGAGCTCGCCACGTTCGGCGTGGTGGCCACGAAGGCGCCCTCGCTCCGGGCGCGTCGCATCGCCCTCGATCACCTGGCGCGGCGCGCGCGCGACGTGACCTCGGCCTCGTGGGTGACGTTTTACCTCGACCTGCTCCGCGCGACGCGGACCGCGGAGACCTTGTCGTCGGCGATGAACGGGGCCTCGTGGGCGGTCTTCAACACGGCCACGGGCATCAGCGACTTCGTGGTCGTGCTGCGCGACCTCCTGCACGACGAAGCGACGCGGCCGGTGCACGCGCGGGCCATCTGCATCGGGGTGCGGATGCTCGCCGACGATCCGGCCGCGACGACCGCGTTCCTCGGCGATCTCGCGGATGCGCCGCTCTCGGAGCCGGCGCGGGCGCTCCTGAAAACGCCGGACGCGTGCTTCTGATCAGATCTCGAAACGCTCGCCCTCGTGCGTGCACACGATGGGCGAGTGTTCCGGATCGTGAAAATCCGGGTAATGAATGAGCCGCATGCGGCGCTTCACGTCCTCCGGCAGCCCCACGAGCGAGGCGAGCGGCGTGTGGATGCCGAGGTTCGTCTCGTGGAAAAAGAGATCCGCCTCGGCGAGCCAGTCGATCAGCGTGGGATCAAACGCCGTGTCGGCGCTGTACCCGAAGCGAGCCCCGCCCGCGGAAAATCGAAGCGCCGACGTAGGAATGTGGTGGATCGTCGGGCGCCATTCGAGGTCGAGATCCCCGATGGAGTTCGTCCCGGCAGCGAGCGGCGACACGTCCGCATAATCGTCCAGCGTGAGCGACGTACGGGTTCCGTCGGGCGACATGAGGGTATCCATTCCGCCCCGGAGACGCGTCTCCCAGAGCCCCGCCAGCACCTCGGGCGCCGCGTGCAGCGCGACGCGTTTCCCCGTGACGAACCGCCGATAAAAGAGGAGCTGCTCGAGCCCCCCCACGTGATCGCCGTGCAGGTGCGTGATGACCACGTGATCGATGTCGGCGAGCCCGATCGGAGGGCCCCCGCGCGCGCCGAGATCGCCGAGCGCCCGCCCGAGCGCGGGCGGCGCGTCGACGAGGATCCGCGTCGCGCCGGCCTCGACGAGGAAGCTTGCATTGAAATGACGCGTGGTGAAAGCATCCCCCACGCCGACGACACGCACGACGAGCGAGCTCACGACAGCCTCCCGTCGTGCGGCGTCGTTCCTTGGTTTCCGGGCTGAGACATGGCCATGGCGCGCCCCGATGGTGCCCCATCACGGCGAGCCGAGCCAGCGGGCTCTACCCGTTTCGCGCGAGGGGAGCGACGGGCGCCGCTCCCCCGCGAGCGATTGCCATCAATGGGTGCCGCGCGCCTCACCACCCTTGCGCCCAATCTGCGCCATGTGGGCCCGATCGCTCGACACGGCCTCGCCGCCCTTGCGGCCGATCTGCGCCATGTGCTCGCGGTCCTGGCTCACGCGCTCGCCGCCTTTGCGGCCGATCTCGGCCATGTGCTTGCGGTTCTGGCTGACGACCTCGCCGCCCTTCTTGCCCGCCTGGCGCGCCTCGTCGGGCGTGAATTCGTGGGCCGTGCCCTTTTCGTGCGCGGCTTTGCCACCCTTGCTCGCGATGGCGCGCTGCTTGTCGCGCTCCATGGCCGCGAAGCCTCGCTGCGAGGCGGGCTTGCGATCGGTCGCCGGCCCGAGGTCGCTCGAAGAGACCGGCCCCTCCTCGTGCTCCTCCGCCTGCTCGGCGGCTTGTGCCGCGCGAACCTGCGACGTCTCCGCCTGCTGCATGTCCTCGGCCTCGCCGCTGTTCCTCGCGGTCTCGTGCTGGTCCTTCTCGATCATGTGCCCCTCCTTGTGACGCCCCGCTCGATGCTCCAGCCGGGCGCCGTGTTGCTTCGCGGATTGCTGTTGGGCCGCGCGAAATGACGTCAAGCTGCGCTCGGTAGCGCGTGTTCCTGATGCCGTGAGAAATGGTCGCGGAGCGAGCGATCTCGTGCACGACGGCCCGAACCGTTCGCATGCTCGTGTTTTGCCCCGACGAACGGGGGCGCTCGAGCATGGGAGAATCGGGCCGGACAGACGACTTCATCGGGTTTGGCAGAGCCTCATTCTCGATGCTGCAAAGCGCGCGATCGCTCGCTCGCTTTCGGCGAGCGGACGAACACGGCGCCTCATGGAAAGGTCTGTCCCGTCCTTGCCCGAGCGAGCGCGCGATGGCGTGCGGGCAAGGAGGTGCACACCCCTCCGGCGCATACGCTCGCCAATCAAAGAAGAGACCACGCGGCTTCGCCACGATGGACGCTCCTCGGAATCGAGCGGGCGCGACGGCAATCTTCGATGCACGAGCCCGCCCATCGGCTTGCAAAAGCACGAGGGAAGCGGCCGCCCTCGACCATGAGGTTTTTCGCAACAGATCAAGTGCGTTACGCCAAACCCCTCCTGCATTGCGCCAGAGAGGCCGGGTTTTTCGGCGATCCCACGTAAGGCGAGGGCCTTACCTACACGAGCGGGCGAAGGCGAAGCTTTGTGGGCCAGAGCGAGGGTGTGGATGTCCGCGGGGCGCCGTCGGCCGTCGAGGACTGCCCCTCGCGGCTGGAATCGCTCCGTCGGCGGCGCGAAGATGTGGACCCGGGGGCGCCGATGTCGGTCCCGGGAGGAGGCGCAGGCCCCCCGGCGCTCCGCGGGTAGCCGGTACGCGCGGGCGGGCGGCGTGGGCTTTGGGGGCCCATGGCGACGCAGAAACGGCGCAGGACGCGGTCGACGGTGGAGCGGCTGAGCCCGGTGGCCCTGGCGAGGGTGCGTCGGGACCAGCGGCGAGCGCCCTCGGGCGTAGGTTCGAGCGCGCGGCGGAGGAGCTCGTCGACAGTTGCGTCCGAGATGCGTCGGGGGGCGCCGCGCCGGGGGCGGTCTTCCAGGCCCGGGAGCCGGTCGCGGACGAACCTGTCGCGCCAGCGCGTGACGACCCGCCGCCCGACGCCGACGTGCGTCGCGACGTACGCGACGTCATGGCCCGCGGCGCAAGCGAGCACGATCTTCGCACGCACCGCCTGCGTGTGTTCGTGCGTGTCCTTCTCGGTCGGGGCCCGGGCGCGCGTTTCGAGCACCAAACGTTCGTCGGGGGTCAATCCCATCGGCGGGTTCGCTCGTCCCATCGATGGTGAACATGTGCCCAGCCCCCGCCCGTTCTCAGTCTTTGTGCAGGCGGCCGAGCGGGGCCCCGGCGAGGCCGGCGGGCGAGGTCAGAAGGTGCCGCGCAGGCCGACGCTTCCGAGGCCGATCAAGGGCTCGATGCTCGCCTTCGCGGGCGAGGCGGGCTTGGCCTTGGGCGCCGTCAAGAGGAGGACGACCCCTGCCGTGAGGCCGACGCCGCCCACGACGAACAGGGCGGTCGAGATCGCCGCCTTCGTGTCGATGCTGTCGCGGTAGTTCTTGTATCTGACAGGCGACTCGGGGGTGTCGTCGGTCTCGCTCTTGTTCGTGCAGGGGTTGTCGCCGTTCACCTCGCGCTCGCAGAACGCTTTCATTTCGCTGCGCGTGGTGTAGGCGCTGATCAGCGCGCCGCCGCCGCCGATCGCGGCCGCGCCGCCGACGCCGAGGCTGATGTAGCCGAGGAGCCGCTGCGTGGCGCCGGGGGGCTTGGGCGGCGTGTCGGGGCTCCCGCCGGGGGGCGTGACGAGGTCGCCGCCGACGGGCTCGACGCCGCTCTTCGGCTTGAGCTCCAGCACGGCACGGGCGGCCTGCTTCTCGTCGATCTTGAGGTCGAGGGCGGCCGCGGACGCCGGCGTGTCGGCCTCGACGCGGTGCACGCCGGGGTTCAGCGGCGTCTTCACGCCGATGAGCGCGCGCGGAAATACCTTGCCGTCGAGCATGACGGTCGCGATCTCTGCGCCGGCGCCCTGCACGGTGAGCTCGATCGTGGGGATGCGCGGCGAGAGCGCGGCGAGCTCCTTGGTGGCCGTCTCCTGCGCGTCGCGGAAGGCCTCGGGCGCCTTGTCGTCGAGCTGCAGGATCGTGATCGAGCGGTACCGCTCCGCGGCCTCGACGAGGCGGCCGAGCTTCTCCAGCGTGCGCGCCGCGAGGAGTTTTACGGTGGGCGCGTTGACGAGCGCGTCGGCGCGGTCGAACTTCACGAGCGCGTCGGCGTATTTGCCCTGCTCGTAGAGGGCGTAGCCCTCGTCCGCGAGCGCGCGGGCGGCGATACGCACTTGATCGTCGATCGGCTGCGCCCACGCCGGCGAGGCGCAGAGAGCTGCGCCTACGAGCAGCGAGCCGATCCACTTCGACAACCGCATCGTTTCCCTCACGCTCCTTCGATCCGTTCGCGAACGGAAGTGCCCGTCGCCGTCAGATCCCCCAGTTGGGCTTCTTGGTCGTACCGGACTTCTTGGTCGTCGTCCCGCCCTTGTTGATCGGGTACCGCGTGGTCGTCGACGGCGCCGCGCTGGGCGTCGGCGCGGTGCTCGGGGTCGCCGCGGCAGGCTCGCTCGTGGGCGACACGGTAGACGAAGGTGAAGGCGAAGGAGCAGGCTCAGGGGCCGCCGAAGCCGTCGTCGGCGCGGCGACCGACTCCGCTGGCGGAGGCGCCGCGGGGGACGCGGAGGGCGGCGAGGCCGAGGGGTCTGTCGCGTCCGTCGTCGCGAACGGGCCTTTCGTCGAGAGGAGCACGCCCACGGTCGCGGCGCCGATCACGAGGGCCGCGATCGCACCCACGATCACGGCGGGGCGCGTCTTCTTTTGCGCGGGCTGGGCCGGCGCGACGGCCGAGACGAGCCCGCGGTGGGTCATCGTCGTCGGATCGGGCGTGCTCGTTTTGGCGAACGCCGACGGCTCAGGGCCCGGGGCCGAGACGCGCGCATGCGGCATCACGATGTTCGGCAGCGAGGGATGCGTCTGGCTGAGCTTCCAGACGCCCGATTGATCCGGGCAGAGGATCCAGCGCAGCGACTCGGCGAGTTCCTTCGCGGTCTGGAAGCGCTCGTTCGGCTCGCGCGAGCAGGCCTTGGCGAACCAATGGTCGAAGCCATCGGGGACGGGCGCGACGGCGGAGGGCACGGGCAAGGGGCGCGCGCAGATCTGCACGATGAGATCGCCGAGGGCCTCGCTGTCGAAGGGGCGGATGCCGGTCACGCACTCGTAGGCGATGACGCCGAGCGCCCAGAGATCGGCGCGTTGATCGATCGTCTTGTTCCCGAGCGCTTGCTCCGGGCTCATGTAGCAAGGCGTGCCGACGACCGAGCCGGTGCGCGTGGAGACGCCGCCCTGGCTGCCGAGCACGCCGCCGCCGATGGCCTTCGCGATGCCGAAGTCGAGGACCTTCGCGATCTCGTCCTCGTCGTTGCGCACGAGGAAGACGTTGCTCGGCTTGAGATCGCGGTGGACGATGCCGGCCTCGTGCGCCTTGCCCACGGCGCGCGCGATATGCGTGATGATCGTGGTGATCATCAGCGGCGGGAGCACCCGCACGCGCTCGATGCGCTGCTCGAGCGTCTCGCCCTCGAGCATCTCCATCGCGATGTAGGGAAGGGCTCCGTCGTAGCCGTGATCCTGGATCTGCACGACGTGCGGCGTGCGCAGCGCGGCGGCGGCCTTCGCCTCGCGGAAGAAGCGCTGGACGATCTCGCTGTTCTCGTTCGCGCCGTTCGATCCGAGGAGATCGACGTCGATGAGCTTGATGGCGACGGGCGCGCCGAGCGTCACGTGCTCCGCGCGCCACACTTCGCCCATCGCTCCTTTTCCGAGGAGGCCGATCAGGCGATATTTCCCGGCAATCACGGCTCCGGGGCCCAAGCTACTCATGCTCGTCCGAGCTTACTCCAAGTCGTACCGAGCGTGGAAGGATCGTGCGCGCAGGAAAGTTACGGTGCGGCGTGCGTGGGGCCGTCATGTGACCGTCACGAGCCCGTGCATTCACACGCGTGACTTAGAGCCATGGCCGCGGAATGGGGCCTTTCTGCGAGCTACTTCACCGTCAACCCGATTGCTTCGCGAAATCCTTCATGAAGCGAACGAGCGCCTCGACAGACGCGAGCTCCACGGCGTTGTAGAGCGAGACCCGGATGCCGCCGGTGACGCGATGGCCGGCGAGCCCGACCATGCCTTGTTTCGCAGCCTCGGCGACGAACCGCTTCTCGAGCTCCTCGGTGGGGAGGCGGAAGACGACGTTCATCACGCTGCGGCTCTCGCGCTCGACCGGCGCGCGGTAAAACCCGGAGAGCTCGTCGAGCGTGCCGTAGAGCAAGCCCGCCTTCGCCCTGTTTTTCCGCTCGATCTCGGGCAAACCACCGAGCTCCTTGGCGACCGCGAGGACGTTTCGCATGAGGTAAATCGCGAACGTCGGCGGCGTGTTGTAGAGCGAGTTGTTCTCGGCGTGTGTCCGGTACTGGAAGATCTTGGGGATGTCCTTGCGGCTGTTCTCGACGAGATCTTTGCGCGCGACGACGACCGTGACGCCCGAGGGGCCGATGTTCTTCTGCGCGCCGGCGTAAATCAGCGCGTACCGGCGGACGTCGATGGGGCGCCAGAGGAAATCGCTCGACATGTCCGCGACGAGGGGGACGTCGCCCGCGACCGGGACGTCGTGCCACTGCGTGCCGAAGAGCGTGTTGTTCGTGGTGATGTGCACGTACGCCGCGCTCGGATCGAGCGAGAGCTCGTTCTGCCGCGGGATCCGGGTGTACCGCTTGCCCTCGGCCGTCGTCGCAGCCACGCGGACCGTGCCGATCCGCCCCGCCTCTTCGTACGCCTTCTCGGACCAGCCGCCCGTGAGGACGTAATCGGCGCTTTTCCCGGGAGGCAGGAGGTTCAGCGGGACCATCGCGAACTGGTGGCTCGCGCCGCCCTGGAGGAAGAGCACGTGGTAGTCGTCGGGGATCGCGAGCAGCTCGCGGAAGAGAGAGAGGGCCTCGTCGTGCACGCCCTCGAACGCCTTGCCCCGGTGGCTGTGCTCGATGATCGACATGCCCGTGCCCTCGAAATCGAGCAGCTCGCGCTGGGCACGCTCGAGCGCGGCGAGGGGGAGCGCGGCAGGTCCGGCGTTGAAGTTGTGCACGCGAGCCATCGGTCGGGTCTCCTCTGCGATGCGGGCGCGAACGGCAGCGCGCCTCGTGGCGCGACCGTATAGCACGAGGGCGCCTCCTGGCGGAGCCGCGCGCGTGGTGCTCTACTCGCACCGGCGATGAAGAACGACGCGGCAGCCAGGACGACCCCGGGCGCGCTCGCGGAGGGCCCCCGCGAGCCGCGCCTCTTCGCCGAGTACCCAGCCCTCGCCCGCGTGGTGCCCTGGCTGCCGCTCGCAGCCGCACCCACGCCGGTCGAGCGCTGCACGGCGATCGCCGACTACCTCGGGCGCGACGACGTCTGGATGAAGCGCGACGACCTCGTGTCGCCGCTCTTCGGTGGCAACAAGGTCCGGCGCTTCGAGCACATCCTGGCCGACGCGAAGGCGCGCGGCGCGCGCGAGATCGTCACCGTGGGCGGCCTCGCCTCGACGCAGGTGACCGCGACGATCCTGTTCGGCCGCGCGCTCGGCTTCGACGTGACGAGCGTGCTCTTCGACCAGCCCATCACCTCGTTCGCGCGTCGTTCGTTGCTGGTGCAAGCTTCCGCCGGCGGGCGCCTGATCCACGGCGGCGGCTACGCCCGAACGGCGATCCTCACGGCGCGCGAGCTCGCGAGGGCGCGCAAGGCGTACTTCGTGCCGCCCGGCGCGTCGGGGCCGATGGCGAACCTCGGCTACGTCGGGGCCGCGTTCGAGCTCGCCGATCAGGTCGCGCGGGGCGAGATGCCACGGCCGGATCTGATCGTCTTGCCCGCAGGGAGCGGCGGTACGGTGGCGGCGCTCTCGCTCGGCATGATGCTGCTCGGCTGGCCGACGACGGTGATCGCCGCGCGGATCACCGAGCGCTTCGCCTGCAACCGCGTGACGCTCCGGCTCCTCGTCGAGGCCACGGCGCAGAAGCTCGCGCGTCACGCGGGATCACGCGTGCTGCGGCGGAACCTGCCGCCGCCGCGCTTCGAGGTCGATCACGGCGTCGCGGGGCGCGGCTACGGGCATCCGACGCCCGAGGCGATCGAAGCCGCGCCCGAGGTGACGCGGCTCCTCGGCGTGCCGGGCGAGATCACGTACAGCGGCAAGGCGCTCGTGGGCCTGCGCCACGCGTGTGTGGCCCATCCGGGCAAGACGATTCTGCTTTGGAATACGCTCTCGGCCACGTGGCCGGAGCCTTCGATCGGGCCGGAGGTGTTGCCTCCGGCCTTTCATCGGGTGTTCGAAGGGGACGTCCCGATCTAGGGCGAGACCGGGGGCGGGACGGCGGGGCCGAAGCTCTGCTCGGCGATCTCGTCGTAGGTGAAGAGCGGGGTCTTGCCGGCCTCGTCCGAGTAGAGCGGCTTGACCACGCAGCCGCGCGCGCCGCACTGGTTGGACTCGCGGAAGGCCACGTCCGCGACCAGCCAGAAGCGGTTGCCGCCGGGCAGCTTCGCGCCGTCGACTGGGGTGAACGTGATCGGCAACTCGGGATCGTAGTAGCCCTTCGGCCCGAGCTCTGCCGAGAGCGCGCCGTCGCAGAAGATCTTGACCGTCGGGTGGACGTCGTAGGTCTTGGCGTCATTGCTGTAGTAGTGCACGCCGACGCGGAACCACTGGTTCTTCGGGGGGAAGTCGACGTTCGCGTTCTCCGGCGCGCAGAACTTGGGGGCGTTCGGGTCCGTGAGAGTCGGATCGCAGTCGATGTTGTCGAGGTCGAGCCGCGGGTTGTGGCAACCCATGCCGAGGGACTGCCATTTCTGGCCCACGCCGCGCGGCGCGAAGTAGCAGGTGTTTTTCTCGAAGACCGGGTCGAGGTACCAGGACACGGGGTCCGGCGGGTTCCCGTTCGCCGGGAACCAGGACGGCGCGTCGGACGAGTTGTCGTCGAAGTAGGAGAAGACGCAGTTCGACCACGTACAGTCCTGCGGCTCGCCCGAGATGGCCCAGGGCTGCGTGTTGTTCGGCTGGTGCAGGTGCAGATCGAGGTCGACGCCGTCGCCGCCGAGGTCGTGCTCCCACTCGAGCTCGACGCGCAAGCCCGGCGCGCCGACGAAGAGCGGATACGTGCACGTCGCGGTTCCGCCGCCGGCCACGCCCTTCGTGTACGTCACGGTGTACTCGCCCGACTGGAGCGGCTTGAAGTCGTCCGCGGGGGCCGATCCGTTCACGCCGGGGCAGGGGTTCACGCCGTCGGGGCAGGTGACGGTCCACGTCTCGGAGCCCGGGAGCGCGTCGGCGCTGAAGTTCCCCGTGCCGTCCTTGAGGTTCACGTCGACGAACGGCGCCGTCGTCATCGGGTGGCACGCGCTCGTGTCGTTCAGGAAGCACAGGTCGGTCGCGTGGACACCCCCGTTGCAGGACGACCAGTAGCCGTTCTCGCTGCACTTCATGGTGCCGTCGAAGCAGCCGGGCGTGCCGCGGTAGGACGGATCGCCCTTGAAGCAGGGATGCGCCTGGCCCGCGGCGCAGGGGCAATCCTCGTCCGTCTCGCCGTCGCAGTCGTCGTCGGTGCCGAGGTGGTCGGGGTCGCAGTGCTCCGTGGGGCCGCATTGCGTGCCGCAGGGGTTCATCGGGACGTCGATCGGCGCGTCCGTTCCGCCGTCGTCGTTCGGGATGAAGATCCCGCCTTCGCCGCCCATCCCGCTCGAGGACGACGTGGGCATGCTGCCGCCGCCGCCGCTATGGGTTTCTCCGCCGGACCCGCCTTCACCGGGCTCGAACTTGTTGCCGGGGGACGTAGCCGCGCAGCCGGCGGCGATGGCAGCGCCGGTGGTGAGGCCCGCGAGCACATAAAAAAGCGGTTTCAAGGAGCGGCGACGGCGACGCATGGGACTCCTCCCGCCCCGGGCTGGGGCGTGATGGCTGAAGAAGGAAACGTACGTGCGAGGGAAGAGCGCCGCAGCCGGGATTCCGGGGGCGCGGCACAAAGCAGTGTAACGCGGCGAGGGCGACGTCGAGGGCTATTTGGCGCGCAGGCTCTCGACGAACTTCTCGAACGCGGGCTTCGCAGCGGTGACGGTCTTCTCGGGGCCCGTGAGCTTGAAGAAGGTCAGCGCTCCATCGGTCTCCACGATCGCGCCGAGCAGCGCCCAGCTCGGCTTCGGCCCGGCCGGCGCAGCGCCCGGCATGCCCATGCCGCCCGAGAACGTGCCGTGGATCTCGACGACCGTCACGGAGAGCTCCCCGACCTTGCGATCCTGTCGCGTGGTCGTGTCGTCCTTTCCGCGCTCGAACTGACCCGACCAGCGCTGCACGTTCTGATCGATCGTGCCGCCGGCCTGCGAGACGCTCATCTCGGCGTCCTCGGAATCTCCCTCGGCCCGCGGGATCTTGAAGGTCGCCTTGCGCATCGGGCTCGGGTTCTCGGCCTTCTGCCAGCCCTCGGGGACGTCGTACGCGACGTCGGTCGGGCCTTTCCGCTGCGGCGCGGCTGCGCCCGGGCTCGCGCTGCCCGCGGGCGCCGCGGGGGCGGGGCGCGCCTTGTCCGGCGCGCCGCTCGGGGGAGGCTCGGGCGTCTTCTCACAGGCCGAGAGGGCGAGGATCGCGACAGGCGCGAGCAGAGCAGCGAGGAGTCGGTTTCGCGTTGCCATGGTGGCTAGTAGCCCTCCGTCTTGCAGATGATCTCGTTCATGATCTCGCGCGTGCCGCCGCCGATCGGGTAGAGCCGCGCGTCGCGGTAGAGGCGCTCGACGAGCGTCTCGCGCATGTAGCCGTGGCCGCCGAAGATCTGCACGGCCTCGTCGCAGACGAACGAGCAAGCGTCCGTCGCGGTGTTCTTCGCCATCGCGGCGAGCCCCGTGACCATGTCGCCGCGCAGGTAGCGCGCGACGACGTCGTTCATGAGGGCGCGCGCCGCCGCGATCCGCGTCGCCATGTTCGCGAGCTTGTGGCGAAGCACCTGAAAGCCCATGATCGGCTTGCCGAAGGCGCGCCGCTCGCGCGCGTAGCGCACGGCCTCGTCGTACGCGAGCGAGGCGATCGCCACGCAGTTGCCGGCGAGGAGCAGGCGCTCGACGGCGAAGTTCGTCATGATCGGGATGAACCCGGCGTTCTCCTCGCCGATGAGGTTGTCCCGCGGAACGCGGCAACCGTCGAAGACGAGCTCGGCCGTGTCCGAGGCCCACCAGCCCATCTTCGCGAGCTTCTTGCCCACGGAAAAACCGGGCATCCCGCGCTCGATCACGAGCAGCGAGATCCCGCCGTGCCCTTCGCCGCCCGTGCGCACGGCGGTCGTCACGAAGTCGGCGCGGCACCCCGAGGTGATGAACGTCTTGGCGCCCGTGACGACGTAATGATCGCCGTCCTTGATCGCGCGCGTCGCGAGCGAGGCGACGTCGCTGCCGCCGCCGGGCTCGGTGATCGCGAGCGCCGCGATCTTCTCGCCCGCGAGCACGGGCGGGAGGAACCGCTGCTTCTGCGCGTCGGTGCCGAAGTTCAGGATCGGCGGGAGCGCGATCGCGTGGCTGCCCAGGCCGACGGCGGTGCCCACGGACGTGCCGGCGGTGATCATCTCCTCGGTCGCGGCGATTGCGTGCGAGAGATCCCCGCCGGATCCGCCGTAGGCCTCGGGATACCCGATGCCGAGCAAGCCGGCGCGGCTGGCCTTCTCGTAGAGCTCGCGGGGGAACTCGTTTGCCTCCTCCCAGGCATGGGCGAAGGGCGCGATCTCGCGGCTCGCGAAGCGGCGGATCTCGTCCCGCAGCCGGGCGTGCTCAGGGGTCTCGTGGAGCGAGGGCAGGGATGTCACGGGGTACCGTCCGTTCCGGTCGACACGAGCGAACTCGTGCCTAGCGCATGCGAAATGTCGCGGGGCGGAGGGCGGGGTTCGAGGCAGGGAATTTCAGGCTCCAGACCGGAGCCTCGTCAATCGCCTCAACCACCTCCACCAGGCGCAGGGGCCGCCGCAGCGCCGGGCTGCCCGGCAGGTGCCGCCGGAGCAGGCGGGGGCGCGGGAGCCGCCGCGGGTTCAGCCTTGATGGTGATCTCGTCGGGCCGCGTCAGGGACGAACACGCCGTCGCCGAGAGCGAAAGGATCACGACCCCGAGGGCCGTGATGGATCGTCGGGTGAGCACGGGGGGACGTTAGCACCCGACGCGCCTCGGGATCCATCCCCTGCCGCGACGCACCCCGCTCGTGCTACCAAAGAGAGCGCATGGATCCCGCCTTTCGCCGCGCCTACAACGCAGCCTTCGGACCCAACACCTACGCGGATTACCTCGATCGCCTGGAGCGCAGGGTCGGCTCGAAGATCCCCTTCCGCGTGGCCGAGACGCCGCTCTTCTTGCCCGAGGGGCTGCGCGCGTATCTCGCGAAATCCGCGACCGAGATCGTGCAGCAGATTTCGCGGCCGAACGTGATCGAGACGATGAAGCGCGCGATCCCCGCGCACCTCGACGCGCCGGGGATGGACCCCTTGCCGAACTGCGTGCAGGTCGACTTCGCGATCGTGCGCGGGCCGAGCGGAGAGCTCGAAGGGCGCGTGGTCGAGCTGCAGGCCTTCCCCTCGCTCTACGCGCTCATGGTGCTGCAGAGCGAGGTCATGGCCGACGTGATGCGCACGATGCCGGGGCTCGATCGAAAATGGTCGATCTTCTTCGGCGGGCTCGATCGCGACGCGTTCGTCGCGCGGCTGCGCAAGGCCGTGCTCGCGGACGAGGATCCGGCGAACGTCGTGCTGCTCGACATCGATCCGCCGAACCAGAAGACCTACCCGGACTTCCTCGCGACGAAGGAGCTCGTCGGCGTCGACGCCGTCTGCCCGACCGCGCTCGTGCGCGAGGGGCGGAGGCTCTTCCGCAAGGTGAACGGCAAGCTCGTGCAGGTGCGCCGCATCTACAACCGCGTGGTCTTCGACGAGCTCGAGGCGCGCAAGATCGAGCTGCCGTTCCGCTACACCGAGGAGCTCGACATCACGTGGTGCTCGCACCCGAACTGGTACTGGACGTGGTCGAAGTACACGCTGCCGTACATCGATCACCCGGCTGTGCCCCGCGCGCGGTACCTCTCGGAGCTCGAGGAGATCCCGCACGATCTCGAGCGCTACGTGCTGAAGCCGCTCTTCTCGTTCGCGGGCGCGGGCGTGAAGGTGGATCCGACGAAGGAAGACATCGCGGCGATCCCGGCGTCGGATCGGCACGGCTGGCTCTTGCAGGAGAAGATCCAGTACGAGCCCGCGCTGCCGATGCCCGACGGCTCGGGCGTGAAGGGCGAGGTGCGGATGATGTTCCTGCGCGCGCCCGACGAGCCCGCGCCCCAGCTCGTGCTGAACCTCGTGCGGCTCTCGCGCGGCAAGATGCTCGGCGTCGATCAGAACAAGGATCTCACCTGGGTCGGCGGCACGGTCGGGCTCTGGCCCGTCGACTGATCCGACTCAGAACGGCCAGACGAGCCGGTACGGCAGGGCCAGGCGCCACGCGCCGAGCAGGAGCGCGATCGTGGCCCCGAGCAGCCCCGCCTGGAGCCACGGCCGCGGCGAAGGCCGGGTCCTGCGTACGACGAGCGCCGCGCCGAGGCCCACCACCACGCCTGCGACAAACCCGAAGAAATGCGCGCCGAGATCGGATTGCGGGCTCGCGCCGAGCGCGCCGAGGAGCGCGAGTCCGCCGATGATGGGCGCCGCGATCTCCTGCATCGTGCGCTTGCGCCCCGCCGCGTGATCCCGGTCGAGCGCGAGCTGCGTGGCCGCGAGCAGCCCGATCGCCCCAAAGACCGCCGTCGACGCGCCGATCGAGCGATGCACGTCGTGGCCCATCGTGTGATACGCGACCGCGTTCGCGACGTTGCCGAGCGTGCCCGCCGTGAGGATCGCGAGCGCCGCGCCGCCCGGGCCGAGCCTGCGTTGCACGGCCGACGCGAAGATCGCGCCCGAAATGACGTTGCCGATCACGTGCGACGAGTCCGCGTGCAGCGTGAGCGCCGTCAGCGCGCGCCAAGGCTCCGCGCCGAGGACGAGGTTGCTCTCGGCGCGGCCGCGCTGGAACCAGAACGAGTTGTGCGCGACGGGACCCGTGACCACGAAAAACAGGGCGAGCGCGGCAAAGAGGAGCGGCGCGATGATCGAGGGCGCGTGCCGCGGCCGCTCGCGGACCTTTTGCGGCGGCCAATCCCGGTTCTCGGCCTCGTACCGATCGATCGAGCTCGACGCGTGATCGTAATCCTCGTCCCGCACGACGAGGACCCAGCCCCGGAACGTCCAGCGCATCATGTGCCAGACCGACATCGACTGCAGGACGAGCGACCAATCCCGCGCCTTGCGCTCGTGCACCGGGCCGATGGCCGTGAGGCCCGGGAGCGGGTCGACCGGCACGAGCCCCCCCGGCGCCGGGGGCGACGCGGCTCCCGTGACCCCCGCGAAAGGCGAGGAGAGGGAGGGGAGGGACGAAGCCTGCGCCGGAACAGCTCTCTCGCCTGAATGGTCGTCGTTGTCGTTCACGGTTCGGGGAACGTGCGGACGAGCATGAGAGCTGTCAACACGGCCCGGCTTTCCGTCACCTCCGAAAGTCCCCTTGTGGACGGCGCGGGCGCGTGGCACGGCAGGAACGTGTCCACCGCCATCACGAACGGAATCCGCGTCTACGTCACGACCGTGTACGTGCCGTCGCAATCCATGCCGAGCGCGAGGCGTTACGTATTCGCCTACACGGTGCGCATCTCGAACGAGGGCAGCGAGACCGCGCAGCTCCGCACCCGGCACTGGATCATCACCGACGGAAACGGAAAGGTCGAAGAAGTCCGAGGCCCCGGCGTCGTCGGCAAGCAGCCGACCCTCCGGCCTGGAGAGCACTTCGAGTACACGAGCGGCTGTGTGCTCGAGACGCCGCGTGGCTCGATGCGCGGCACCTACCAGATGTACCCCGAGCGCGGCGGCCCCGCGTTCGACGCCGAGATCGCAGAGTTCACGCTCGCGATGCCGTATTCGCTGAACTGAAACGAACACGGGGGCTCCTCCCGTGGGAAGAGCCCCCGCTTCGTTCGCCCGCGCCGGTTCGCGTCAGGCCTGGGCCGTGGCTTCGGTCTCCTTCGGCGGCTCGACCTTCTTCTCGTCGGCCGGCGGCTCGTTCGGGAGGAACGAGAACGAGAGCGCGTCGTCCTTCAGGTCGACCACGGCCTTTCCGCCGTGCTCGAGCTCGCCGAAGAGGATCTCGTCGCCGAGCCGAGGCTTGAGCTCGCGCTCGATGACACGACCGAGCGGGCGCGCGCCGAAGGCCGGATCGTAGCCCTTCTTCGCGAGGTAATCGCGCGCCGCGTCGGTGACCTGGATGGTCACGCCCTTGTCGCCCACGAGCGCTTCGATCTCGCGGATGAACTTGTCGACGATGCTGCCCATGACGCTCGGATCGAGCGGCTTGAACATGATGCGCGCGTCGAGGCGGTTCCTGAACTCCGGGCTGAACACGTTCTTGAAGGCGCGATCGTCGTCGCCCACGTTGCCGCGCTCGCCGAAGCCGAGGCGCGTCTGCGTGAGCTCCCGGGCGCCGACGTTGCTCGTCATGATGAGCACGACGTGCCGGAAGGAGCTCTTCTTGCCGTTGTTGTCCGTGAGCGTGCCGTGGTCCATGACCTGCAGGAGCACCTGGAAGATGTCCGGGTGCGCCTTCTCGATCTCGTCGAGCAGGAGCACGGCGTGCGGCGTCTTCGCGATCGCCTCGGTGAGCAGGCCGCCGCGATCGAAGCCGACGTAGCCAGGCGGCGCGCCGATGAGGCGCGAGACCGTGTGCCGCTCCTGGTACTCGCTCATGTCGAAGCGGAGGAACTCGATCCCCATGACCTTCGCGAGCTGCTTGGCGAGCTCGGTCTTGCCGACGCCCGTCGGGCCCGTGAAGAGGAACGAGCCGATCGGCTTCTCCGGCGAGCGCAGGCCCGCGCGCGAGAGCTTGATGGCGCTCGCGAGCTGCGAGACGGCCTCGGCCTGGCCGAAGACCACGCCTTCGAGCTCCTTCTGCAGATCCTTGAGCTGCGCGCGATCCGAGGTCGAGACCTGGCGCGGCGGGATCTGCGCCATCTTCGCGACGACGATCTCGATGTCGGAGACGTCGACCGTGTAGCCCTCGCCGTGGGCGAGGCGCGCCGCGGCGCCGGCCTCATCGAGCAGATCGATCGCCTTGTCGGGCAAGCGCCGATCCCGGAGGTAGCGGTCGCTGAGCTTCGCGGCCGCTTCGAGCGCGGCGTCCGTGAAGCGGACCTTGTGGAACTCCTCGTAGTGCTTGCGCAGGCCTTCGAGGATCTGGCGCGTCTCGTCGACCGAGGGCTCGTTGATCTCGATGCGCTGGAAGCGGCGCGCGAGGGCGCTGTCGCGCTCGAGGTGCCCGCGGTACTCCTGGAAGGTCGTCGCGCCGATGCAACGCAGGCGGCCGGAGGCGAGCGCGGGCTTGAGCAGGTTCGAGGCGTCCATCGTGCCTCCGCTCGCGGCGCCGGCGCCGATGATCGTGTGGATCTCGTCGATGAACAGGATCGCGCCCGGCTGCTTTTCGAGGGCCTTGAGCACGCCCTTCAGCCGGTTCTCGAAGTCGCCGCGGTAACGCGTGCCGGCGATGAGCGCGCCCATGTCGAGCGCGTAGATCGTCGCGCCCTTGATCGCCTGCGGGACGTCGCCCTTGACGATCTTCATGGCGAGGCCCTCGGCGATGGCGGTCTTGCCGACGCCGGCGTCGCCGATGAGCAAGGGGTTGTTCTTGCGGCGGCGCGCGAGGACCTGAATCGTGCGTTCGAGTTCGATCGTCCGGCCGACCAGCGGATCGATGCGCCCGCTCTCCGCTTCCTTGTTCAGGTTCACGGTGAACGAGGCGAGCGGATCGCGGCGGCTCTCGCGGCCTTCGCCCTCGGCCTCGGCGGCGTCTGCGCCCTCGGTCGCGTCCTCCGGGCCGATCTCGTCGTCCTCGCCTTCCTTCGCGATGCCGTGCGACAGGAAGTTCACCACGTCGAGGCGCTGCACGTCGCACTCACGGAGCATCTGCACCGCGGGCGACTCACGCTCGGAGAAGACCGCGACGAGGACGTTCGCGCCCTTGAGCTCCTTCTGGTTCGTGTTTTGGACGTGCACGGCCGCGCGGCCCACGACGTTCTGAAAGCCGAGCGAGACGACGGGCTCGGACTCGACGTGCTCGGGCAAGGCCTCGATCTCTTCTTCGAGGAAGCGCACCAGGAGCTTCTTCAGCTTCGGTAGATCTCCGCCCGCCTTGCGGATCACGTTCGCCGTCTCCTCGTCGAACGTGAGCGCGTAGAGAAGGTGCTCGACGGTCACGTACTCGTGCCGTCGGCGGATGGCCTCGTGCGTGGCCAGCTTGAAGGCGATCTCGACCTCGGGGCTGATCTTCATGGTTCCTACTCGGGTTCGGCCGAAAGCCGGAGGGGCATGCCGTGTTGCCTCGCGAAGCTCTGCACCTGGGTGACCTTCGTCTCGGCGACATCCTTGGTGTAGACGCCCGCGACGCCGCTGCCCTTGTGGTGCACGCTGAGCATGATGTGTGTCGCTTCCGTGTCGGTCCTGTGAAAGAACTTCACGAGCACGAGAACGACGAACTCCATCGTCGTGTAGTTGTCGTTGTGGAGGAGGACCTTGTAGCGGCGGACCTTCTCGACCTTGCGCTTCTTCTGGGTCGCGAGATCGCCTTCGTGGTCCTCTCGTTCACGCGGATCGTTCGCCATACGTCTCGGGGGGCCGAACAGACTAGCAAGCCAGGGCCCGGCGCGCCGGTGGTCGCGCGCCGGGAATCGATATGCTCGGGGCGCAGCGGGCAGAGGGGCCCTACTCGGCGGCAGAATCCTCGGGGACGAGGCGGATGGGGCAGGGCTCGATCTGCCAGATTTCATTCGCGTATTCGCGCACCGTGCGGTCCGACGAGAAGCTGCCGACCCGCGCGATGTTGAGGGCCGCCTTGCGCGACCAGCCCTCCTCGTCGAGGAACGCCCGCTCGACGACCTTCTGCGCGTCGGCATACGCGCGGAAATCGCTCATCACGAGGTATCGGTCGCGGCCGAGCAGCTCGTCGACGAGGGGGTGGAAAGCGTCGGGCTCGTCCGGCGAAAAGAAGCCAGAGCGGATGAAGTCGATCGCCTCGCGCAGCTCGGGATCGGCCTCGTACACGGCGCGGCCGGGCACGCCCGAAGCGAGGCGCGCCTCGACCTCCTCGGCCGTGAGCCCGAAGAGGAAGAAGTTTTCGGCCCCGACGGCCTCGCGGATCTCGATGTTGGCGCCGTCGTAGGTGCCAATCGTGAGCGCGCCGTTCATCGCGAGCTTCATGTTGCCGGTGCCGGAGGCCTCCATGCCGGCCGTCGAGATCTGCTCGGAGAGGTCGGCCGCCGGGATGATCTTCTCGGCGAGCGAGACGCGGTAGTTCGGCAGGAAGGCGACCTTGAGCTCGGGGACGCGGCTGTCGCCGTTCACGACGGAGGCGATGGCGTGGATCAACTTGATGATGAGCTTGGCCTGCCGATACCCGGGCGCGGCCTTGGCGCCGAAGATGAAGAGCCGCGGGTGCACGCGCTCGCCGCGCTTGGCGCGCAGGTAGAGCGTGACGATGTGGAGCGCGTTCAAGAGCTGGCGCTTGTATTCGTGCAGGCGCTTGATCTGGACGTCGAAGATCGCGCGGACGTCGACGTCGAAGCCGAGATCGCGCTTGACGATGCGGGCAAGCGCTTCCTTGTTCGCGCGCTTGATCGCGCGGAGCTCCGCGAGGAACGACGGGTCGTCCACGGCGGGCTCGAGCTCGGCGAGGCGCTCGAGCTCGGTGACGAAGCGCGGGCCGATGCGGGAGGTGATGAGCCGGGAGAGCTTGGGGTTGCAGGCGAAGAGCCAGCGGCGCGGCGTGACGCCGTTCGTCTTGTTGCTGAAGCGCTCGGGCCAGAACTCGTGGAAGTCGCGGAAGAGCGAGGTGCGCACGAGCTCGCTGTGGAGCTTGGCGACGCCATTGACCGAGTGCGAGCCGATGACCGCGAGGTGCGCCATGCGGACCATCCGCTCGGGGCCCTCCTCGAAGATGCTCATGCGCCGGGCGCGGCCTTGATCGTAGGGGAAGGCGACGGTCACCGCGCGGAGCAGGCGCCGGTTGATCTCCTGAATGATCTCCAGGTGGCGCGGCAGGATGCGCTCGAAGAGCGCGACGGGCCAGCGCTCGAGCGCCTCGGGCAGGAGCGTGTGGTTCGTGTAGCCGAAGGCCCGCACGGTCTGCGTCCAGGCCTCGTCCCAGGAGAGGGCGTGCTCGTCGACGAGCACGCGCATGAGCTCGGCGATCGCGATCGCCGGGTGCGTGTCGTTGAGCTGGATCGCGACCTTGTCGCCGAACTTCGAGAAGTCGTCGTGCGTCTTCGTGTAGCGCCAGACGATGTCGTGGATCGAGCAGGCGACGAAGAAGTACTCCTGCCGGAGCCTGAGCTCCTTGCCCTTGTCGAAGTTGTCGTTCGGGTAGAGGACCTTGGAGATGACCTCGGAGGCGTTCTTCTGCTGGACCGCGCTCACGTAGTCGCCGGCGTTGAAGAGGCCGAAGTCGAAGTCCTCGTGGGCGCGGGCCGCCCAGAGCCGCAGCGTGTTCACCGTGCCCGAGCCGTGGCCCGCGATGGGCGTGTCGTAAGGGACGCCGAGCACGTGATCGGCCGGGTTCCAGAGGACGCGGTAGCCGCCGCGGCCGTCTTGGACCATCTCGGTGCGGCCGCCGAAGCCGACGGTGACCGCGTATTCGGGCCGCTCGATTTCCCAGGGATTGCCGAATTTGAGCCACTCGTCGGCGCGCTCGACCTGCGCGCCGTCGCGGATGATTTGCTCGAAAATGCCGAACTCGTACCGGATGCCGTAGCCCTGGCCAGGCAGCTCCAGCGTGGCCATTGATTCGAGGATGCAGGCGGCGAGCCGCCCGAGGCCGCCGTTGCCGAGGCCCGCGTCGTGCTCGAGCTCCATCATCTCGTCGAGGTCGATCCCGAGCTCCTTCAGGACCGTGCGGTAGGTCTCCTCGACGCCGAGGGCCTGCAGGTTCGACTGGAGCGCGCGGCCGAGGAGGAACTCGGCCGAGAGGTAGTAGGCGCGCTTGACGTCCTTCTCGTAGTACGTGCGTTGCGTCTGCGACCAGCGCTCCACGAGGCGATCGCGGACGGCGAGCGAGAGCGCGACGAAGCGGTCGAAGCTCGTCGCGGCCTCGAAGTCGCGGGCGCGCGAGAACTGCACGTGGTCGGTGAACGCACGGCGGAGGGCGGCGGGGTGCATGCCCGTCCGGTCGTCCTCGACGCGGACGCGCGAGGGCACGGGGTCTTGGGCGGAGGCGGCGAAGGCGCCGTCGGGCGGCGGGGGAGGGCCCTGGAAGAAGGAGGTCATCGGGCACGCATCATAGCGGACCCGCCGGGGCGCGCCGCAGGAGCTTGTCCCTCGGCGGCCGTGCTGTGGTAGACGGACCCACGGCCCGCGCTCTCGCGCGGCGAGAGAGGAACCATGAGCAAGACCCGTGGGGCGATGGTGGGTGGGGCGCTGCGAGGCGGGGCGATGATCGCGCTCTTCCTCGGTCTCGGGGCAGTTGGCTGTGGGTTCTTGAAGCAGGAGGAACCCGAGAAGAAGGCGTTCGGCGTGGCCTGCACGAAGGACACGGACTGCGCATCGCTTCAGTGCGCGGCGACGGGCAGCATCTGCACGAAGAGCTGCACGTACGACAAGGACTGCGGCGATGGGCTCGTTTGTCGCGCCAAGGATACGGGCTCGGGGCTGGAGTGCAGCAAGGCCGCCGGCTCGAAGGTCGGCGCGAGCTGTACGACCGCGGCGGAGTGCGACCACGGCTTCTGCCTGAAGAAGGCCGATGCGCCGAGCGATCCCGGCTTCTGCTCGGCCACGTGCCAGGGCCCTGGCGAGTGCCCCGAGGGCTACAAGCTCTGCGACACGCTCACGGCCAGCGACACGACGAAGATGTGCATCCTCGGCGATGATCGGATCCCGATCGGGGAGCGGACGAAGTTCACGGCGCCCACGACGACCGTGAAGACGACGGCGACGGCCACCGCGACGGCAACGTCGACGGCGAGCGCGGCCCCGACGACCACCGCGACGGCGAGCGCGACGGCGACGTCGACGGCGAGCGCGGCCCCGACGACCACCGCGACGGCGAGCGCGACGGCGACGACGTCCACGGGGCGGCCGCGCGTCAAGCTCGACCTCGGCAAGGCGAAGAAGTGACCTTGGCTCTGCGGAGCCCGCGCGGCGTTCGCGCGGGTGTTCCGGCGCGCGCGGGGGTCGGGTAGAATCGAATCGCTCGCAGCCTCGAGGGGATCGCGGGCGTCGGGAGCAGAGGTCGATGAACATGTCTCAGCGAAGGGCGCGTCGCGCGGCGCGCGTGGCGTGGATGGCCGGCGCCGCGGCGATCGCGCTCTTCTCGCAGGGGGACGCCTCTGCACAATCGAAAGAAGAGCTCGACAAGGCGCGCACGCTCTTCCGCGAGGGCATCGCGCTCAGCGCGGCGAACAACTGCTCCGGCGCGCTCGTGAAGTTCAAGGCCGTCGCCGCCGTGAAGATGACCCCGCAGGTCGCCTTCAACATCGCCGAGTGCGAGGAGAAGCTCGGCAAGCTGCTCTCGGCGCTCGGCAATTACAGGCTCGCGGCGAGCGCGGCCGCGGGCGACAAGAAGGCCGCGGACGTCGCCACCGCGGCCACGCCGAAGATCGCGGCCATCGAGGAGCGCCTGCCGAAGCTCACGATCGCGCGTGGCAAGGGCGCGGAGGCGGCCGTCATCGAGCTCGACGGCACCGAGCTCGGCGCGACGCAGGTCGGCGTGGAGATGCCCGTCGATCCCGGCCCGCACTACATCGTGGCGAAGCTCGGCAACCGCGAGATCTGGAAGGACTCGATCAACGTCCCCGAGCGCGACAAGAAGACCGTGGAGGTCGTGGTCAAGGACGAGCCCGCGACGTCGGACGGCCCGAAAAACGAGGAGAAGCCGCCGCCGTCGCCTCCTCCTCCGTCGCCTCCGCCTCCGTCGAGCGGGCCCAGCATCCCGGGGATCGTGCTCACGGGCATCGGCGTCGCAGGCATCGGCGCCGGGCTCGCGCTCTTCTTCGGGCCGCGGCAATCGACGATCAACGAGCTCGAGGATCTCTGCGGCGGCGATACGTCGTGCCCGCCGTCGGCGAAGCCGACCGCGGATCAAGGGCGGCTGTTCACGGGGATCGCCGAGGCGGCCGTGGGCGTCGGGGCCGCGAGCTTGATCACGGGCGTCATCCTGCTCGCGACGGGGGGCTCGAAAAAGTCGTCGGCGCCATCGGCCTCGGCGGAGACCGAGCGAGGCGCGCGGTTCATCGGCGCCGCGCCCGGCGCGAGCCTCGGCGGCGTGAGCCTCGTGGGGAGGTTCTGATGACGCGTCGAGCACGTTCGTCCGTGCGCGTGGCTTCGTGGCTCTTGGTCGCGGGGATCGGCGTGGTCGCGATGCCGGCCGCGTGCCTCTATCCGGCTTACACGTTCGACGAACCCGAGCCTTCGGGCAGCGGCGGCTCGGGCGGGCAGGGCGGGCAGGGCGGCGAGGGCGGCGACGGCATGGGCGGGCAGGGCGGAGTGCCCGGCGCCGAGGATTGCCTGAACGGCACCGACGACGACGGCGATACGCTCGTCGACTGCGCGGACGACGATTGCACGCCGGGGTTTTCCTGCGTGCCCGAAGCGCCCGTCGGTTGGGAGGGGTTCGCCGCGCTTTTCGAGGGCGCAGAGGCGCAGGAGCCGTCGTGTTCGGGCGCGTTCGCTTCGAATACGTACACGGGTAACCACACGCTGCTCACGCCGCCGCATACCTGCTCGGCCTGCACGTGTGGATCGCCCACGGGCCAGACCTGCACGTTGCCGACCACGATCACCCTCTCCGACAAACCCTGCGGCCAGGTGGCGGGGATCTCGAACCCCTTCAACCCTCCGCAGAACTGGACGGGGGCCTGCTCCGCGCAGTCCGGCTATGCGCTCGAGCAGGTCTGCGGCGGCGCTCCGTGCAATCCCTCGGTGAGCGCGCCGAAGCCCACGATTGTCGGCGGGAGCTGCGATCCCGCGGGTGGCGTCGCGAACAAGCCGCTCGAGAGCTGGGCGTTCCTCGGCAAGGCGTGCATCAACGCGCCCAAGGGCGGCGGATGCGGCGCGGGCGAGGTTTGCCAGCCGCGCGCGCCGCTGCCGTTCCTGGGCGAGGTCTGCGTCTTCAAGGGCGGCGACAATAGCTGCCCCGCCGGGCAGTACGCCGACAAGCACCTCTTCTACGAGGACGTCGAGGATTCGCGTGCATGCACCACATGCACCTGCGGTTCGCCCACGGGCAGCTCGTGCGACGCCACGATCCAGGTCTCCAGCGACACCGGCTGCAACAGCGAGCTCGCGAGCTTCACGGCCGGCCAGTGCGCGAACCTGCCGAACAACTTCGCGACGATCCTCGGGCGCAAGGCGGCGATCACGAACCCACCGAGCGGCGGCGCTTGCGCGGTCTCCGGCGGCGGACAGGCCACGGGCGCGATCACGCCGGACAACGCGACGACGTTCTGCTGCCGCATCCTCTGAACGACACGTTCGAACGGACGAAGCCGGATCCTGCGCTCCTCGCGCCTCGGATCCGGCTTTCGTATCTGCGGGGTTCGCCTGGAGGCGAGCCGCTTACTTCTTCTTCGGCGCGGGCGCGGGAGCCGTCGCAGGCGCCGCGGGGGCGGCAGGCTTACCCGGCTGCGTCGCAGGCGGTTTGCCCCCTGCGTCACCGCCGCCCTGAGCGGTGTTGTACATCTGGATCGCGCGATCCGTGATCTCCAGATCGGCGCGCATGTAGGGGACCGCGGTCTTCTCCAGGATGATCTCGAAGCCGTCTTGGGCCGCGATCCGGCGCACGATGCCGATGATCTCCTGGTAGATCGGCGTCGTCATCTCCGTCTCCTTGCGCTGCATCTCGCGCTGGTACTCCATCGCGATCGCCTGGAGCTCGGCCGCCTGCTTCTGCAGAGCCTCGAAGCGCCGCTGGAGCTGGTCCTGGGACACCTTCTTGTTCTGCGCGTCCTTCTCCAGCGCTTCCTTCTCGGCCTGGAGCTTTTGCTGCTTGGCGTCGAGCTCGACCTGCCGGCTGTCGAAGAGCTTCTTCAGCGTCGCCTGGACACGCAGGCCCTTCTCGGTCTCCAGCATCGCGCGACGCACGTCGATGACGGCGATCTTCGACTGCGCCGCGGCCGTCTCCTCCGCCGCGAAGAACCCGCCCACACCTGCGACGAGCGCGGCTGCGAGCACGGGGGCCCGCAACCCTTGGAGCCAAGACGAACGCCGAGGACCCACGAAACCAGTACGATCTGCACGCATCACCCCGGGGGACTAACCCCGAAGCCGGGTCGACGCAACGATTTCTTGCGTGCTACCGAACGAACCTTCCGCGTTCGAGCGGAGAAGCGCGTCGCGCGCCGATCAGGTGCCCGCCTGAAAATACCGGCCCAGCCGGTGGTAGGCATACTGGACGATCCGATAGACCTCTTCGTTGCGACGAACGAAGGCCTCGCGATGGTGAGGCATGCGGATCGTGCGGACGCGCTCCGTGAGGGCCGTGAAGGCCGCGTCGAGGACGGCGTTCGCCTCTTCGTCTTCGCCGACCGAGAGCAGAGCTTCGACGAGCGTCACGCGGATGCCCTCTTCCCACTCCTCGACGGGCGCCGAGGCGAGGCGCGCGTTCGCGTCCCGAGCCGTCTCGACCGCGGCGTCGACGGCGCGCCGGGCGAGCTGGACGCGGGAGAGCGCGAAGAGCGCGAGGACCTGGAGGGCCGGCTGCGCGCGTGTCTCCTCGATCGCCCAGCGGGCGAGGCTCAGCGCGGTGGCGAGGTCGCCGGGGGCGCCGCGCCAGACGAGGAAGATCGTCTCGTAGATGCGCGTATTCACCCGCAGGCGCGCGGCGTTCGTCTCGTCGGCGATGCGGGCGGCCTGGCGCTGGTGGTCGATGCCGAGATCGAGGTTGCCGAGGCGCGCGTAGCTCATGCCGAGGTTGTGCAGCGCGAAGGCTTCCAGGATGCGCATGCGGCGCGCGCGGGCGTCGAAGAGCGCGCGCTCCAGCATCGACTGCGCCTCCTCGAACATGCCGAGGTGGTTCAGCGCGGAGCCCACGTTCAGGCGTCCGCGCGTGGCGAAGGCGATGTCGCTGATGCTCTCGGCGACCTCGATGAGCGACGCGCCCGTGGTGACGACCTCGGAAGGGTCGTTCATGTGGGCGATCGCGAAGAGCCGCGCGTCGAGGGCGCGTACGAGCGCTTCGCTGGCCCCGGAGGCGCGGGCCGCTTCGACGGCGTCGTTCGCCACGCGCATCGCCTCGCCGGGCTGCAGGCGATCGACGAGGCCGCGGACGCGCACCGCGAGCAGGCTCGCGCGGATCGGCGGCGAGAGCGTGTTCGCGTAGGGCGGCGTCAGGGCCCTCGCCGCGCGATCGTCTCCCTCGGCGGCGCGGCCCGACTCGATGAGCGCGGCTGCTGCGAGCCGCTGCGCCTCGCCCCACATGTCCGAGCCGGCGCGCGCGAGCTGCGCCGCTTCCTCGGCCGCGGCGATCCCGTCGAGCAGCCGGCCCATGAAGATCGAGAACTGCGCCCGCGCGACGAGAAGCTGCACGCGCACCTCGCCGGCCGCCCCGCAGGCGAGGCCGCGGTTCGCGAGCTCGAGGGCCGTCTCGAGCTGCGCGCCGTTCGTGTAGGCCTGCTTCGTGGCCCGCGCGTAAAGCCGCGCCGCGCGCTCGTGCGCGCCGCCTGCGTCTGCGTGCCGTGCGATGAGGCCCGCGTCGACATCGCCCACGGATTCGAGCCAGTTGCCCGCGGCGAGGTGCAGCGCGGCGCGATCCTCGTCGAGGATCGCCTCGTACGCGGCGTCCCGCACGAGCGCCTGGCGGAAGATCCACTCGTCTTCCCCGGCGATACGCGACTCCGGCTGCCGGGCCACGATCTCCGCGGCGAAGAGCTCCGAGAGCTCCAGGCCCACGCTCCGGCCGATGAGCGCGGTCACGCCGCCGGTCCAGAACGACTGGCCGAAGACGGAGGCCGCGCGCAGGACCTCGCGGACCTTGGAGGACATACGATCGAGGCGGAGCTGCACCACGGCCTGCACCGTGAGCGGCAGCTCGTTGCGGCCCTCGGCGGCGCAGCGGACGAGCTCCTCCAAGAAAAGCGCGTTGCCATCGGCGCGTTTCACGAGGTTCGCCCGTGTGGCCGCGTCCATGCCCGGCAGGGCCGCGGAGACGAGGCGATCGGCAGCGAGCGGGGAGAGCGGCGCGAGCGAGAGGCGCGTGATGGCTCGGCGCTCCCAGAGCCCGCCGAGCCGCGAGGCGAGCTCCGTGCGGCCGAAGGCGAACACGGCGAAACGCAGGTCCGCGCAGCCGAGCAGCCAGTCGACCATTTCGAGCGTCGTGTCGTCGGCCCAGTGCACGTCTTCGAGCACGAGAACCTGCGGCGCGCGATCCGCCTCGGCGCGGATGTACGCTTCGAGCGACATGCGCAGGCGCGCCTGCATCAGCTCGGCGCTCGCGCGCGCGGCCCGCAGCGGCTCGTCGTCCTGATCGGGGAACGTCACGCCGACGAGCTCCCCCAAGAACCCCGCGACGAAGCGTTGTCCCGGCGGCAGGCGCGAGGCCACGTGCCGGCGCACCTTCACCACCTGATCGGCCGGCGCCTCGCCGTCCTGCAGGCCCATCACGGCGCGGAGCGCGCGGCCGAGCGCGGACAGGCTCGACGTCTGGCTGAGCGAGTCGCCGCGGCAGATGAGCAGCTCCGGGCGCACCGGCGCGACCTCCAGCCGCTGCACGAGCTCGCTCCGCACGCGGCTCTTGCCGATGCCCACGGCGCCGAGGACGAGCGCGCCGCGCGGCGTCGCGTCCTCCAGGAGCTCGCCGTAGATGCCTTGCAGGAGCGCGATCTCCTTCTCGCGGCCCACGGTCGGCGTGGGACGGCCGAGGAGCTGCCGCGCGACGAACCCGCTCGTGTCCTCGCGCAGCAGCACGCCCCCGCGCGCGTCGGCTTGCAGGACGAACCGACCTTCGAGCGCGCTCGCGGCGTGCGTGTCGACGCGGACCGTGCCCGGGCTCGCGAGCTCGATCTGGCCCACGGCGCGCTCGAGCGCCTGGCCCGCGAGGTTCGCCCGGCCGCGGATCGCCAGGCCGATCGCCACGGCGGCGCGCGCCGTCGGCAGCGCTTGCGTCACGACGAGCGCGGCGCGGGCGGCGCGCATCACCTCGTCCCCGCGCGAGTGCTCCACGCCGAGCACGGCCACCATCTGCTGATCGAGCAGCGGTTCGAGGCGCGTGTCGTCCCCGAGCACGGCGCGCAGCTTTTGATCGGCCTCGGCGTCGAGGCGCGCGCCGGCGAGCTCGAAGAGCACGGAGGCGACCACGCGGCGCTCGGCGGATCCGGGGCGCGAGGCGGGCACGGGCGGCGCGCCTGCGTCGGTGATGGTGATCGGCTTCTGGCCGGGCAGGGAGCGGACCGCCGATGCGCTGCTGCGATCGGTCGCGGGCGGATCGTTGTTGAGCTGGCCGACGCGGGCGAGGGCGCGGGCGAGCTCGCCGCTGTTTTCGAATCTATCCTCGCGGCTTCGCGCGACCGAGCGCAGGATCACGTCGGCGAGCGCCTCGGGCACGTCGAAGCGGATGCTCTGCGGGTTCGGCGGATCTTCCAGCACGAGGCGGCCGAGCAGCGCGATCACGTGCTCCGTCTCGAAGACGTTCCGTCCCGTCACCAGGCGGAACAGCACCGCGCCGAGCGAGTACACGTCGGCGCGCTCGTCGATGGGCTCGCCGCGGGCCTGCTCGGGGGCCATGAAATGCGGCGTCCCGATGATCGTCCCGCGCTCGGTCTGGTACTCGTCGGGGACGGGCGGCTTCACCACGCCGAAATCGATCAGCTTGATGGCCGTGCCCTTGCCGCGGACGAGGAAGATGTTCGAGAGCTTCAGGTCGCGATGAACCACGTTCCGCGCGTGGATCGCGGCCATCGCCGCCGACGATCGCCGGACGACCTCCACCGCGTCGCGCATGCCGAGCGGCGCGCGCCGCTGCCGCTGGCCGAGATCCTCGCCGTCGAGCCATTCCATCGCGAAGAACAGCCGCCCGTCGTTCCACGTCCCGTGCGTGATGTACTGGACGATGTTCGGGTGGCGCAGGTCCGCGAGAATGGCGATCTCGCGCATGAACCGCACGCGCTCCTGCGGCGTTGCGCTGTCGCGCAGGAGCTTCAGCGCGACCTCTTGTCCCGTGAGCTGGTCGGTCGCCTTGTAAATGTCCCCCATGCCGCCGCTGCCTGCGCGACCTTCGATGAGGAACCGGTCCGACGCCTGACTGAACTCCGGGACCACTGCGCGTACAGGCTACGCGAGGTCCCGCGCGCCTGGGTAGATTTCCGATCGGAAAGGACGGGAAAGGCCCCACCCCGAAAAATTTCGTCTGCGCGCGCCCGCGCCTTCCCGCCTCCGCCGCCTCGTGTCATGGCGACGCCCGCATGGCCGAGCCGCTCAAGCTCTTCTTCGACGAACGCCTCGTGCGCCGCATCGCGGCCTCGATCCGGGGCGCCTGGCCCGACTTTCCAGCGCGAACGTTCATCGCCGAGGCCAAGACCGGGCTCGACGACAAGGAGCTCAAGGAGCGCGGGCGCCACATCGCCGCGGCGCTCGGGCGCGCCTTGCCGGCCGACTTCGAGCGCGCCGTGGACATCCTCCTCCGCTCGCTCGAGACGCCTGCGTCCCGCGACGAGGGCGCGATGTCGAGCTTCTTCTACCTCCCGCACCTGACCTTCGTGGCGGAGCGGGGGCTCGAACACTTCGAGGCCTCGATGCGCGCCCAGCACGCGCTCACCCAGGTGTTCACGGCCGAGTTCTCGATCCGGCCCTTCCTCCTCCGCGACCCGGAGCGGTCGCTCGCGCGGCTCCGGGTCTGGGCTTCCGATCCGAGCGCCCACGTGCGCCGCCTCGTCTCCGAGGGCACGCGCCCGCGGCTTCCGTGGGCCGAGCGATTGCCTGCGTTCATCGCGGATCCCACGCCCGTCCTCGAGCTGCTCGAGATCTTGAAGGACGATCCCGAGCCGTACGTTCGCAACAGCGTGGCGAACAACCTCAACGACATTGCCAAGGATCATCCGGATCGGGTCGTCGCCTTGTGCCGCCACTGGCTCGAGGGCGCGGGGCCGGGCCGCGCGTGGATCGTCCGGCACGCGCTCCGCTGGCTCGTCAAGCGCGGGCATCCGGGGGCGCTCGCGCTCCTCGGCGCCTCGGCCGCGCCGGAAATCGCAATCGAGCGGGCGAGCGTCACGCCGAAGAAGGTCCCCCTCGGCGAGGAGGCGCGATTCTCTTGCGAAATCGTCTCGCGCGCGGGCGCGCCGCAGCGGCTCGTCGTCGACGCGGTGATTCATTATCCCGGCGCGAGCGGAAAACTCCGCCCCAAGGTCTTCAAGGTGCGCACGCTCGAACTCTCGCCGTCGGGGCGGGAGACGATTCAGGGCCGGGTCTCGCTCGTCGATTTGACGACGCGCCGCCATTACCCGGGCGAGCACCGGATCGACCTCCGGATCAACGGCGAGGATTTCGAGCTTGGCCAGTTCGAGGCGATCGCGTCGCGCGTTGGAGGAACATCGCCATCCGCATCTTCCAGGCAACGCCGCACGCGGTAGCAATGGCCGAACGGCCATTTCGTGCAAGAATCGTCGCGTGCGACGATTCAAGGGTGGATCGAAATGGATCCACAGGGGACGACGAGCTTCCCCCGCGTCACGGCCCTGGCAAGGGTGAACACGTCCAGGTCGGCGAGCCTGTTTCGGACGTGGGCGTGGGGGATGTCCCTGTGGCAGTTTCGCAGCAAGGGTGGTATCTTCGCCACGATGTCGTTCATCCTCAAGTCCACACCACCGCCGGCGCCGCCGAGCAGCGGCCGCGCCTCGGTGGTTCCTCCTCCGGGAGGCCTGCCGGCGCCGCGTGACACGGGCCGGCTCGCCTCGCTTTCGGGAGGCCAGGGCGTACTCGAGGGGGGGGTGCTCGACGTATCGCGCTGGCCGCTCGTCGTCCTGGTCAATCATCCGCGCGCGAACGAGGCGCAAACCGAGCAGTTTGTCAAAAATCTGGCGCTCGTCCTCCGGAGCCGCGGAGGCAGGTTCGCCCTCTTGCACGATTATCGCGGGACGAAAGAGCTCTCGCCCAAGCAACGCAAGACGATGGCGGATCACCTCGCGCAGAACGTCGAGATTTATCGTCGCTGTTCGGCGTGCGCGTTCGTCGTCGACGCGGCTTTTCCCAAAGGCGCGCTCACCGCGATCTTCTGGATGTCGACGCCGCCTTATCCCTACCGCATGTTCCCCGACGTCGAGTCGGCCGAGCGCTGGGCCCTCGGCAGCCTCGGCTGACGAACCCCGGCGCCCCGTTTGCGCCGTCAAACGGGAGGCGCGGATGCGCAGGTCTGCTTTCCCGTTGTCCTCGCGCCGAGGTCGTGCGAGCGTCCCGGACATGGGCCTCCCCTCGCACTGGTGGAAGGATCGAAACCCTTTCCTCGACGCGCTTTTCGCAGACACCGCGGGGGATTCGGGGCAGCCCGGGAAAACGGGCTGGGTGTGGCTGAGCGAGCACGAGAGCCGCGAGGCGTCCGCGCGGATCCACAGCGCGGAGGCGCAGGACGACGCGCCGCTTGGGGCGTGGATCCCCGCGGAAGCGCACGAGGCTTGCCTCGGTATGCTCGAAGGCGCGGTCCCGCTCGCGACGCGTGGTGATGTGCGCGCCGACCGCTGGATGCGGAAGATCCACAATCCGACGTTGCTCGCCGATCCTGCGCGGCCGGATCAGCTCTGGATCGCGCTGCACGAGACCACGCCGCCGCCGCTCTGGATCCCCGCGGGGACGACGGCGGCGTCGCTCGCCGCGGCCTTTGCGCCGTACGCCTGGCCCGAGACGCAGGATCCATTGCCGGCGGTGGTCGGTTTGCCCCGGAGCGTCCGGATCTTCCTCGGCACCGAGACCGAAATGGGCGCCGATTTCGAGACCATCGTGCGGTTCTTCCAGGGCCTGCCCGGCACCGACAGCCTGCCCTGGGGCACGCGGTTCGCCGAGGATCCGTGGCCGGATCACCCCACGGGAATCGCGCTCGTCGGGGCCGGCTATCGAATGCCCGAGAACATGGCGCAAGCTGACGGGGCCGTGCCGAGCATCACGCTGCGCTCACGCCGCCTCGGCGCCACGATCACCATCTCTTCGATGAACAAGTTCTGCGTGCTCGAGGTCCGGTATGCCCCCGTCGCGCACGAGAGCATCCTGCCGCTGCTCACGCAGCTCTTGCCGGGGTTGCCCAAGGGTTTGCCCTCGGACATGCCCGTCGACGCGCTCGCGGTCGTGGCGCGGTTTCGTGGATATCAGGCGGACGAACTCCTCGAAATGGTCCGCAATCCCGAGGAGACGCCGTCGCTCGGTTATCACGGGATGGCGTGCCTCGCGACGATGGGCGACGACGGCGCCGCCGTGCGGACCCTGCTCGCTGAAATCGGAGGCCGCGAGGATCCCCGGCAGCGGGGCCTCGGCTATCAGCTCGCTTCCTTCGCGCGGCACAAGCGATTTCTTCACGAGGCGCTCCTTCGCGAGACGGAGGCCGGGAACATCGAGGATTTGCGGCGCGCCCTCCGACCCTGACCTTCGAGGAACATCGTGAGCGAACAAGTCGTGTATTTCCTTCGCGAAGCCGTCTCGCTGCGCTCGATCTTCGAGGGCATGGAGCGGGAGGGTTTTCAGATCGTGCGGCGCGCGCCGCGCAGGGCCGATGCGCCGCCCTTCTGGAGTGTCGACATGGGCGAAGGGCGGCACATGGTGCTCGTCGATTCTCCCCTGTTCGGCGTCCGCTACATCGAATGGCGGAGCGGCAAGCCGATGCCCGCCTGGCTCGAATCGTCGGTCGTGCGTCGCTCGGTGGACGAACTCGCGACGCGGGCGGAGGAGGCGAAGGCGCCCGAGGAAAAGCTCTCCACGCTTTGCGAGGCCGTCGCGGTGACGGCGCCGATGCTGCCCGATCGAATTCGCAGCGTGCTCGCGGCGAGGCTACGTGACGGAGAGGAGCCCGTCCGCTGGATGGCGCACAAGGCCGTCATGGCGCTGTCGGACGCGTCGCTGGAGCAGACGCTCGGCGAGATGCTCGCGGGCGGGCCCGTGCCCGAGGACATGGAAACATGGGCGCGTGAGCTCCACGCGCTCGCCGAAAAGGCCGTGCGCGGCGATTTCGTCGATGATCTCGACACGCAGAACGAGGATTACCTGCGCGACGCGCTCCGGCGTGATTTGACGGAGAAAAAATGGCGCCGCGTGGAAGTCGCCGCGGCGCGGCTCCTGTGGAAGGAGATGCCGCTCTACGAGCTCGAAGCGGCGGCCGCGTGGGCGCAGGCCATGGCGGCGACCGGGCGCGTCTGGAAGGCGTACTTCGCGGCGCTGCTCGTCTCGGAAATCGATCGTTCTCGCGGGGAAGAAGGCCTCGCGGCCGTCGTGCGGGCCGAGATCGAGCCGACGCTGGCCTCGCGCGAGGATCTGCCGACCCGGGAGGACCTGCACCCGATCCTCTGGATCGTACGGGACCGATTGAACGACGACTACACGGCGGCGTGCGACCGCGCGATCGACGCGATGGACGCGCACGTAAAGAACCTCGAAGCCGAGCGTGTCCTCTTCCGGGCGATCTCGCAGCGCAATGACCCCGAAGGGCGGCCGCTCGCGAAAAAGCTCCGGGAACTCTTGCCGGGCGCGATCACGCCGCTCGCGCTCCTCGCGTATCTGCATGAATCGGACGATACGGGGGACGAGGCGCTCGCGGACGCCGAGGCGCTCGCAGCAGCCATGGCCCAGCGCGAGCTCGCAGCGAAAGGGAAGGCCGATCCGCCTTCGGCCGAGATCGCCTCCTTCGACGCGTGGGCCGAGGGGATCCTCGCGTACCAGGCGCGGAGGCCGAAGGATCTCATCCGCGAGCACATCCGGATCTTGCAGAAGCGCGGCGACAACGAGGGCGCCCTGCGCGCCGCCGAGCGCGCGCTCGCCGCGGGGGATTCGGCCCTCGCCTGGATGGACAAGGGCTTCATCCTCACGTCGATGAAGCGCCATGCGGACGCGATTGCGGCGTACACCGAGGCGATCGCGCGGGTCGACAAGGACGGCAAGGTGCTGCTCGGCGGCAGCTACGACGTCCTCTGGTTCAACCGGGCCTGCGAGCGCGCGATCACGGGCGATCCCGAGGGCGCGCTGCGGGATCTCGCCCTCGTCGTCGCAAAAGACAAGGAATGGATCGACAAGGCGCGGGCCGACGATTATTTCGATTCGGTCCGCGAGGATCCGCGCTTCGAGGGGATCCTCGCGGGGACGTACGAGTTTCCGCCGGAGAGCGCGCCCTTCGATTGGAAGACGCTCGCCGACCACGCGAAGGGGCTCGCGTTCCTCGGGCGGTACGAGGAGGCGATCACGGCCGGGCGCGAGGCGCTGCGCAAGGCGGAAAAGGCGCTCGGGCCCGAGGATCCGGGCCTCGCGACGTGCCTCGAAAACCTCGGGTTCGCCGCGACCTGGGGCGGTGATCCGCAGGAGGGCGTGGCCGCGCTCCGCCGCGCCGTCGCGATTCGCGAGCGAATCGACGCCGGCTCGCGCGAGGCTGGGGAGGCCTATCACCACCTCGGCAGCGCGCTCGGGATGACCGGGGATGCCGAGGGCACCGAGGTTCATTATGGGAAAGCGCTCGCGCTCCGGGAGAAACACGACGGGGTCGAGAGCGCGATGGCGGCGAAGAGCTGGGGCGACATGGCGGGCCTCTCGCTCGGCGCGGGCCGGAGGGACGAGGGGATCGAGCGGCTCCACCGCGCGCGGTCCATCCTCGAAAAGGTGATCGCCGGGTTCGAGGGCGAGGGGCGGGCGGCGGACGACGATTCGCTCGTCGAGGCGCGCGTCGATCTGCTCACGACGTGCACGAATCTGCTCGTCACGCGCGCGCAGGGCGGCGAGCACGAGGCTGCGATCGAGGCGGCGCGGGGCGCGGTCGCGCAGGCAGAGCACCTGGGCACGCGCATCAATCCGAGGCTCCGCACCTCCCTCGCGCAGACTTTGCAAGCGCTCATGGAGATGGGGGTCGAAGGTGCGCTCGATACCTTCGAGGCCCTGGCCGACGCGGTCATGCCCAAGGAGCCGGCGGAGGTCGTCGAATCACGCTTCCGCTGGTCGCGCATTCGTCTCGGGCTGCAAGCGCTGCGCGAGGCAGGCTTCGGGGACGACGTGATCCTCGCGCGCCTCAAGGACGCGCTGCGGGGCGAGCCGCCGCCGCCCGCGGTGGCGCGCGTCGCGGGCGCGACCGAGGCGCTCTCCGGGTTTGTCCAGGAGATCTCCACGACCCAGGGCACGAACATCGTCGTCACGCTCGTGGCGCTGCAAACGGCGGAGGCCGGCGGCCGCACGCTCGACGAGACGCTGCACGACCTGCAAGAGCTCGCCATCTCCTCCGTCGCGGCTTCGGTCGAGAGCAAAGAGGCAAACACCGAACAGGGCAAGGCCTCGCAGGCGAAGAGCGACGAGCCGCCGCCCTGGGAGCGTGATCCGTTCGGCAATCCGTACCTTGACAGCGAGATGAATCGGCGTCTCGGTTACGAGGACGGCGGAGACGAAGACGACGAAGACGCGGACGGGTACGAGGACGACGACGCGGACGGCGACGACGAGGGCGACGACGAGGACGGTTGAATGAGCGAGGGCCCGGGGAACGACGTACTCGCGACGCGCCGGCCGTATCTGGCCGCGGCTTTCGTGGTGATCATGGGCGCCCGCATCCTCGGGACGGCGCTGTCGCCGGTGCTCTTCGCGCACGCGCCCCTCGCGCTCCTCGCGCTCTCCCCGGTCCCCGCGAACCTCGTCCTCGTCGCGGGGGTCTCCTCGCCGGTCGCGTACTGGGCCGTCGCATGGCCCATCTGCGTCGGGCAATGCCTGCTCGCGTACCTGTTCGGTCGCTCCGAGGGGACCCACGCCCTGCGCTGGCTCGTCGCGCGGGGGGTGGCCTCCGAGGGGCGCGTCGAGCGTCTCATGAAGCCGATGCGGATGAGCGCACCCCTGCTCGTGATGGCCGTCCCGGGCCCCATCGCCAGCACCCTCGCGGGCGCGTTCGCCGCCCCGGCGCGCCTGCTCGTGCCTGCGATCCTCGTGGCGCAGACCCTCTGGATCGGCCTCTGCCGCTTCTTCGGCGAGGCGCTCCTCGGCTGGATCGCGGTGCTGCGGGCAGAGGTCGTCAAGCACGCCTTGCCCTTGACGCTCGTCACCGTCGTGATCGTGGCGTTCGTTCATTTCCGGAAGAAATGGGCGAAGAGCGCCGAGCGTCCGTGACTTGGGCTTGACGAAGCGGCCCGGTTCGCCCGACGCTGGGAGACTGCCGCGCTATCCCGCGCGCGCCTCGGGCGAGAGATCGATGGGACGAACCATTCGCGGACAAAAGGGGTTTTCTTACACGCACGTCGAGGGCGAGCAGCCGGTGAACCTGCTCTCCCTCGCGGCCGTCTCCGGGGCGGGCATGTCGCTCGTCGTGCCCGAGATGGTCGGGCGCGCCGGCGGGGACGACACGCCCGTCTCGTGGAGCTGCCTCGCGCTCGGGCGCGCGCTCGTCGAGCGCGGCAAGGCGAGCCGGCAAGGTGAGCTCGCGGCGCTCCTGCGCAAGCTCGACGGCGACTGGATCCGCGTTGACGATCCGCACCACGTCCCGCTCGAATTCGTTCAGGATGCCATGGCCGAGAACGTGGTCGCGATCGTCGAGCGTATCGACGCGGAGTCCGAGCGGCCGCTCCGGGAGCTCACGCTCGCGGGCAAGTCCGGCCATCACCTGCCGCGGGCCGATTGGCCCAAGATGCTCGCGTTCGTCAACGACGCGCTCCCGCCCCCGAAGCGGCTCGACATGGGCATGCTGCGGGGGGCGGCGGGGCAGGGCCCGGACGCGCTCGCGCTGCAAGGGGCATCGCTCCGCGGCCATGGCGATGGGCTCCCGTTCCTGGGCCTCTTGGTCCTCTGCCACGCGGTGGAGCACGATCTCGAGGGCCTGCTCGTGCACGAGGACGAACCCGAGGTCCACGCCGACGGGTTCTGGGATCTCGCGCTCGCCTGGCACGACTGGCTCGGGGACCCAGCCGGAGGGATGGAGCCCAGCGTCCTTTTCGCGCGCGCGCTCGTCGCCCATTTCGCGCGCCGCAAGATCGAGGCGCGCCGCCTGCTCCTGGCCTGCGCCGATGCAGGGGAGCGGCGCGCAACGAGGTATCTCGCGCTCCTGCGGTGATTCGGAATGCGGGGCCTGCTCAGAAGTGGAATCCCGGCCCGAGGACGCCCAGCGTCAGGGCCGTGAGCGCGGCGCCGGTCAAAACCCACGCCGGCATCGGCGCGAGCTCCAGCGGTCGTTCGACCTCCCCTCGTGGCGCTTTGACCCACGCGGGGAGCCATGCCAGGAAAAACGTGCCGCCGAGGGTCGCGAGCGCGGAGGACAGCGCGAATTGCATTCCCTCGGCGTTTCGGAGCGCCGCGACGCTGAAGAGCACGCCCCCGACGGCGCCGTAGGGAATCCAGCAGAGGACGCGCGCGGCGCTCACCCGCGCGGGGAGCTCGGCGCCGAGGTGGGGATCGAGCCGGCGCAAGAGCACGCGCAGCGCCGCGGCGGAGATCACGGCCCCGGCGAGCGTCAATGCCATGCGAACGAGGAGCGGGCGCGGGAGGCCCACGATGAAATCGGCCCAGTCGCCATGGTTCGCGAGGGGAGACGTCATCAGATAACCCGCGCCCATGAAGAGGTTCACGGCTGCGAACAGCCAGTGTGCATACCAGCGATTGCCAGGGCGCCCGGGCGCGCGTGGCATCGTGGCGAGCGACAGGGCGCCGATCAGCAAGTTGGCGACGGTGCCGCCTGCCTCGACGGCGCGCACGCCCCACTCGCTCAGGCCGGTCTTGTCACAATCGAACCAGGCGCTCGACATCCGCAGCGCCTTCCCGCCCACGAGCACGCACGCGCCCCCGTGACCCAGCCCCTCGTGACCCACCGTGGCCACGAAATACGCGGCTACACCCATGGCAAGGGTGGTGATCGCGGTCGATCGCGTCGACGTCTCCATCTGCGGCGGAGCCTACAACGAGCGCGCGCCGCGTGGCAACCCGCCTGACGCGCTCGCCTGGCCGCGCACCCAAATCGTCCCGCGTGGCATCGGACTCTGTGCGAGCCGTGATCTTCCTCCATTCGATCGACGCCGCGCGAATGCGAGCGTTCCTGCTCGTCCTCGCCCTCCTCGTCCTCGGGCCTGCTTGCTCGCGCGAGCGGAAAGGGCCCGCCGAGCCGCCGAGGCCGCCGGTCCGCGTGGCCTTTTCGGACGTGGCGACCGTGCCCATCGAGCTCTCTGCCATTGGCACGGTCGAACCCTCGGCGCGCGTCTCGTTGCGGCCGCGGGTGACCGGGCTCGTCACGGCCGTGAAATTCCAGGAGGGCGCGGACGTGGCCGAGGGGGACGTGCTCTTCGTCCTCGACAAGCGGCCGTTCGAGGTCGCCTTGCGCGAGGCGGAGGCGAACTTGCAGCGGAGCCGGACGCAAGCGGCGAATGCGGCGGCGCAGGCGGATCGATACGAAGAGCTCGCGAGAGAGGGCGTGGCGAGCCGGCAGGACGCCGAGCTCCGGCGCGCCGAGGCGCGGGCCGCGGCGGCGGCGGTCGACGCGTTTCGCGCGGCCATGGTCGCGCGGCGCCTCGATCTCGAATACACGACGATTCGTGCCCCCATGGCCGGGCGGACCGGGAGCATCCTCGTGCGCGAGGGCAATCTCGTGCGGGCCAATGAGACGGTGCTCGTCGAGATCGTCCGCCTCGCGCCGGCGTTCGTCTCGTTCGCCATTCCCGAGGCGAGCGTGCCGACCTTGCAGCAGGCGATGGCGAATTCGTCCGGGCCGCTGCCCGTCTCCGCCGCGGCGGCGCCGTCGGGCGACGCGGGGGCCCCGAACCCTGGCGAAGAGGGGACGCTCTCGTTCATCGACAGCACGATCGATCGCGCGACCGGGACCTTGCGCCTGCGCGCGACCTTCGAAAATACTTCACGCACCCTCTGGCCGGGGCAATTCGTGCAGGCGACCGTGCGGCTCGGCGTGCGCGAGGGCGCGGTGGTGATCCCGTCGGAGGCCCTGCAAACCGGGCCGGCGGGCACATTCGTCTTCGTCGTCGGCGCGGATGAGGCCGCGCAGATGAGGCCCGTGCAGGTGGGCGAACGCGTGGCCGGCGGGCGGATCCTCGTGCAATCGGGGCTCACCGGCGGCGAGCGCGTCGTCACCGATGGGCAATTGCGCATTCAGCCGGGCGCGAAGGTGACGATCGTGGGCAAAGGTCCGGGGAGCGCAGCGGGTGCGGCGCCGGCGCCGGGCGTGGAGGCGCGATGAACGTCTCCCGGCCTTTTGTCCTGCGACCCGTGATGACCACGCTCTCGATGCTGGCCATCGTGATCTTCGGCATCGCGGGTTTTCGCGCGCTCCCGGTGAGTGATCTGCCGAATGTCGATTTTCCGACCATCCAGGTGAGCGCGTCGCTCCCGGGCGCGAGCCCGGAGACGATGGCCGCGGCGGTGGCGACCCCGCTCGAACGGCAGTTCTCGACCATCGCGGGCATCGACTCGATGACGTCGACGTCGGGCCTCGGCACCACGCAGATCGTGCTCCAGTTCAACCTCTCGCGCGACATCGACGCGGCGGCGCTCGACGTGCAATCGATGATCTCCCGCGCGGCGCGGGATCTGCCGCCCAACATGCCAGCGCCGCCGAGCTTTCAAAAGGTCAACCCGGCGGAGCAGCCCATCATGTACCTCGCGCTGCACGCCGAGACGTTGCCCCTGTCGGAGGTCTCCGAATATGCCGAGACCACGATCGCGCAGCGCATCTCGATGATCCGCGGCGTCGCGCAGGTCCTCGTCTACGGCTCGCAGAAATACGCCGTGCGCATCCGGCTCGACCCGCAGGCGCTCGCCTCGCGCGAGATTGGCATCGACGAGGTCGCCGCCGCCGTCGCGCGGGAGAACGTGAATTTGCCGACGGGCGTGCTCGAAGGGCCCGCGCGCACGTACGTGGTGCAGGCGAGCGGCGAGCTCGACCGGGCGAGCGCGTTCCGGCCCATCATCGTGGCCTATCGCGAGGGCGCGCCCGTCCGGCTGGAGGAGCTCGGCACGGTCACGGATAGCGTCGAGAACGATCGGGTCGCGAGCCATTACGACGGCAAGCGGGCGATCGTCCTCGCGATCCAGCGCCAGCCGGGGACGAACACGGTCGCCGTGGTCGACGCCGTGCGCGCGCTCCTGCCCGCGCTTCGCGCCGAGATCCCGGCCTCGGTCGAGATCGCGACCCTTTACGATCGGTCGATCTCGATCCGTGAATCGGTCGCCGACGTCGAGCACACGTTGCTCGTCACGATCGGGCTCGTCGTGCTGGTGATCGGCGTCTTCTTGCGCGACCTGCGCTCCACGATCGTCGCGAGCGTGGCGCTCCCCGTCTCGCTCATCGGCACGTTCGCGGGGATGTGGGCGCTCGACTACAGCCTCGACAACCTCTCGCTCCTCGCGCTCACCCTTTGTGTCGGGTTCGTCGTGGACGACGCGATCGTCGTCCTGGAGAACATCTTCCGGCACCTCGAAATGGGGAAACCGCCGCTGAAGGCCGCGCTCGACGGCGCGGGGGAGATCGGCTTCACGGTCGTGTCGATGACGACCTCGCTCGTCGCGGTGTTCGTGCCGGTGCTTTTCCTCGGCGGGATCGTGGGCCGGCTGCTCCGCGAGTTCGCCGTGACCATGAGCATCGCGATCCTCGTCTCGGGCGTGGTCTCGTTGTTCCTCACGCCCATGCTGGCGAGCCGATTCTTGCGATTGAAGAACGCAGACGCGCACGAAACGAGAGGCGATCCGCACGCAGGCCCGTCGGGGCGCATGGATCGCGCATACGCGAAAAGCCTCGGCTTCGTGCTGCGGCACCGGTTCGCCACGCTGATGGCCTCGTTCGTGCTCTTCGCAGGGACGATCGTGCTCGCGGTGATCGTGCCGAAGGGCCTGTTTCCGAGCGAGGACACGGGGCAGATCTTCGCATTGACACGCGCCGCGCAGGGGACGTCGTTCGAGGCGATGCGCGGCTACCAAGCGGCGGCGGCGGCCATCGTGCGCGCGCATCCGGGCGTTTCGTCGGTGATGTCGAGCTACGGCGCCGGAGGGCCGAGCGGAGCGGGCAACACGGGCCGGCTCTTCATTCGCTTGAAGGATCGGGACGAGCGCGGCGGCAAGAAACCCGAGGCCATCATCGCCGAGCTGCGGCCCGAACTCGCGAAGATCCCGGGGCTCGAGGTGTTCCTCCAGAACCCGCCGCCCATTCGCCTCGGCGGCCAGCTCACGCGGTCCCTCTATCAATTCACGTTGACGGGCGCGGACGTGGACGAGCTCTACGACGCGGCGACGGATCTCGAACAGGCGATGCGCGGGATCCCGGGGCTCATCGACGTGACGAGTGATCTCGAACGAAGGACGCCCGAGGCCACGCTCGTCATCGATCGGGACCGCGCGGCGACGCTCGGCGTCTCGGCGCAGAGCATCGAAGAGGCGCTCTTCTCGGCGTATGCAGGCAGGCAGGTCTCGACGATTTACGCGCCGACGAACCAGTATCGCGTGATCCTGGAGCTCGATCGGCGCTTCACGCAGGATCCGAGCGCGCTCGGGCTTTTGTACGTGCGAGCGACCAGCGGCCAGCTCGTGCCGCTCGCGGCCGTCTCGCGGACGGAGGAGGGCGCAGGCCCCCTCAGCGTCAATCACCTCGGGCAATTGCCTTCGGTGACGATCTCCTTCAACCTCGCCCCGGGCGCGCCGCTCGGCGAGGCGGTCGCGCGCGTGTCGGCGCTCGCGCGGGAGCGATTGCCGGACACCCTCGGGACGCAGTTCCTCGGCAGCGCCCAGGTCTTCCGGGAATCGGTCGGCAACCTGGGGATGTTGCTCCTGCTCGCGATCCTCGTGATCTACGTGGTGCTCGGGATCCTCTACGAGAGCTTCGTCCACCCGATCACGATCCTCTCGGGGTTGCCCTCGGCGGGGTTCGGGGCGCTGCTCGCGCTGCTCGTCCTCGGCCAGGAGCTCAACGTGTATTCGTTCGTCGGGATCCTCTTGCTCGTGGGGATCGTCAAGAAGAACGCCATCATGATGATCGATTTCGCCCTGGAGGCGGAGCGGCGCGACGGAAAGCCCGCGGCGGAGGCAATCGTGCTCGGGGCGCGCATTCGTTTCCGGCCGATCATGATGACCACGATGGCGGCCCTCGCAGGCAGCTTGCCAATCGCGCTCGGGTTCGGCGCAGGCGCCGAGTCACGGCGGCCGCTCGGCATTGCAGTCGTCGGCGGGCTCGTGGTGTCGCAGCTCCTCACGCTCTACATCACGCCGGTGATTTACACGTACCTCGACGCGGCCGAGAAACGAGCACGCGAGGCGCTCGCCGAGCGGCGGGCGCGGCGGCTCGCGTGACGCCGATTCGCTGGGGCGTTGCCCCAGGCCCCAGCAGGGGCTGTCCGCCCCTGCACCCGGACCAGCCAGGGGCTGGACCCAAGCTCGATGAACTGCGCAATGCGCAGTTCATCGAACAGGCCCGGTCAAGACCGGCAGCGGCGTTGCCTACCAAGGCCGTCGCGCTTCCGCGCCGTGCGACTCACGGGAACGAGAGCCCGAGCACGTACGTCTCCCAGCGCTTCTTGAAGGCCGCCATGTCCTCCTCGCCGAGCACACGGCGGAGGGTGTCGTAGCCCGTCGGGTCCTTCTCGCGGTTCGCGTGGAACTCGTGGTAGTAACGGACGAGCAGGCGCTTCTCCTGGAGGTAATAGAGCAGGTAACGCGAGGCGGCGTAATGAACGCCGTAATCACCCTCGTAAAATGCCTCGTCGTTCATCCCGGTGAGCGCGCGGAACGAGGGGACGCGGTTCTCCGCGATCGCTGATTGCAGGCCGCGCAGGCGCCAGTTCGTGTAGCCGTGGATCCGGCCGTCCTCCTCGCCGCTCTGCTCGTAGAGCGAGCCGAGGCCCTCGTTGAACCAGGGCGGGCAATCGGGAAAATTCGCCTCGACGAACGGGTGCACGATCTCGTGCACGAGCGTGCCGCCGCCGGTCGCGATGTTCATGACGAGCGCGCCGTGCTTCGAGGTGTAATACCCATACGGCGTGCTCGGCCTCTCGCCGAAGAGCGTGATCGCGTTCCGCTCGTAGCTCGGCCGGTCCTTGAAGAGCCAGACGACGAGGATCCGCGACGGGTCCTTGGCGAAATAATCTTTCTTGAGTTTTTCGGTCGTCCAGCGGACGGTGCCCTCGGCGCCCCTGCGCACACGGGCCTCGGGGCCGTCCCCGACGACGACGAACGGAGGCTCGACGAGGACGGTGAAGTCGCCGCGCAGGCGCGAGGTCTTCGCCTTGACCTCCATCACCTTTTGCGCGTAATCGGCCGGGGAGAACCCGGGCTTGCTTGGCGTCGCCTTGGCGAGCTCGAGATCCCGCGGGGCGAGGCGCAGCCGGATCGCGGTCCACGCGTCCTTGCTGGATTTGAGCGGCCAGAGCGAGAGAAACCGCGCCCGCGACATGCGGAGGTAGCCGCCCGCGTCCTTGGCGGGCTCGTGATAGATGATCTCGTCCTGCGAAGCGTCGTAGCCGACGACGAGGCGGAAATGCTCCGTGGTCGTGGGGCTCTCGTCGTAATGCATGCAGACAATCGAGGGGATGCCCTTCTGCAGATCGGCGTGGATCGCGGCGAGCTCGGCCCCGAGCGCCTCGTCGGCCTTCACGACGTCGATGCGGTACCAGACGGGCCCCGGGTCGAAGCCGACGGCCTCGACGGCCCGCTTCAGCTCGGCGGTGTACGCGCCGCGGCCGAGCGCCGGATCGAGGCCGGTCCTCGCGAAGATCTCGTCCTGATCGAGCGGGCGGCCGAGCCGCGCGAGCGCCATGGAGACACAAGCCTCGCCGCAAAAATCGGGCTTTTGTCGTACGTGCGGGATGCCTTCGAGGAGGACACTCGCGAGGTCTACACGAGCGAGGCCAAGCGGAGCCGGAGAGGCGACCTGCTCGGGCGGCGGAGGCGAGGAGCTGCGGCTACAGGCGAGGAGGAGGAGCGGGGCGAGGACGGCGAGGAGGCGGGCAGAGGGCATCGAGGGACTCCGAACGTGCTTGGACGCGCAAAGTTCCCAAGGCTTGGATCAGCGGGGGAATTCGTTCGAAGCCGCGGCGCCTGGGACCTCTTCCGTGACGCCGTTCAGCTCGGAGGACGGGTTGCTGCCGTACGGGCGGGTGAAGGCCTCCATGCCGTGACCCGAGGGATCGAAGAAGTACACGCCCCGCCCGCCGTCATTGCGGTTGATCCGGCCCGGGTGCTGGCCGTGCGGATCTGCCCAAATGGGAACCTTTTGCTGCACGAGGCGGGCGAGGATCGGGTCGAACTCCTCTTCGGAGACGAGGAAGGCATAGTGCTGGATCGCGATGTTGGTGCCGACGGTCATGAAATCCAGCGTGACGCCATTGGTGGTGGCGACGGGCAAGAACGGCCCGAACGGCTTGGCCACGACGAGGCCGAGGATGTCGGCCAGGAAATGCGCGGATTTCTCCCGGTCACGCGAGAGAACGATGGTGTGGTTGAATTGGACGGCCATGGGTGTTGCCTCCCCTCGGAGGCATCGTGCCTCACGAGGGGCACGTTGACAACGAAGGCGCCGTGCTGGGGCTTTGGACAACACAGGCGACGATCCTGCCCACCAAGTGCGCGGCGCTGACGAACGCCGGCGGGAGACCACGAGCGTTGCGATGGGCTCGTCCTCGAGAGGCTCCTCCCGAGCCGTTGCCCCTCGGCATCCTCGACAGGCGGCATCGGCCCCCGTCCTCGTCTGTTCCACGCCGCGCCGAGCTACGTCGTCGCCGCAGGTCATCGAGGCACGAAGCGGAACCAGGGTGCGTCGGCGCGACAGAGGAAGCGTCTTGCCGCCGGACACGTGGCGAGGCGTGTGCACCGGGCAAGGTCGAGCCTGAAGACAAGGGCCGGAGGCGGCCGAGGGTCCTCGTCGAGCTGCAAGACCTCACGCGTCCGCCCGTGATGGGCCTTGTCGAGGGGCCCATCCGCCAGCGTCGAGGCCAGCGTCAGGGGGGGCGGGCAACGTCCTTCGGGGGGTCGCCCGCGGGACACATCCGTTGCGACGCCAAACACGCGCCGTCGACGGCAGAGGGCACATGTTCGGCCAGATTCCGGGCCTCCGCGCCCCTCGCCGCCATAGGGTGGAGCTTGGGTCTCTCCTTGGGGAGGAGACCCCGGCTCGTGTTCGGGGTTCTGTCGATGGCCGTCTCGACGAGATGGTGCTGGGTTGTCCGGGAAACTGTGTTTCTGATTGACAGGAGGTCGGTGTCCTGGTTCCCCCGGAGACGGTCCAGACGATGACACCGTTCGTTCGCTTCTCTCCCTGGTCCGGCGCCCTCCTTTGCCTCCTCCTTCCGGCCTGCGCCCCGTCCATGACGCCGACGGCCCGGCCCACGACGGGCCCGTGTTCGAATGGAGGGGTCGTCCGGATGGAGCCAATGCGCTCGCTCGGTCAGGATCCGGCGCCCTTCCGGGTGGAGGGTCGAGCGCTGCGCCCCATGCGCGTCTGTGATGCGTCACGCCCCGTCGAATACCGCTTCGAGCGGGAGTCCTCGGGCACGACGGTCCCGCTGCGCGCGGTGAGCATCATGCAGAAGCGGGCCTTCGCCGTCGGTGATCGCGGCGTGGCGCTGCGGCGGGACGACGAGAAGGGCTGGCAGCGCGAAGCGACGGGCACCACCAAGGACTTGTTCGCGATGGTGCAGGTGCCGACGAGGCCCATGGCAGAGCCGGACATGCTCCTCGTGGTCGGCGCGCACGGCACCGCGGCCGCGCGTAGGGCCGATGGGACGTGGCGTATCGAAGAGACGGGCACGGACGTGGATCTCCTCGGCCTGTATCACGATCGGGCGCTCACGCTGGCGTTGGGCGCCGGCGGGGTGATCCTGCGGCGCTTCGACAATGGGATCGGGGAGGGGACATGGAAGCCGGTGCCTTCGGGCAGCACGGCCGACCTCTACGCCTTCCATGCGTGCCAGCCACACAGGTTGTGCGTGCTCGGCTCCGGAGGCGCGATCGTCGAATGCGACCAAGCGCAAACGGCCGGGGAGCTTTCATGCCATCCGAGGCCGTCCTTCGCCGGCGGGGATCTGCCGGCGGACTTCATCAATGTTTTTCATAGGGACCCGAACGTGGTGATCAGCAGCGAGATGACGGAGGTCGGGAGGATCCCGCTGTCCGTCTGGAAGCTGTGGCGTCGTGATGGAAGCTCCGCGCCGCCTGCGGAGGGGATGGAAGCGGCCTGGCAAAACAAATGGTCGGGCGACCACCTCGTGGTCGGCCGTGGCGGCGCGCTGTGGCACGGCGGGTGGGAGAAGGACCAACGGACTTTCGAGCGAATCAAGCTCCCTGTCCGCGAGGATCTTCACGGCGTCGTGTTCGACGGGGCCGATGGGTTCCTGGTGGGCGATCAGGGGACGATCGTGCACCTCGCCGTGGAGGGGCTCGGGACCGAGGTCATGGAACTCGTGGGCGGGTGAGGCGATGGCGCGCCGCGGCCGAGGTCGAGGGGCGCTCCCTCATCGCCGCGCCCGCTGCGTCGTCACATCCTCCCCGCTTCGTTCAGACACATCCCACTCGACGGAGTTCACGAATGGCACGGACTTCCACGAGTCGCCCAGCTTGGGCGAGATGACCTCGCGATTGGGCCCTCCTCTCACGGGCGCTCCGCCTCCTGCAGCCGCCGCAGGTTGCCTCTTCGTCGTTATGTCGAGCGTCACGGCGTCGCTCGCGTCGTCCTGCTCGTCGCGTACGGCTGGTGCGGATTCGACGAGCGCGCACAAAAAGTCTGCGAGCTCCGCAACGCTCCTGAAGCGCCGCTCACGGTCTTTCTGGAGGCATTGGCCGACGATGGCATCAAAGAGCGGCGGCAACGAGCGGTTGTGCGTCGAGGGCTTCATGGCGCGTTCCGGCGACAGGATCCGGAGCGCCATCTGGTTGAGGAACGGTGCATCGAAGGGAAATACCCCGGTCGTCAATTTGTAGAGAATGACGCCGAGCGACCAGATGTCGGCGCGGGCGTCGCTTTGCCGGGACGATTTCATCTGCTCCGGCGCCATGAATGCGGGCGTGCCGAGCGCGAGCTTGGTCTCGGTGATGTCCATCCGCTTCCCCTCAGCCTCGTCGACGAGCTTCGCGATTCCGAAATCGAGGACCTTGATCCACGGCTCGCCTCGCGGGCCCTTCGTGAGAAACAGGTTGGCCGTCTTGAGATCGCGGTGAACGATCCCGGCGTCGTGCGCCTCCTTGATCGCCTCGCACGCCTGGAGCACGTAGCTACACGCTTCCCGGAAGGGCAGGGGACCTCGGGCCTTCTCGACCGCCTTGAGGTCTTGCCCCTCCAGGTACTCCATCACGATGTAGAAGGCGCCATTCGCGAGGCGATCGATGTCGTGGACCCGGACGACGTGTTCACTCTTGAGCTTGGATGCTGCCCGCGCCTCGCGCCGGAAGCGCTCGACGGCCGTGCCGTCGGAGAGGACGTGCGGCAACATGAATTTGATCGCGCGGCGCTCGTGAAGCACCGTGTGGCGCGCGGCGATGATGATCCCCATGCCGCCCCGGCCGAGAATCCGCTCGACCACGTACTTGTCGGCAATGACGCTCCCAACGCGGACGTACGACTCCAAGCTTCCGGTCATGATGCACCTGCTTCGACTTCTGCGCGCCTATGGGTCGGTAGATACAAACAGTCGAGCACGACCGAGGAGCAAGGACCAAAATCCCGACGGCGGATCTCATTCGTAGACGAGCGCGACAGCCGCGCGCGAGGCGAGTACCCTCCGCCGTATGTCCGGTGCCGAGCTGCCGAGCTCCCTCGAAAAGCCCAAAGCGCTCTCCAACGCTCGGGGGCTGCGCTCGGACGGGCCGAGCCACGCCCCCGAACCCCCGTCCTCCAACGACGATCCGCCCGCGGGCGCGCTCGAGCGGATCGCGGCGCGGTTCACGGCGTGGGCCGAGCGGTGGATCCCCGACGCGTTCGTGTTCGCGCTCGTGGCCACGTTCCTCGTGGTGATCGCGGCGTGGGTGAGCCTGTCGTCGAAGCAGGGCGCAGCGAGCGCGGCGGCCGAGGTCGCGGCGATCTGGGGCGGCGGGTTCTGGGAGCTCATCCCGTTCACGTTGCAGATGTCGCTCGTGATCATCACGGGTTACGTCGTCGCGACGACGCGGCCGGTGTATCGGCTGATCCGCGCGCTCGCCGCCGTGCCGCGCTCGCCGCGGGTGGCGATCGCGTGGGTGGCGTTGTTCGCCATGCTGTCGTCGTGGTTCAACTGGGGGTTTTCGCTGATCTTCAGCGCGATGCTCGCGAAGGAGACGGCGCGGCGCGTGCGCGGCGTCGATTACCGCGCCGTCGCCGCGAGCGCGTTCCTCGGGCTCGGGAGCATCTGGGCGCAGGGGCTCAGCGGGAGCGCAGCCCTGCAGATGGCGACGCCGAGCGCGCTGCAGCCGGCCACGCGCGCGATCGTGGAGGCAGGTGGCAAGGTGCCGGGCGGCGTGATCCCGCTGTCCGACACGATCTTCCTGTGGCAGAGCCTCGTGTCCGTCGGGGTCGAGATCGTCCTCGTGACGGTGCTCGTGTACCTGTACGCGCCGTCCGCGGCGCGGGCGCGGAGTGCGGCGGATCTCGGGATTGATCTCGGGCGCTCGCCGCTCGACGCCGATGAGCCGCTGCGGAAGGCGACGCCGGGGGAGTGGCTCGAGCACGCGCCGATCCTGAGCGTGTTGTTCGTGCTCCTGGCCGGTGGTTACCTCGTGGGGTACTTCGCTTCGAGCGGGCAGGGGCTCAACGCGCTGAACCTCAACACGGTGAACCTGATCTTCCTGACGCTCGGGGTGCTCCTGCACGGGACGCCGGCGCGGCTGATGCGCGCGGTGAAGGAGGCGACGCCGGGCGTGTGGGGCGTGATCCTGCAGTTTCCGTTCTACGCGGGGATCGCGGCGCTGATCGTCAAGACGCATCTCAACGAGTCGATCGCGGGCTTTTTCGTGGGGCTCTCGACGCCTCGGACGTACCCGGCCGTCGTGGCGGTGTACTCGGCCGTGCTCGGGGTGTTCGTGCCGAGCGGGGGGTCGAAATGGGTGATCGAGGCGCCGTACGTGATGCAGGCGGCGCACGATCTGAAGGTGCATCTCGGCTGGATGGTGGCCGTCTACGATCTCGGCGAGGCGCTGGCGAACCTGGTGCAGCCGTTCTGGATGCTGCCCATCCTCGGCCTGTTCGGCCTCAAAGCGCGCGACGTGATGGGCTACACGTTCATCGTATTCCTCGTGCTCTTGCCGGTCGTGCTTCTGCTCGTGACCGTGCTCGGCGCGACGTTGCCGTATCCGCTCTGAACGGCCGAATGCGGCGACGCGCGAATCCGTTCCTTCATGTCGACATCCTGCGCCGTGTGACAATGGGCACGTTCTGTGAATGCAGAAGTGATCGCCGTGCATTGCAGAGATGCGATTCGAGGGGGGGAGGGCGCACCTAAGCCGTGGAAAGATCGAATCGATTCCATTGGCCCGCGGGTTGCTCTAGTCCTCTGCGAGCGCCTGCTCCGGCCCCCCCCCCCGCCGTCGAGTAGGCGCTCTTTTTTTATCCATCGCTCGACAATGTGATCAGCATTGCCGATGTGCGGTGGAGGCGAGGGCGTCTCGCACGGATGCAACGCCTCCTTGCAAGATTGCGATGTCGGAAGGTCGATCCGGCGTGGATCTTCGCGGAGCAGGGGGCTCCTGAGGTTGGTACGCGGGTTGCTTTAGTCCTCCGCGAGCGCCTGCTCCGGTTCCCCCCCCCCGCCGTCGAGTAGGCGCTTTTTCTTTTTGTTCGCGGGATCAATCGACGCGAACGATGGCCACTTGCTCGATCCTGCCGGGCGGCAGGACGTCGACCGTCAGGAAATGACGGCCGATGCCGTCCATCCGCTCCGGGATCGCGCCGCCGCCGCCCGTGATGTGCGCCGGGATGCCCGCGTTCTCGAAGGCGTAATACGAGTGGATGTGCCCGTAAAACGTGAGGTCGACCCCGCCCCGGGCGAGCTGCGCGAGGAGCTTGTCCGCCTCGGCCCGGCTCGCGAACGAGCCGTTGCGTGAGCCGACCGGATCGATCGGCACGATGTGCATCGTGACGACGTGCAAGCGGTCGCGGCTCCCTTCGAGCCAGCCGTCGAGCCACGTGTAGACGAGTGGATCGAGCGTGGCGCTCGCCGAGTCGATCATCGTGAAGCGCACGCCCCGGAAATCGAAGGTGTAGTTCCCGCGGCCGAAATACTCGTGGTAGAGGTCGTCCCGCGTGCCGAGCTCGTGGTTGCCGAGCGTCGCGTAGCACGGGAACACGAGCGTCTTCATCTCGCGCTGGAACGTTTCGAGCTGCTCGGGCGTGCCCTGCGCGGTGAGGTCGCCGCTGATGAGCGCGAAGCGGATGCCAGGCGTCGTGTTCATCTTCGAATAAATGTCCTGGACGTCGCCGATGGCCTCCTGGACGTCGGCGAAGACGGCAAACCGCCACGGGTCGAGCAAGGCCCGATCGGGCGCGGCGAGCGAGAGCGTGATCTCCTCGTTCGCAGGGAGTTCGAGGCGGAAGGTGCGCTCGGTGGGGAAGGGCGCGGCGACGATTTCGACAGGCAGGGGCGCGCCGGCCTTCGTGGCGGCGACGAGCTCCGCGTCGGGGAGGAGGTTTTCGATGCGAACGTCCCAGGCGCCCCCCTCGGCGGCGCCCGTGGTCAAACGGAACGAGAGCGTGGGCGCGGAGGCCCAGAGATGAAGCTCGCGCGGGCCGAGGCGGCGAACGGCGGCGAGGCCCTCGGCGACGTCGACGCGGACGGCGCCCTGCGAGGCGCGGCCGATGTCGAGATCCCGGCGGGCGCGGCCCTCGGCGACGTCGAGGCAAGAGGCGAAGAGCGGCGCAGCGGACGCGACGAGGAGCGCGGCGAAGAACGAGGCGATGGGCTTCACGGGTTCCCTCCATACCGAAAGAGGAGCGAGGCGCGGCCGACGAGCGCCGATCCGCCCTGCACGTCGAAGAGCGCTCCCCAGCGAGGCGAGAAGAAGAGCCGGGTCTGCGCCCCGAAATGTCCAGCGATGCCGCTGCCGAGGCCAGGGCTCTTCAGCCCGCCGGCGAAGCCGTCGTGGCGGTGCTCGTAATAGGCCATGGCCTCGCCGCGGGGGTATCCGCTGTGGCCGAGGTACATGCCGAACGCCATGCGGGGGGTGAGGAGATCGTTCGCCTCGACGCCGATGCCGGGGTACCGGTGCGCGGCATACGCGATGCCGAGGCCGAGCTCGGCGAAGGAGCCGCGCAACGTGGGGCCGATGCGGGCGAGGTCGAGCCGGCCGAGGAGGTTCACCTCGCCCGTCGTCACCGAAAACCCCTCGGTGCCGTAGCTGTGGTTCGTCAGGGCGACCTCGATGTCGAGGTACGAGCCGTCGCGCGCGCGTTCGCTCGTCGAGGTGCGGGGGCCGAAGAAGCGATACGCGGCGGAGATGCGGGTGCGGGCGTTCGTGTCGTCGAGCGCGAAATAGCCGAGCGCCGAGAGGCGGACCGAGCCAGCGCGGAGGTCGGCGCCGGGCGTGAGGAAGGCGTTGTAGGCGAAGTTCGGGTCGTGGACGAACATGACGCCGAGCTGGGTCTCGACCGAGGGCAAATAGACCGGGGGGCTGCCGGTGCCGCCTTCGGGCGCGAGGACGCCGTAAATGTCGGCGAGGGCCGAGAGGAAAAAAAACGCGGCGCCGGTGACGGTGCCGAGGATGATCGGGCCGATGAACCTGCGCGTCGCGCCGGTCGCGGCCGCGCCGCCGAGCCCGGCGACGATGAGCCCCGCCCCGAGGCCCTCGGCGCCGAGGAGCACGAGGCCGGTGCGGGTATGGCCGAGGACGAGGTGCCCCGTGCCATGCACGAGCGCGCCGGGGACGAAGGAGCCGGCGACGGCGAGGGCTTTGCGGCCGCTGCTTGGAGGCGGATTCGGCGGGGCCTTGGGTTCGCCGGCGGCCTGGGCTTTCGTGGCGGCCGGCGCGTCGGCGTTCCGCGGGGCCTCGTCGGCAGCGGCAGGGAGCGCGGGAAGGAAGAGGAAGGCGGCGGCTGCGAGGGCGGGTCCGTGTATCGAAGGCCGCCTCGAGGAAGCGATGAAGCCTGTCACGATCGCAGAGCTTAGCTGAAATTCGAGCTTGTCTTTCCAGCCTGAACGGCTGTTTAATGCTCTTCGGAGGCGTACCACCGCGAGGCCATCCATGAACCGGATGAAATACGGGGCTCTGTATCTCTCAGCGCTGCTCCTTTTGGGGATGGCGGCGTGCGGCGGCGACGGGTCGTCCACCACGCCGACCGGATCCACGGCCGGCACGGGCGGCGGCGGTGGTGGCGGCGGCACGGGCGGCGACGGCGGCACGGGCGGCGACGGAGGAAGTCCTCCCGTCCCGCCAGGGCCTCCCGGCACGGACACCGTGAGCGCCGGCAACGTGGTGAGGAGCCCGAGCTACAAGATGGTTTTCACGCTCGGGCAGCCGACGCAGAACCAGACGAAGACGACATCGCCCAGCTATCGGATGCAGGGCGGCCTCATTGGAGCGAACGGGAGCTTGCCATGAGCAACGGGATGATCACGCGCCTGATCTCGGCTTCGGCCGTCGCTTTCGCGCTCTCTGCCGGCGCCGCCGTCGCAGAGGCCGCGGTGCCGCAGACCATCACCCAGCAGGGCCGACTCTACGACGAAAAGAATGCCCCGGTGAATGGCACGCTCCAGGTGACGTTCGCGCTCTACGCCGATCCCGCGGCGGCCGATCCGATCTGGACCGAGTCGCACGACATCACGTTCGAGGAGGGGTACTTCTCGGCGAACCTCGGGACGGTCACGGCCTTCGACAAGAACGTCTTCGACGGCTCGGTGCGGTATCTCGGCATCAAGGTCGGTAGCGATCCCGAGATGACGCCGCGATCCCCCGTGCAAAGCGTGCCCTACGCGATGGTCGCGGGCGATGCGATCGGCGACATCCACCCGACGTCGGTCTGGGTCGGCGATACCCTCGTGATCGACGGCACGGGCAAGTGGGTCGGGGATCCGACGGGGCTCGTGGGTCCCATGGGGCCGCAAGGTCCCGTGGGTCCGACGGGCGCGGCCGGTGCCAAGGGCGCGACGGGCGCGACCGGTCCGCAGGGGCCGACGGGTGCGGCGGGTCCGACGGGTGCTGCGGGTCCGACGGGCGCGATCGGTGCCAAGGGCGCGACGGGTGCGACGGGTGCGACGGGTCAGACGGGCGCGACCGGTCTGCAGGGGCCGACGGGCGCGACCGGTCTGCAGGGTCCGAAGGGCGAGACGGGTGGGATCGGTCCGCAGGGGCCGAAGGGCGATACGGGCATCGTATCGGTCCGCAGCCTCGATGCGCCGGGCATTTCCGTGAACGGGGGCTCGCTCGTGTTCGCGTGGGCGGCGACGCCGGTGAGCGTGAACGTCGTCGCGGCCGCGCAACGGATCACGGGCTCGGCGGTGGCCATCCTCGGGTCGAGCTCGGGGACGGCCACGTCGGTCGGCTTTGGCCTCTGTTACCAGGCCTCCGGAGGTCAGATCATCCCGTTCTACCCGACCTCGTACACGACCACGGCGAGCATCTCGGCGCGCGCGCCGTTCGCCGCCGCCGGCACGGTGTCGGGCCTCGCGGTAGGGACGTACAGCGTCGGGTTCTGCGTGCGGAACGTCTCCGCGACCTCGCTGAACTCGAACGACGCGATCAACGGCTGGGTCATGGTGACCAACTGAGCGACGGGCGTCCTCGTTCGTCGTGTCCATCCTCTCGATCCTCGTAGACACGGTCACGCGCGCGGCGCACGCGTTCGCCCTCGCGATCGCGCCGCCGCTTTTCGCGCCCGAGCCCGGCTCCGGTTCGATCGGGGGCGCCCTCGTCGCGGCCGTGGTGCTCGCGGCCGTGGTGCTCGGCGCGCTCCGCCTCGCCGCCCGCGTCCGCTCACCCGAGGCGCGGATCGCCGCGGTCGCGCTCGTCCTCTCGGTCGTCGCGTCCCTCGTCGTCGGCGCGTACTTCCGCGGCCCTCGCGCGCCGCTCGGCCGCGGCGTGTTGTTCGTCGCCGTGCCCCTGTGGGTGGGGCTCGCCGCGTGCGCGGCGATCGTGGCTCCGCGCAGGAACGCGCGGCTCGTCGCGTCCGCCGTCGTGGCCCTCGGCCTCGTGCTCTTCGGCGCGTCGGCCGAGTGGCTCTTTTCGACGCCGCAGATGTGGTGGCAGACCGTGCTCCGCGACGGCGACGCGCGGCGCGCCCTCGACGTGATCACCGAGCCCCAGGCGCGGGCGCGTGATCACGCGGCTGCGCTTGCCGTCGTCGATCGGTGCCTCACGCTGAAGCCCGCGAGCTGCGCCTGCGCCTCGCGCCGTGCGTTCGTCGTGCTCCACCTCCGGGACATGCCGCGCGCGCTCGAAGCCGCGCAGGACGCCGCGGGCAGGTGCCCGGCCGATGCGCTCGCGCAGGCCGCGCTCGCCGCCACGCTTGCCACGAACGGCGAGGGGAAGCGGGCCGAGGAGGTCGCGCGCGCGGCGCTCGTGGACGCGCGCGAGCCGCTGCTCGACTACGCGCTCGCGCTGGCGCTCGATCAGCAAGGTCGGGCGGCGGAGGCGGTCGCGTCCGCTCGGCGGGCGTTCGAGGGAGGGGCCGGTCGTGACGCGGCCGTCCTGCTCGGCGCGCTGCTCATCCGCGAGAACGATCTCGACGGCGCGGAGAAGGTCCTCGCGCCGATCGCCAAGGAAGCCCCGAACGACGCGGAGGCGCTCTTCGACTTGGGGATCATCGCGGACAAGAAGAACGATTACAACCGCGCCCGGGAGCGTTACCTCGCCGCGCTGCGCGCCGATCCGGGCCTCACGGCTGCGCGCCGGAACCTCGCGCTGTTGACGCTGCGGTTTGGGATCTTCGAGGAGGCGAAGCACCATGCGCGCAAGCTCGTCGAGGCCACGCCTGGGGACGCGCGGAGCGTGGATCTCTTGCACCGCATCGAACTCGCGGTCCTCGAACGGTCCGCACCACGTCCCACGCCTGCGCCTGCGCCCTGACGCACGACCGCCCTCAGCGATAGGGCCCGAGACTCGCCGCGCCCGCGAGCGAGGCGACGGCAGCGGCGAACGCGTCGGCCGTGGCGAGCATCTCCTCGGGGTCCTGCACGAGCGGCAAACGAACGCCGAGGCGTGTCTCTTCGAGCAGGGGCTCGCGCCCCGTGGCTTTGGTGAGCGTCGCGCTCCACGAGGCAGGAAGCTCGCGCTCGGGCCGCGGCGACCAGAGCCGGCTCTCGGCCGGGCGCTCGCCCTCCCAGCGGTGATCGAGCGACAGGGGGATCCCTGCGCGGGAGAAGTTCTCCACCGCGAGATCGCCGACCCGGAGGCGCGCGCCGCGCTGCGCGGCGAAGTGCTGGAAGGCGGGAAGGGCCGGCGCGAGCGCGGCGGGCGGGGGCAACGTGGCGATCGCGTGCGCGAGGCGGTGCGCGAGCAACTGGGCACGCGCGAGGAAGCGCTCGAGGCCTGCGACCTGGTAGACGCCGCCTTTCTGCACGACCACCGTGTGTTCGTCGTCGAGGGCGGCCTCGTCGAAGACGTCGAGGGCCTCGTGCACCTCGGCGCTGAGCAGGCGGGCGGCCTGGACGGGCTCGCGCGCGCGCACCGTGAAGCGCTTCGCGAGGCGTTTGTCCAGGCCGGGCAGCTTTGCGCCGAAATCGGTCCAGCGCCGCTCGGCGAGGCGCAGATCGAGGCCGAGGGCGGGGAACGAGAGCTCGGCGACGACGCACGGACCGAGGCCCTCGCGATGCTCTTCGGTCACCTCGATGCGGATGCCTCGTACGTCGAGGACGAGCACGGCCTGCTCGGGATCGAAGTCGACGACCGTGGCCCCGGCGGCGCGGATGGCCTCGGCGGCTGCGCGCCAGACGGAGAGGTGACGTTGTTTGCCGACGAGCGGCAGGCCTTTCGTGGGCTTGCGTAGGCCTTTCTGGCGCTCGACGGCGACGGGCACGCGCAGGGAGAGATCGCGGCCGAAGGCCACGACGGCGACGACCTCGAGCGCGTAGTCGACGCGGATGAACGGGGAGTGAAAGGTCGGCACGAGCTCGGCGGGGATGCCGATGCGGAAGGGGATCGAGGTGCCTTCCTCGGGCGTGCCTTCGAAGAGGGTCCACGTGCGTCGGTCGACCTCGGCGGGGCCGGCGGTGCTCGTCACGAGCGCGGTCTCGATCGCGCTCGTGGCGAGCTCGATGCGCCGGAGCTTGCGATCGCCGAGGCCCGTCAGCGCGATGGCGCCCGTGAGGCCGCCGTGGACGGGGAGGCGTTGATCTTCGAGGGAGAGCTCGATCACGGGGTCTTCGCCGCGGTGTTCGCCGGCCTGGCTCGTGAACACGCGCGGCTCGGGGGGCGCGGCCCGCGTGGTCGGCACGCGGATCGGGATGACGTACGTTTCGTGTCGATCGGGCCACCACGGGATGTGCACGTGGACGGAGATTTCGTACTCGATCGTGCTGTATCCGCTGCGGTAGGTGGGCGGGAGGCCGTGCGGGAGGGGGAAATCGATCGCCTGGTCCAAGGTCCCCGGCTGGAGGACGCCTGCGGGAAAACGCTTCCCGAGCCGCACGATCTCGCGGCGATGGTATCTGCGGGTGCGGGTCTTGCCGCTGGAGGAGGTGCGTTTGTAGCGCGACTCGCGGCCCACGAGCTCGACGTCGATCGCGTCGAAGGGCGTCTCGGTCTTGGATTTCAGGTGAACGTGAACGCGGAGCGTGTCGCCGGCGGTCGGCTCGGCGGGGTCGAGGTACACGGTGACGTCGGGGCGGCTGCGCATCGGGGCGAGCCATCATCCACGAGGAGAGGGCGGGGGCACAAGGTCGAGGGCGCGGGCCCGGCCACGGAAACGTCCGCGGGCATAACGTGGCGCCCCCCGGCAGCCGGCCCGTCAGTGCGCGGAATGCCCGGATCCACCTTGCAGATCGAGCATGCCCATCATCCCGGCGTCGGCGTGATCGAGGATGTGGCAATGAAACATCCACATCCCCGGCCGATCGTCGTACCGCACGGCGAAGCGGCCCGTGCCGTCGACGGGGACGTTGACCGTGTCCTTCCACTCCATCGGGTGGATCGGGGCGAGCGACGCGTCGAGTGGTTGGAAGAAAAAGCCGTGCAAATGGAATGGGTGGTCGAAGTCCATCGTGTTTTTCACGGTCCATACCTGCGTCTCGCCCACCATTGCGGGGACCGGCACGGCTTCCCACGAGGGCACGCCGTTGATGCCCATTACCATCTTGCCGTCGACCTCGCCTTGCGTGAGGTCGAGCGTGATGGGCGTCGCGCCCGCGAGATCCAGCGGCGTGATCACGCGATCCGTCTTCGGTCGCGGCGTCTCCGTGACCTCGGCCTCGTCCGTGAGGCGCACCCGGAAGACCTCCTCCTCGGGCCGGTTGAACGTCGTTCCATAGCCGCGATCATAGGGCACCCAGCGCACGGCGAACGTCGATCCGGGCGCGCCGCGGGGCACGACCAGCACGTCGGCGCGCTCGCCCGGCGCGAGCACGAGGGCCGCGGACTCGACGGGCTTCTCCATGAAGCCGCCGTCGCTGCCGATACGCGTGAAGGTGTGTTCTTTCATCGCGAGCTGGAAATATCGGCTCTTCGCGGCGTTCACGAGCCGCCACCGCTGCCGCCGGCCCGCGCGCGCCTGGATGACCGGGTTCTTCCGGCCATTGACCAGCAAGAGATCACCCTCGCGCCCGAAGAGCGTGCCGAAATCGAGGCCCGTCTGCGGATCCTGGAGGGAGCCGTCATCGCGGATCGCCATGTCCGAGAGCACGAGGACGAGCTCGTCGCCGAGATCGGCGGGCTCGGTCGGGTCGTCGACGAGCAGCGCGCCGTAGAGGCCAAAGCCGAGCTGCGCGGCCGAATGGACGTGCGGGTGGTACCAGAAGAGGCCCGCGTCCGGCAGGACGAAATCGTAGGTGAACGTCTCGCCCGGCTGGATCGCCGGCTGGCTGTGCTCCGCCGCCCCGTCCATCGCCGCGGGGATTCGTAGCCCGTGCCAGTGGATCGTCGTCGGCTCGGGCAGCGTGTTGCGGAAATGCACGATGAGCCGATCGCCCACGTTCGCCCGCACGAACGGCCCGGGGATGCTGCCGTCGTAGGTCCACGCGGGCGTCTTCAGGCCGGCGACGAGCTCGAGCTCTTCGATGCGAGCTTCGAGGTCCATCTCGAAGGTCTTTGGATCGATGTTTCGGTCCGTCGCGGGGCGCATGGCGACCGCGGAATCCCAGCCTTCGGGCTGCGCACCCGGGTCCGGGCCACCGCAGCCGAGGCCGAGGAGCCCGAGCAGCACGAGCGGCGCTCGGCGGCGCGGGAGATGTGTTTTCCGGGGCGCGGCGAGAGGGAGCTTCGACATCGCAGGAGCGAGCATCCGCCGAGCCCCTCACGAATGCAAGCCGCGGCGCGACGGCGCGTCTTGCGAGCGAAAGGCATCTGCTCGTAGGATGCCCAGGATGTCGGTCCACGTCTCCGGCTCGGCTGTCGGGCCTCGCCACCTGCGCCGCTCTTCGATGATCGCGCGCGGGGGACGGGCGTGGACGTTCGTGTTCGTTTCGCTGTCGATCCTGCTGCTCACGTACGGGTGCGTCTCGCCCGATCGGCCCTACGGCGAGGGCCCTCCGGACGGGGGCACGGCGGGGCAAGGCGGCGGCGGTATGGGCGGCGGGGGCGGGCAGGGCGGCGACGCGAACGGCGAGCCGTGCAGCGACAGCCTCGCGTGTGGATCCGGCTTCTGCGTGGACGGCGTTTGCTGCGACGCCGCGTGCACGGGCACGTGTGTGTCTTGCAAGGCGGCGGATACGGGGCAGTCGAACGGCACGTGCGCGCCCGTGATCGCGGGCTTCGATCCCGAGAGTGAGTGCGCGGACGAGGGCGCGTCGTCGTGCGGGCACGATGGCTCCTGCGACGGCGAGGGCGCGTGCGCGCTCTACAAGGCAGGGACCGAATGCGCGCCGCAGTCCTGCGTCGATCAAACGAAGGTGCTCGCGAAGACCTGCGACGGCGCCGGCACCTGCATGGACACGGGGACGGTCGATTGCGCGCCGACCGCCTGCGTGAACAACGTGTGCGCGACCGACTGCACGAACGACGACGCTTGTGCGGCCGGGAAATACTGCGATGGGGCCTCGGGGGAGTGCCTCGACAAGAAGGCCATCGGCGAGGCGTGCCAGGGGAACAAGGCGAACCAGTGCGCGAGCGGCTTCTGTGCGGACGACGTCTGCTGCGACGCGGCCTGCGAGGGCAACTGCGAGGCGTGCACGGCGGCGCTCACGGGCGGCGCGAACGGCACGTGCGCGGCCATCCTCGAAGGGACCGATCCCCACGGGGATTGCCTGGATCAGGGCCCGAGCTCGTGCGGGAACGACGGCACGTGTGACGGCAAGGGCGCGTGCCGCAACTACATGGCGGGCACGATTTGCGCGCAGGGCGGCTGCGCGGGCGGCGTCCAGACGAACCCCGACACCTGCGACGGCATGGGGAGCTGCGTCGACAAGGGCACGGCGAGCTGCGCGCCGTATGCGTGCGCCGGCGAAGTCTGCGCCTCGATGTGCGTGATTGACGTGCAGTGCGCCGCGGGCCAGTACTGCGCCGCGGGCGCGTGCGTGCCGAAAAAGGCGGCGGCCGCGAGCTGCGGCGGCGCGAACGAGTGCGCGAGCGGCTTTTGCGTCGACGGCGTCTGCTGCAACACGGCCTGCGGCGGCACCTGCCAGGCGTGCTCGACCTTGAAGAAGGGCTCGGGCGCGAACGGCGTCTGCGGGGCCATCGTGGTCGGGACCGATCCGGACAGCGAGTGCCTCGATCAAGGCGCGCCCTCGTGTGCGACGAACGGCGTCTGCAACGGCGCGGGCGCTTGCCAGCTCTACGCCGCGGGCACGGTCTGCATCGCGTCGAGCTGCACGGGATCGACCCAGACGAACGCCGACACCTGCAACGGCATGGGCGCGTGCGCCGACGGCGGCACGAAGGCGTGCGCGCCCTACGCCTGCGGCGCGGGGACCTGCAAGCAGACCTGCGTGGCCGACGCCGACTGCACGTCGGGCAACGCCTGCGTGAACGGCATCTGCGGCACGAAAAAGCCCCTCGGCACGGTCTGCGCGGCGGCGAACGAGTGCCAGAGCAACTTCTGCGTCGACGGCGTCTGCTGCGACACGACCTGCTCCGGCCTTTGCCAGGCCTGCTCGGCGGCGAAGAAGGGCGGCGGCTCGACGAACGGCACCTGCGGCGTGATCCTCGTCGGCACCGACCCGGACAACGAGTGCACCGATCAGGGCGTGATGACGTGCGGCACGAACGGCTTCTGCAGCGGCATGGGGAGCTGCCAGCTCTATCCCGCGGGCAGCGCGTGCGTCGCGGCCTCGTGCTCGGGATCGACGCTCACGAAGGCCGACACGTGCAACGGCATGGGCGCGTGCATCGACGCCGGCACGCAGCCCTGCAGCCCCTACACGTGCAGCGGGAGCGCTTGCAAGGCCTCGTGCGCCGCCGACGCCGACTGCGCCTCGACGTCCTACTGCGTGTCGCAAGCCTGCGTCGCGAAAAAGGGGACGGGCGCGGCGTGCGCTGGCACGAACGAATGCGCGAGCGGCTTCTGCGTCGACGGCTTCTGCTGCAGCACCGCGTGCACGGGCCTCTGCCAGGCTTGCTCGGCGGCGAAGAAGGGCGGCACGAACGGCGTCTGCGGCAGCATCACGACCGGCACCGACCCGGACAACGAGTGCACGGCCGCCGCGGCCTCGACCTGCGGCGCGAACGGCTTCTGCGCCGCCGGCGCTTGCCAGCTCTACGCCTCGGGCACGGTGTGCGTCGCGGCGAGCTGCACGAACGGCGTCGAGACCAAGGCCGACACGTGCAGCGGCACGGGCACCTGCACCGACGCCGGCACGAAGGCCTGCAGCCCCTACGTCTGCGGCACGACGGCGTGCAAGACGACGTGCGCGGTGAACGCGGATTGCGCGGCCGGGTTCACCTGCTCGGGCGGCACGTGCACGGCGGCGGGGGCGCTGCCGCTCGGCTCGGCCTGCTCGACCGCGGCCCAGTGCACGACGGGCTTCTGCGTCGACGGCTTCTGCTGCAATTCGGCCTGCGCCGGGACGTGCATGTCGTGCAGCGGCGCGAAGCACACGTTCGGCAACGGCATTTGCGCGGCCATCCTGGAGTACACCGACCCTGACAACGAGTGCGCCGACCCGACGATTTGCTGCGGCGGCACCTGTATGAGCCCGCTCCTCTGCCCCATCTAGCGGATCCCGATGAAGCTCGAAGAAGGCGCGATCATCGACGGAAAATACCGCATCGTCCGGTTGCTCGGGCGCGGCGGGATGGGGGTCGTGTACGTCGCCGAGAACCTGCGGGTGAAGCGCCAGGTCGCGATCAAGGTGCTCTCGCGCGCCGCGACCGAGCTGCACGGCGACGCGCTCGTTCGCTTCGAACGCGAGGCGCAGGCGGCCGGGCAGATCGGCTCCGATCACATCGTGGAGGTCCTCGATCTCGGCACGACCGAGCAGGGCGATCGCTTCATGGTGATGGAGCTGCTCGAGGGCGAGACGCTGAAGGAGCGCGCCAAGCGCGGGCGGATCTCGATCGACAAGATCGTCGAGCTCTTCCGGCAGCTCCTCGACGGCCTCGAAGCCGCGCACGCCGCGGGCATCATCCACCGCGACCTCAAGCCCGACAACGTCTTCCTCCAGAAGAAGAAGGCCGGGCACGACGACTGGGTGAAGATCCTCGACTTCGGCATCTCGAAGTTCTCGGGCATGTCGGGCGAGGCCGCGCAGCACACGCGCACCGGCGTCGTGATGGGCACGCCGTTCTACATGAGCCCCGAGCAGGCGCGCGCGGCGAGCTCCGTCGACGCGCGCAGCGATCTCTACACCGTGGCCGTGATGCTCTACGAGATGCTCACGGGCCAGGTGCCCTTCAGCGGCGAGACGTTCGCCGAGCTGATGTTCAAGATCGTCTTCGAGTCGCAGCCACACCCGAAGGCCGTGAGCCCGATGCTCGACGACGAGATCTGCGGCATCGTGGTCAAGGGCATGCACCGCGATCCGGCCGCGCGCTTCCAGAGCGCCGACGAGTTCCGCGTCGCGCTCGCCGCCTGGGAGGAAAAACGCGCGAGCGGGCAGCTCAAGCGTTCGCCGCTCCCTTCGGTCTCCGATCTCTCCTTGCCGCCGCGTTTGGGCGTGGCCACGCCCGAGCCGCCGCCGGTCTCGACGCCGCTCGGCGCGGGTGCCCTCGCCGGCCCGCCGAGCAGCCCCTCCGACCCGGGGTCGTCGCCGCCCAACAGCGCCTCGCTGACGCGGCAGACCTGGGCGCAGAGCGAGCGCGCCTCGGTCCCAGCGGGCAAACGCAAGGGAGGGCTCGTCGCCGCGGGCCTCGCGGTCGTGGTCGCCGTGTCCGCGGGCGGGGGGTACATCGTTCTCCGCGGCGGCTCCCGGGTCCCGGAGGCACCTTCGAGCGCCGCGGCCGCCCCTGCACCCACGCCCGAGCCCGAACAGGCCGCCCCGGCGCCCTCGCCGTCGGCCTCGGCGGCCACGATCGCGCCTCCGGCGAGCGCCTCTGCCGCGGCCAAACCCGCCTCGACGTCGAGCGCCGCGCCGGCCGTGACGACCCAAGGGGCGGCCACGAAGAAGAGCGTGACGAAGAAGGTCGTCACGGACTACGGGTATTGAGCGGGGGTTGCCCCGTAAAACCTAAAACCGACCGACGACCCCGCCGCCCTGGGGCCCGATCCACGGGGTCACGAGCGCCTTCGACGGCGCCTTCCCAGGCGTTCCTTTCGACACCACGAACAGCACGACGCCGGTGACCGTCAATGCGCCGCCCGCGGCGAGGCCGATGACGCCGATCGTCCCTTTTTGATTCGCGTCCTCGTCGAGCGCGCGCACCGCATCCGCCGGTGGTCCCCAGCAGCCGGCGCCGCACGTGTCGAACGCCTCGTCCGCCTCCGCCCGTTTCGCCAGCGACAGGCCCCCGAAGACGCCGCCGGCCCCGAGCCCCGCCACGCCGAGCCCCATGAGCACGACCCCCGCGATCCGCCCCGGGCTCGTCTTCCCGGGCGGCTGCTCCCGCCCACCTGCGGGCCCCGTCGGCCCCACGGGCGTGCGCACCGGCGTGATCGGCGCGGCGCTCGCCACGGCCGCGAGCTCCAGCACGACGGCCGCTTTTTCCCCCTCCTTGATGGTCACGCTTTTCTCGGGCGCCGCCATGCCCTCGGCCGTCGCGCGCAGGACATGCGTGCCGGGATCGATCGGGCTCGGGATGCCGAGGAGCGCCGCGGGGAGCGGCTTTTCATCGACCGTGACGACGACATTTTTCGCCTCGGGCGTGGTGCTCACCTGGAGGGACGGGATGCGCGGCGAGAGGTCGGCGAGCTCTTTCTCCGCGTCGGCCTTGGCGTTCCTGAACGCGGCGGGCGCCTTCGGGCCGAGCTCCTCGCGCACGATCGAGAGGTAGGCCTCCTTTGCGAGGACGAGCTTTCCAAGGGCCGCATACGAGCGCGCGAGCATGAGCACGTGGGTCGGCGCGTGGAAGAGCGCCTCGGCGCGCAGGAACATGTCGACGGCTTCGGCGTAACGCGACGCCTTGAACGCGTTCGTGCCGTTCTCGGCGGCGGCGCGGGCCCCGGCTTTCGCCTCGGCGCTCGCCGTGGGCTCCTCGGCGCGGACGGGCGAGGGCGCGAGCGTGGCGCTCGCGAAGAGGCCTGCGGCGAGGAGGGCGCGGGCGCCGAGCTTCATGGGGGGTCGGAGTCTACGTGAGACGGCGCGGATCTGGCAAATTGTCCTTTACGGGGCGCGGAGGCAGTGCGAAAACATGCAATTGCAGAGGAGCCGCGTATGGCGATGGCGAGCCCGTGGGGCACGAGCAAGGCAATCTTGGCGGTCGGGTCCCTCGGGATCCTGGCCGGGTGCGGCAGCTACACGTCCGACTACGTGCCGCCGCAGGACGGGCGCGCCCGTGTCCTCTGGCAAGACGATCACGTCGTCGCCTCGCTCCCGAGCGAGATCTCCGGCATCAACTGCAGCGAGGCCGTCCGGAACCTGCCGGCGGAGCCGCAGCAGTATTCGTCGTATTACGGCGGATCGACCGGCGTGGTTTATTATCGTCCCTGGATCGTCGTGCGCCCCTCGCCCCTGGTGATCGTGGGATCCGGCAGCGGCTCGACCACGCCTCGGGCCATCCCCCGGACAGCGGCGACCCCAAGCGTCGCATCGAGCGGCGGCTCCAGCAGCATCAGCGGGGGAGGCGGCGGCGGCAAGAGCAGCGGCGGAGGCGGGGGAGGCGGCGGCGGCGACCTGGGCAAAGCCGCGGTGGTGCTCGCCGTCGTGGCACTCCTGACGCTCCCGATCATCACGCTGAGCCTCGGCTTCACCCGGCCAGAGCCCGAGGCCGACGTCGCGAGCGCAATCGACGAGGTCAATGCCTACAACGACCTCGCGCGCCTGCCCGACTCACCTTGCGCGGCCCGGCCCGCCGGAGGACTCCAATGAGCACACGGCACGCCTTCGTGATCCTCGGGCTCTCGGCAGCCGCGCTCGCAGGCTGCGGCTCCGGGTTCACCACCGTCGAGCCGCGCGTGCTCGCCCCACACGAGCTCACGCTCCGCTACGAGAACGAATTCCAGGTGCATTCGCCCCAAGGCCTCGTCGCAACCGGCGTGCGATATCGAGGCCTGGCCGACTACGTAGCCTGCGTGCCCGACGCCGAGCGGCACGCCCTCGCAGCCGAAAGCGCAGGCGACGCCGCCGTAGGGCTGACGATCGCAGGCCTCACGCTCGGCGTGGGCGGCATGGCCGGCCTCGCAGGGCTCGCCTACCAAAACGACCCCGATCTCATGTGGGGCCTTTTGCTCGGCGGCATCGGCGTCGAGGCCATCGGCCTCATCATGACAGCCGTCGGTCGCGCCACGAAGATCGACGCACACGGCAACGCCGTCGACGCCGTCAACTATTACAACGACGCCGTGGGCAGCCTCGGCGGTCGTTGTGGTCCACGCGGCGCCGAAATCCCACAAACGCAATACATCGATCCACCAGCCGCACCCGCCCCCATCTATCCGGTTCCCGTCCAACCCGAAGTGCCCATGCTCCCCCCCGCATTGCCGGAGCCCGACGGAACCACCCCCCCGCAGCCCGCAGATCTGCCGCCCGAACGAATCATCCTCGACAATCCGTGACCTAGCAGCCGCCGCGCCGCACCCGGGGCTCCGCCCCGGACCCCGCGGGGGGCTGTCCGCCCCCTCGACCCCGGACCAGGCACGGCCTGGACCGAGGATGGAAGAACTGCGCAACGCGCAGTTCTTCCAACGGGCCGGTGGCAAGACCATGGAGGTGGGTTTCGAGCCGGCGACGGGCACGCTGCCGGCTCGACATGCCGCGCCGTGGTGGGCAGGATCGTCGCCAGTCTTGCCACCGGCTGTTCGATGAACTGCGCGGAGCGCAGTTCATCGACCCCGGGTCCAGCGCCTCGCTGGTCCAGGTCCAGGGGTGGACAACCCCTGGTGGGGCCTGGGGCAAAGCCCCAGCCAGCGCGGTGCCGCGACCGTCAGAGATCCATCTTGAGCAGCCGGCCCTCCGGCTTCGAGGCGTCGAGCAGCGGGAACAGGAGGTAGGGCTCCTTCTGCATTTCCTTTGGCGGCGGGGCTGTCGTGGTCACGACGTACTGGAAGGCGAGCGACCCGTTTGCGCTCTCCTCCAGGTGGCGTGCGTAGAGGAACAGCCGCTCGTAGATGCGCCCGTCCATGTCGGCTTCGCGTGGGCCGTCGTGGACGAGCAGCCCTGGGAGTTGACCGTGACCGTCCATCGAGAGCTTCATCGCGGCGAGGTCGAAGGCGAGCAGCTTGATGGTCTGCATCGCTGCGCCGTCTCGCTCACCTCGGTCCTCGACGCGTAGCTCCAGCCGCCGGCCCTTCACCTCGACGCGTGCTTCCACGTGGTCGCCGAGCAGCGCGCGCACGACGTCGCGGAACCGCTCCGAGATTCGCGCTTCGGCCTCCTCCTGCTCGCGCCGCAGCGCGGCTTGCCGCTCCGAGGAGGCTTTCACCTCGTCCGTCACCACGGCGAGCCGCTCCGTGTTTGCGTCGGCTTCGCGCTCGGCGGCCGTCATGTAGTCGTAGAGCCGCTCGACCTCCTCGATCGAGGCTCTTTCCCGCGCGATGCGCTTCTCCTCGGCGGACAGCGCGCTTCGCCGCCGCGTGTGCTCGGCCGCCGCTTCCTTCTGCGCGGCTCGCGCCTCCGCGAGCGTCCGCTTCGCTTCCATCACCGCCTCGGCGAGCGCCTTCTTCCCCTCGCGCGTCATCGGCGCTGCTGCCGGATGTGAAGCTGCGAGCGGACATCCCTTCGCCATCGCCACGTCGAGCGGCACGCTGCACAGGCCTGCGCGCATCGGCAGCGGCGCGGGCGTGCCTTCATCGGCCTCCCGCTTCTTCTCGCTTGGCCGCTTTGCCTCCTCGCGACGCGCTTCTGCCTCGCGCAGCGCTTCGACCCGCGCGCCGCACGCCTCGGCTGCTTGCTGTGCGGCGCCTTCGGCTTGCTCCACCTCGAGCGCTTGCGCCGCGAGCGCCTCCTCTGCGGCTGCCAGGCTCGCCTTCCGCCTCGTCACGGTCTCGCGGAAGCGCGCGGCGAAGAGCGGCCCCGCGTCGTTCGTGTCGTCTTCGACCCCGAGCAGCCGCGCGAGCCTGCGCCGATCCTCCGCGGCCCGATCTGCCAGCCTCGGCGCCCTCTCTTCGAGGCCTTGCTTCTCCAGCGCGAGATCCTCGTAGCGACGTTGCGCCTCGCTCTCCTCGTCCGACATGAGCGCGCAGAGCGCTCGCAGCACCACGTGCCGATCGTCGAGCACGAGCCGCGGGCTCTCCGACTCGCTCGACGGATCCCGCCACTCCACGAGCCCTGCGAACCGCGACTCCTGATCCCGCGTCAGCCACGGCAGCACGTGCTCCCACGCGATCGGCTCCCGCTGGTGCGGCAGCTCCTTCACCGGCACGGGCTCCATCACCACGCGCCGGATGTCCGCGAGGAAGTCCTGATAGCCGCCGCGCCCGCGCTCGGCGAGCGCCTCGGCGAACGACAGCCCGCGCGCCGCGAACGGATGCAGGCCGAGGCCAAAGGGCCGCCCCACGATCCAGCGCTCGTCCCCGACGACGATCGTCGCCACGACCCAGCCCTCGGGCAGCGCTTCGCGGATCTTCTCCTGCGCGCGCGTCGTGCCGAAGCGCTGCTCGCCGAGCAGGTAGCGCAGCATGCGGCAGAACGTCGTCTTGCCGGCCGTGTGCCCCGTGATTTGCCCGTCGCCCAGCCGGTTCTCCACGTCCTCGGGCGTGGGCGGGGCCCAGAGCACGTTCAGGCCTTTGCGCAGCGTGAGGTGCCGGAGGATCGAGGCCTCGGACGCGTCGTACTCGCGGAGCAACCAGACCTCGGCCACCCAGACGAGCGGCTCGGAGCGGCCCATCTTGATCGGCGCGGACGGAGGCGGCGGGGCGGGGGGCTCGAAACCTCCGAAGAGGTCGAGCTGTTGCATGCGGCGCTTGGTCATGACTTCGAGGGCGGGTGCGCGACGCTACCCCACGTCTTCGCGACTGTCTCTCCGGAAAGGTGGTCCTCGGGCCGCGGCCGCGCGCCGGCTACTCCTTCAGCGCGAGCAGGGTCCGATCGAGCGCATCGGCCATCTTGGTGAGTTCCTCTACCGTCACGCCGAGCTCCTTGCTCGCCCTCGCGTCGGAGACGGCACCATCCTCCACGAGCAGGGCCGCGTACCGCTGCGCGAGCTTCGTGGACCGCTGGAGGGTCCCGCGCAGATCGAGGGAGAGCTCCGGGTCGTTCATGAGCCCTTCGAGTGAGGCGAGCACGCGGAGCGCGCGCACCTGGCCGGGCGCCTCCTTCGTCTTGCCCTGGAGGGCCCCGAGCATGGGGGAATCGTCGTCCTCGTCGTCGTCCTCGTCGCCGTCGAACCCTGGCAGCCCGCGTTTCGTCTCGATCCGGGCGAGCATCTCCTCGACGGGGACGAGCGGCACGTCGTTCGGGAAGACGAGCGCGCCTTCGCCGGCGCGCGGCAGGAGGTAACGCAAGGTCGAGACGAGGCCGCGGCAGGGGCCCACCTCGAGGTCGGACGCCTGGTCGAGGGTGATGACGGACTTGCAGGCGCGGTAGCGGGCGAGGATGGGCTTCGGGAGCGGGCGCTTGGCGAGCGCGTACGCGGCCTGGAGCTCGGCGACGGGCGGGATCTCGCCGCCGGCTGCGACCTCGGGGACCGTCTCGTCTTCGTCGATCCGCTCGACGTGCTCGTCGATGTAGGCCTCGAGGTGACGTTCGTACTCGTCGGCGAGCGCGGAGAGCGCGCGGGGCGAGAGGGGGCTGTAGAGGAACCAGGTGGCGCTCACGAAGCCGTCCCATACCACGGGACGGGCTCCGCGCGAGCGGAAGCGGGCGGGGAAGCGCTGCTCGGGCGGGTGGGTCCTTCCTCGGCGGGGGGGTTCGAGGCGGATCGCGGCGCGGCGGGCAGGGCCGGGGGCTGGTTCGTCAGGACCACCTGGCGCGCTCGTGGATGGCCCGCCGCGGCATCCTGGATCACGCCGCCGGAACGCATGGAACGTTGCGAGGCCCCTACGCCGCGGATAGCTTGCGCGTGGTGAACGAAGCGATGGCCAGGTTTTGCTGGTACGAGCTCAGGACCACCGATACGGGCGCGGCGCAGGCGTTTTACGCGGACGTGCTCGGGTTTCAGATGCGCGACACCCCGGGCGGCAGCGTATTTTTCCGTGGGGATCAGGCGGTCGCCGGATGTTCCCCCTTGCCCGAGCGCGCCGCGGCCCGGGGCGCTCCGGCGCATTGGCTCGGGCATATCGGCGTGCGGGATGTCGAGGGCCTTTCGCGTCGTATCCTCGCGCAGGGAGGGGAGCCGCTCGGACCGACGCGCACGCTGGAAGGCGGCGCGACGCGCGTGATCCTGCGGGACCCGTTCGGCTCGGTCCTCGCGCTCGTCTCGCCGGGCCACGCCGCGAGCACGGGCGTCGTCGTGTGGCATGACCTCAACACGCGGGATCATGCGCGCGCCTGGGCCCTCTATTCCGAGCTCTTCGGCTGGAAGGCGACCGAGACGGAGGAGCTCGATCCGGAGTTCGGCGTGTATGCGAAGTTCTCGTGGGACGAAGGGGGCGCGAGCGTGGGCGGCATGGTCAGCAGCGCGCGGCTGCCGCATATCCATCCGCATTGGCTCTTTGCTTTCCACGTGGAGGACCTCGACGAGGCCCTCGCCAAGGTGAACGCGCGCGGAGGCAAGGTGCTCACCCCGCGGAAGCTCCCGAGCGGGGAGCGGATCGCGGTGTGTGAAGACGCGCAGGGCGCCGCGTTTGCCCTGCACGCGTCCGCGCCGCGCGCCTAGAACATCGCCCGAGGCGAGATCGCTTCGTGATCTCGCCGAGCGCCGAACGGGTCAGCGCTCTAGAACCTCGAGTGGTTCCAGGGATCGGTCTGCGGCGGGAGGTCCGGCGCCCCTGGATACGTCCGGATAGACAACGCAGGTTTCGGGCGCGCGAGGGTGGGAAAGCGTTCGAAGGGGCGCGGGCGAACGTGACGCGCGGGGGTTCGAACGTTCGGAGACCCTCGCGCGACGGTGACGCGCGGGTGTTCCGACGTCCCGACAGCCCGAGGCGAACGTGACACGCGGGGGGTCGAACGTTCGGACGGGCTCGCGCGACGGTGACGCGCGGCGGTTCGACCGTTTGGAGACCCTCGCGCGACGGTGACGCGCGGGTGTTCGAACGCCTGGAGACCCTCGCGCGACGAGGACGCGAGGGGGGTCGAACGTTTGGAGACCCTCGCGTCAGGGCGGAAGCACACCGATGCGTCGTGCCGCACGCGGCGCAGGTGTTCGGCACCAGCCACCGAGGCTCTTCCGCCCCCCCTGCCGCGTCCGCCCCCCGCGTCCGCCTCTGCTTCGGATTCCGCCTTCGCTTCTGCCTCCTCGGTGGTAGAGCATCCGCATGCGCGTGATTTCCATTCATCGAACGAGCCCGGCGGTGCTTGCGATCGCCTTGGCGATGCTGCTCGCGGCCGCGCCTGCCTGTTCGCGCTCGCAGGAGCAACCGAGCGGCGGGGCTGTCCCGACCGCTGCCCCGAGCGCGACGTACACGACGCGCGGCAAGGTGCGCGCGATCGGCGAGAAGAAGGACAACATCACGATCGCCCACGAGGACATCCCCGGCTACATGAAGGCGATGAGCATGATGTTCGAGGTCGCCAAGCCCGAGCTCCTGCGCGACGTGAAGGTCGGCGACGAGGTGTCGTTCACGTTCTCGGACCGCGACGGGCGCCTCTTCATCGAGTCGATCACGCCCGCGGCCCCGAAGTAGTCAGGGGGTGTCTCGAAAGGCCCGTTTGTCTCGGCCTTTTTCGACCCTCGACGTCACAAAAACAGCCTGTTCCCCGCCACTTCCCGTGGTATCGTCTCCTGTGTGAAGCTCTTCGCGCCCGGTCCTTTCCAGGCTCATCAGCTCCGCTCCGGGGATCCGTACGAGCTCTCGAAGGGTCATCCTGTCCTGTGTCTGCCGACGGGCGGGCGCGGCGCGCGGGCGAACCTGCTCGGCGGCACCGTGCTGGAGACGGATCCGGCCGTCGAGCAGGCGGGTGTGGACGCTGGATTCACGCCGGAGCCGGGGATGATGCGGGCGCCGGACGTGGCCGTGGGCAACGTGCCGGACGTGGCCGGCTGGGTGCAAGGTGCGCCGCCGCTCGCGGTGGAGTACGCGGATCGCGGCCAGGACGAGGAGGAGCTGCAGTCGAAGATCGCCGAGCTCCTCGCGGCGGGCACGCAGCACGTGTGGGTCGTGCGGCTGACGGGCCCGCGAAGGGTCGAGGTCTACACGCCGGGGCCGAAGCTTCGGACCCTGGGGCCGGGTGAATCCCTCGTGGCGCCGGGCATCCTCAAGAACGCGGTCCCGGTCGAGGCCCTGTACGACCGCGAGGCCGCGCACGAGGTCACGCTGCGCAACCTCTTGCAGCGCCGCGGCTACGAGAGCCTGGAGGCCGTGCGGGAGGTGGGGAGGGAAGAGGGGGAGCGCACGGGCCAGCTCGCCCACGCGCGGGCGGTCCTCCGCCGGCAGCTCGGCAAGCGCGGGATGACGCTCGACGCAGCCCAGGACGCGCGCATCGACAGGACGGCGGACCTCGCGACCCTCGACCGCTGGCTCGATCAGGCCCTCGTCGCGAAGACCGCCGACGAAGCCCTGCGCTGACCCTTCACGGAAACGTCCCGCACGGCGTCGTCGATTTCCCCTCGGACCACTCGGCCGGCAGGGGCCCGGCCACCTTCACGGTGAACGTCGCGTTTCCCTCGTTGTTGCGAGGGTCCGCGTCGTTCAGCCCCACCCACACGAGCCCGGGCGTGCGGGCCACGAAACGCGCGCAGGGCGCCACGATCGCCCCCATCCGCGCGTCGCCGCCGCCCACCACGGCAATGCCGGCGCCGTGCGGCGCGGACCGGAACGGCTCGTTGTCGAAGTTCGGGTCGTGCGGCTCGTTCTCGAAATACCCGCGCGGATCGATCCACGCGCCGCGCCCCGTGCCGATCCGGTATTGCCCGCGCGCCGCAATCTCGACCACCTCGCCCGCGCGAATCGGCCGCAGCGACACCAGCGCGCCGCCGGCTTGCGCCGTCACTGCCGCCTCGGCCGTCTCCATCGGGTTCGTATACGCCATCACGGCGAGATCCATCCGCATCACGCCCCCGCCGCGCATCGAAAACACGGGCCGCGTCGCCTGCGCCGCGAGCAGCTCCTGCCGGCTGAGCTTCACCCCGCCGATGATCTCCGCAGACGCCCCGTCCCGATCCACCACCGCCAGCGTGATGCCCTCGGCCGGGATCGAATTCGTCGGGATCACGAATTCGCCGTTGAATGTGGCTTGCATGGCGTCGTGCGCGGTCGGCGTCTGGTAATGGGCCGCGTTGCCCACGCCGAGCAGCACCACGAGATCGGGCAGCCGCGGGTCGGCGTTCGCGGGCCGCGGGCGCGGATCGATGGGGCAAAGGGCCTCGGCTCCTTTGCCCGTGATCGGATCGGTCGTGGCCATCACGCGGCCGAGCATGCCGCAGGCCGTGCCGTCGGTCGGCTGGGGCTCGATGTCGTCCCAGGGCACCTCGGTGCCCGGCCGGTACGGCGTGACTTCCACCGTGTCGACACGGACGACGAGCCAGGGAGGCTCCTTCCAGGCACTCGGGGTCCCGGGCTCCCCCATCGGCTCGGCGCAGGCCGCGGCGAGGAGCACGAGCGAAACGAATCCGATCCGGCGCATGCCCCACCGTACGCCAGAACGAGCGGGAAGGGTAGGGGACGCGCCGCCTCACGGCCCGCAGAGCGCGGGGTTTGGCGCGGGCGGGAGCGGGTACGCCTCCGTCGCTGCTTTGGCGAACTGGCACTGGAGATCCTCGGCCTTGCACCCGCCCTGGCTGATGCAATTGCCGTTCGCGTCCGTGCCCTGGCAAAGGCAATTGGTGTCGCCCTCGGGGCAGATCTCGACGAGCTCCATCATCCCCATGTCCTCGTGGTTCAGCTTGTGGCAATGCAGCACGAACTGGCCCGTGAACTTGCGGAAGTTCGTCAGGATCTGCCGCGGCCCGTCCTCCGCCTGCACCCAGAACGTGTCGCGCCAGTGCGGGAAGTTCGGCTCCTTGTTCGAATCGTTCGCGCAGACGAGGTACGGATTGATGTGAATGTGGAACGGGTGCCCGTCGAACGCGCGGATCTCCCATTTCTCCGTCGTCCCCACCTCCATCACCCGGTCGCTGCGGTACCCCCAGGCGCGCCGATCGTCGAAGCGGCGGCAACTGATGTTCGGGGCGGGGCAAAAACACGTCGGCGCGTCCGGATCGATGCCGTGCATGTGGTCGCCCGGATCACACGAGCCGAGCTCGGCGGGTTTCTCCGGGTCGGGTTTTTCCCCGGGCGTGGGGACGAGCAGCGCGATCTTCTGGTGGATCTTGTCGACCGATTCGCAGCTCGCCTGCACCATCTGGCCGTCGACCTTGCCCATGAACGTCGTGGGCGGGGCGAGGGCCGCGACGGCCGACGCCTCCGGCATGTTCGTCTCCGTCGGCGCTCCGTTTTCCGCATCCACGTCGAAGATCGCCACGAGGCTCCCGAGCAGATCGGACGGGCGCCGCCCCACGAGGCAAAGCGTCGTCTTCTCGGCGGGCATCTTTACGAGGGCCTCGATCCGATACCCGGGGGATACCCACATCGTATCGCTCACGTAAAACTGCGGCAGCGTGATGCCGTCGCGGGCGATCTGCGTGATCTCGATCGGATGCAGCACGTCGAACGATTCGCAGGTCGGATCGTCCGAGGGGTGGAGCTTCATCCCGAGCTCGTTCGGCGTGCCGGCGTGCACGATCCGCAGACGCTCGACCTGGTTCGGCGAGGTCTTGATGTGCGGCAAGAGCTTGCCGCTCACGAGCGTCGGCTTCGTATCGTTCTCCGCGCCCTCGAAATCGTTCGCCGAGAGCGTATCCTCACTGCAAGCCTCGCCGTCCGCGAGCGGCCGCGTCGACTCGACGTTGATGGGCACGCCGCCGAGGACCATGATTCGCTCCTTCGCCTTGGCGATGCCCGGCACCTCGTCGAGATCCCCCTCGATGACGAGCGCGCCCGCGGCCCCGTTCGTCACCTGAATGGCCGTCGAGCCGTGGATGTGCGGGTGATACCAGTTGAACCCCTCGTGGTGCGGCCCGTCCTCGTCGAGATCCCAGCGGTATTGCGCCATTTCGCCGGGCGGCACCTCGTGCAGCACGTCGTCGGCGTGGTACCGCGCGTCCGGGCCGCAGCCCGATCCCTCGCAGGGGTCTCCCGCGGCGGGCGTCGCGTAGTTCGGCTGCACGTGCGTGCCGTGCGCGTGCAGGTTCGTCAGGTTGAAATCGTGGCACGTGACCGCCGACGTATTCGCGGCCCCGGCCACCAGGCGGTAATCGGAGCGCTTGAAATCGTTGTGGAGGTTGACCCGCACCTTGCGATCGGCGCCGGCCGGCACGCGGATCGTCGGGCCCGGAATCGAGCCATTGTAGGTCCGCAGGCAATACCGTTTCCCGCCGATCTTCACCTCGCTCGGCGCGAGCCGGAGCTCGTGGACCCCGGCCGCGTTCGGGGCGAGCTCCGGCGGGTTCTCGAAGATCTCCGGCGGACCCGCGGGCGTCGCGGCTTCGTCCGAGCAGCCGCCGAGCGCCGCGCTCAGCAAGAGGAACGCGCATCGACCTGCGTGATGCATTGGTAAGCCAAGGACCGCTTGTTTCATCTCATCCCTCCGCTCCCGGCTCCGCGCGCCGGTGGTTCGTTGCTTTCGAGCTGAACGAGAGGGAGTGTAAAAGATCAGGCGTCCTCTCGGATGGCCAGAGGTGGTCACTGGATGGCCAGGATCTGGTCATCGAGGAGGCAAACTCTGGCATAGTCGTCGTCACGCATGGATCCCCACCGCCTCGTCGCATCCTGGCTCGACGGCCGCGCCCGCGTCGAAAAGGACGGCGCGCTCGTCCTCGGGCCGCCGAGGAGCGCGGGCCTCTCGGGCAAGCTCCGCCGCGCCTACACGTGGATCGCCACGCAAGCCCTCGTGTGCCCGTACCTCGACATGGAGCTCGGTGAATCGACGACGCTCGGCAAAGGCGAAGCGCGCGTCGACCTCGGCCGCGCCGCGCACGCCTCGTACGTCCTCTTGCCGCTCCTTTGCCTCGTCACCTCGCAACGCCTGCTCTTCGTCGGCGCCCCGGGCCGCGGCAAGACCACGATGGCCACGATCATGGCCGCGCTCGCCGGCATCCCCCTCGACGAGATCCGCCGCATCGTCCAGCACGGCCATCCCCAGCTCACCACGGCCGATCTGCTCGGCAGCCCCTTGCCCGCGAGCCTCGTCAAGGCCGAGGCGTCCGGCGAGATCCGCGTCGAGTGGCGCCGCTGGATCGGCAAGCGCGTCAAGATCATCGACGAGTACAACCGCATCCCCACGAAGACCCAGTCCGCGCTGCTCTCGCTCCTCGCCGAGGGCTACGCCGAGAGCTTCGAGCAGGTCGCGCTCGCCGGCAAATCCGCCTGGTACCTCACGGCGAACGAGGATTCCGGCGGCGGCACGTTCCAGGTCATCGAGGCCCTCAAGGATCGCATCGACGCCGTCGTCCGCGCGCCGCCCTTCCACGCCCGCTCGCTCGACGCCCTCGCCGAGCGTGTCGCGACAGCCCGCCCGCCCGAGACCCGCATCCCCGCCGACGTCGTCTTCTCCGCCGACGAGCTCGATCGCGCCGAGGCCGAGATCCGTTGTGTCCCGGTCCCCGCGCGCGTGCTCGACGTGCTCGGCTTTTTCGCCGGCCAGCTCGATTTTTGCCGCCGGGCCTCGGACGTCCTCGAATACCGCAACAAGGACACGCTCCACCTCGCGGGCAAGAAGGTCGCGCACGTCTGCAACGAGGATTGCCCGCTCGACAAGAACGTCCACGTCTGCACGCAGACCGAAAATGGCGTCTCGGCCCGCGCGCTCCAGGCCATCCTGCTCTTCGCCAAGGCCCTCGCGTATTTCCGCGGCAAGAGCGAGGTCTCCGTCACCGATGTGCGCCTCGTCCTGCCGTTCACGCTCTTCGACAAGCTCCGCCCGAACCCGCAAAGCGCGTTCTTTCAAAAGGCCGAAGCCCGCGTCCTTTTGCTCGACCGCGCCACCTGGATCACGCGCCTCTTCGATCAAGCCGCCGTCCAGCACGCGGCCTACGCGCCGCTGCGCGAGGGCGTGCGCGCGCTGCAAGCCGAGGCCGAGGCGAGCGCGCTCGGGGTCACCACGGCCGAGCTCAAGCGCCGCGTGGGCAAGGTGCAGCGCGCGATGGAAGAGCTGCTGAAGCGCGCCGATCTCTCGGGGCCGATCTACGAGGATCTCGTGCTCCTGAAGAGCCTCCACGAGAGCTACCAACGCAGGCTCGCGGCCGCCGAGCGCCTGGAAGGAGGCGCCTCGTGACGGATCTCGAAGCGCTGGCGACACATCATCTCCGGGAAGGCGAACGCCGTTTTTCCCGGTGGGACGGCGCGCTTTTCGAAGCGCTCGTCCTCGGCCCGGGCAAGCGACTCGCGGGGAACCTCGACGGCTCCGAAGCCTCGCTCCGCATCTTCGAGGCCTGGCTCGGGCTCGTGGTCGAGGCGATCGGGCTCGGCTACATCCGCCCCGGCGTCGTGGGCGAGGGCGAGACGCCGCGCGCGCGCAGGCCCGAAAACCTCGTGGAGCTCCTGTTCGTGGACGTTCTCCCGGACAAGCTCCCGACGCTCCCCGTCGAGACGCGTTTGGGCTTGCTCGCGAAGGCGTGGAACCTCGGCGAAGGCCTCTTCGGCGAGCCGCCGTGGCTCAACCTGTGTGTCGCCGCGGCGATGGCCGCGCCGAGCACGTCCTCGAACCCCGGCGCGCTGCTCGACCTCGAAGGCCGGCTCCTCAAGATCCTCGACGCCGCCCTCGCGCCGCGCGCTCGCTCCACGTGGAAAGGCCCGTTCTCGGTGCGGACCGTCGATCTGCGCGAGGTCGAGTCCGCGTTTCTGCCGGGCCGCGTGCATTTCGGCGCGCCCACGCTCGTCTGCGTCCACGATCGCAAGCGGCCCGATCTCGCCGCCGGTGTGCTCCTCGGCGCGCGCGGCGCCCCGAACCTCGCGTTCCGCTCGCCGTGCCTCGCCGACAAGATCGAGGCCGATCCGAGCTTGCCCACGGTCACGCTCGGGCAAGGCGTCGTGTACGTGAGCGACACGCGCGTCCCGCTCCCGCACTGGAAACGTGGGCACAGCGTCGCCGCCTCGCGCGCGGGCCTCGTCGTCGCGACCGCGCTCGACTCGCAGCGCCTCTGGCTCGTGGAGAGCCCTTGAGCGCAGAGGAGCGCATCACCTCCCTCGCGGCGCGCGCCTTCCCCCGCGCGCGCGCCCGGTACTCGCCGTATCTCCTCCTCGGCGAGCCCGTCGTGGATCCCGAGGGCGAGACCTTCGCCCGCATCGACCTCACCTCGCGCACGATCCGCCTCGGCGCGCGCCCGATCACCGAGGCCGCGCTCGAAGACGCGCTCGAAGCTTTGATCGCCCACGAGATTGGCCACCACGTGGCGTTCCCCGGCAGCCCCGTCGAGCACGCGCGCCTCCTCCTGCTCGAACGCACGTTCCTTCCGCGCCTGCCGCGCTCGCTCACGGGGCCATTTTACGATCTGCTCGTCGACGAGAGGCTCGGACAGGGGGGATTGCCCTCGATCGAGGACGATCTCTGCCGCATCCTCGCGGCGCGCGGCGCGCGCTCACCCGACGACATGCTCTTCACGTTCCAGCGCGCTGTGATGGAAGAGCTCTGGCAACGAAGGGAAGGGGAGCTTCTCGGGACAACCGCCGCCGCATTCGAGCGCGCCTTTCCGGACCACCGCCTCGACGCGAAGCTCGTCGCGCAAAACCTCTTCGCGTTCGCGCCCGACGTCACGCTCCAGTACCTCTATTTCGCCTCGATCGCCTGGCGATACGCCATGGCGAGCCCCGCGCCAAAACATACCGGCGGCGGCGACTGCGCCGAAGGCGAGCTCTCCGCCGAGGACCTCGCCGCGGCGCTCGTGCCGAAAAAGTCCGAAAAAGCGGCGATCGAGCGGGCGATCCGCGAAGGTTTTTTCCCGAAAGACCTGGCGGAAAAGCTCGCCGATCAGAGCCTCGAGCGCCGCGCGGGCGCGATGCCCGGCGACGGCGCGGGCAAATCCGAGCTGCTCACGACCGCAATGGCGGCCCATTACCGCCGCGAAGCCGAAAAGTATCTTTTCCGGCCGCCGCCCGCACGCGTCTGGGCCGACGCGCTCGTGCCCACCACGCACCTCGAATGGGAGCCCGGTGATCCGGTCGCCGATATCGACTGGGTCGCCACGCTCCTCCGCCGCGGCGAGACGCTCGGCGCCGCGATGCCGCTGCTGCGCGAGCGCATCGCCGACGAAGAAGGCCAGAGCACGCCGTCCTTCCTCGGCCGCACCGAGATCTACCTCGACGTCAGCGGCTCCATGCCCGACCCGAAGCGCGCCCTCAACGCGATGACCCTCGCCGCGCAGATCCTCGCGACAGGCACGATCCGCGCAGGCGGCGCGGCGCGCGCGCTCGTCTATTCGATGGGCCACGAAAAGGCGTGGGACTTCTGCCGCTCCGAGCGCGTGCTCTCGAAGTTCTTGATGCGCTACATCGGCGGCGGCACGCACTTCCCCTTCGACATCCTCGCCGCCTCGGTCGAGGAGACCCGCGACGAGCAGCCGATCCGCGTGGTCATCACCGACAGCGACTTCGACGCAAACTACGACGCAGCCCGGCAAAACGCGGCCATCTTCGCGCGCGCAGCCGAGCGCTCACCGGCCTTCGTGCTCCTCCTGCACGCGCCGAGCCGCGAGAAGGTGCGCCGCTACGAGCAAGCCGGAGCGCGTGTCGTCGCCGTGCGCGCGCTCGGCGATTTCCCGCGCGTCGCGGCGGAGCTCGCGTTCTCGTTGTTCGACGATCCAGGCACGACGAACCCCAGCGGATAAAGCCATGTCCTTCCTGAAAAACTGGACCGCGAAGCCCACCGCCGCCGCGCCGGCCACGCAAGACGCCCGCCTCCTGCCGGAGAGCGTGCCCCTCCAGCTCGCGCCAATCCTCGCCGCGCTCGGCCAGGTCCTCGCGGAGATCGAGCCAGCCGCGCTGGACGTCGACGTCGCGCGGGCCAAACTCGCAGACCTCTGCCGCGACCTCGCGATCGAGCCCGTCGATCCGCTGGAGCTCGACCCCGTGGCCGCAGGGCTCGATCGAGGCGCAATCGAGCGGCTCGCGCTCCTCGTGCTCGTGCTCGAACGGCGCATGATCCCCGAATCCACGCTAAAACGTATCTTCGAGGGACGCGCGCGCACCGCAGCACGCGAAGGCCTCTTCGACGTCGCGCGCGGCACCAGCCTCGTGACGCTCGACCTGCTCCGCGGAAGCCCCCTGCGCCGCGAGGAGCTCGCGCGCAGGCTCGTCCTCGGTCTCGGCGCGTCCGTCGCGGGGGAGAGCCTCGCCGAGGCGCGCGCGGCGCTCGAGCGGCTCGATTACGGCCGGCTGATGGCCGAGGCGGAGCGGGCACGGCGGGCGGCGGGGAAGGGGTGAGCCTCTCTGAAGCGGTTTCGCTGGGGCGTTGCCCCAGGCCCCAGGAGGGGGCTGTCCGCCCCCTCCACCCCGGACCAGCGAGGCGCTGGACCCAGGGTCGATGAACTGCGCGATGCGCAGTTCATCGAACAGCCAGTGGCAAGACCGGCGACGATCCTGTCCACGGAGGCCGCGGCGCTGCAGGTTCAGCCGGCCACGTTCGTGTCGCCAGGTTGGAACCCACCTCGATGGTCTTGCCACCGGCCCGTTGGAAGAACTGCGCGGAGCGCAGTTCTTCCACCTCGGTCCAGGCCGTGCCTGGTCCGGGTCGAGGGGCGGACAGCCCCCGCGGGGTCCGGGGCAGCGCCCCGGCGCGACGCGCCACGCCCCTCTTACCCCTTGACATCCTCCCCATCCTCGTCCTCGCCGCCCTCGTCTTCCGCGCTGCTCCCGCCCTTCGATCGGTAAAGCTTGTCGAGCTTGAACGCCTCCGCCATCGCCGGGTTCCCGAGCCGCTTCGACGCGGCGATCGCGGCCCGCCGCGCTCTTCGCACGAGCTGCACGATGATCCCGTCGAGCAGGTCGAGGGTCTCCGTCTCCACCGGTGTCCCGCGCACGCCCACGTCTTCCTGATCGGCTTTTCGTAGCGCCGTGATCGACGCCTCGATCTCCACGAGCGCCTCGGGCCCGCCTTGATCCGCTGCCACCGCCGCCACCACCGGGTGCTTCAATGTGTCGCCGAGCAGCGCGAGCTGTTGCGCCAAGGGCTCTGCCTTTTTCGCCGCCGACCGCGTCTGCCGAAGCGCCGCCGAGACCGTCGCCGCGGCCTCCTCGGACTCCCCACTCGCTTCCAGGTCCTCCTTGACCCCCGCGAGCACCGCGCGCGTGTTGATGCGCGCTGTCGTCGCCTGGTTGCAGGCCTTCACGTAGGCCTCCCCGGTCACCTTCTTTTTGCCTTTCGCCGCTTCCCGCCCCACGCCTGCGTGGATCAGCCCGTCGCGCGCGCCTCCGAGCTCCGCCGCGTGCTTTGCGCCGAAGCCCGACGTCTTGAGCAGCGGCGCGAACGTTTCGTAAGCGGCCAGCGTCTGGTGGGCCTGATCGAGCGTGTCCTGCGAGCCGAACTGCTCGCCCAATCGAAGGAGCGTGAGCCGGCGTGTTTTCGGAATCATTTCGAGATTCGTAGGCATGCGGCGTAGCGTAACGAACCTCCGGCCGTCAGGAAACCACCTGCGCCTGTCCGTTCGTCGCCTCGTCCTGTCCCGAAACGACCGCTGCGCGCCGCAGCGCCGCCTGCGCCCGTCACGGCATCGCCGCTGTACGTCGCGAAGCGACCGCTGTACGCCACGAAGCGACCGCTGGAACTCGCGAAGCGACCGCTGTACGTCACGAAGCGACCGCTGTAGCTCGCGAACCGACCGCTGTAGCTCGCGGCGTGACGACTGGAACGCGCAGAGCGACCGCTGCGCCTACCGCGACAGGAGCCCCTGGCTCTCCAGCGCCGTCCGCACCGCCCCTGCGATCTCCACCGCGAAGGGGCCTTCGCCATGCACCCCGATCGCGTCGAAGCGGCTCGTCCTCGCGAGACGCAGCGCGTTCTCCGCGGCGGCTGCGGCGCTCTCGATCCTCGCGCCCGGCTCGCCCTCCGGGATCAGGTTCCCGTCTGCGTGGTAGCCCCGATCCGCGTACGCCTCCCGCAGATAATCGAGCCCGCCCGTGCGCACGTAGTCGAGCATCGGGCCCTCGAACGGGCCGATCACCGGCACGTCCATCGAGAGCCCCTCGAACGCGCCGTCGAGGATCGCGTCCGCCACGTGCCGGTTCGCCGTCGCCGCGAGCAGGAGCGCGTCCGTCGCCTTCACCGCGAAGATCCGCGCGCCTTGCCACTCGGCCACGCGCAGCATCGCGATACACTGATCGCGCACCGCGCTTCGCACGTCCTCCGGCTCCACGGAAGGCCCGATCGGTCCTCCGTGCGCGGGGAACGAGACGAGCGCGACGATCTTCGCCCACGACTCCTTCGCCTGCTGAATCGCGCGCTTGATCGACCGCTCGTCGACGCCGGGGCCTCCGCAGGTGATGCTCGCCATCGTGGCGAACTTGTAGAGCTCCCGTGGCTCGTCCTGTCGAAGGCCCACGGGGATGTTGAGGCTGACCGCGCGCATGAGGACGACCATCGTAACGCAGGGCGCCGCCGCCTGGGTAGTCTCATCGAAGCGCCCGCCGCGCCCGCCGCGTGGGTGCTTGACGCCGCCGGGCCGGCGTGGTTTCCGCGGTCGATGCTCTCGAGCGGCGCCCGCGCCCGTGCCCTCGTCCTCGGCGCCACGGGGCACATCGGTCAAGCGATGGTGCGCGAGCTGCTCGCGTGCGGCTACCACGTCACCGCCGCCACGCGTCGGAAGAGCCCCGCGAACCTCGCCGGCCTCGACGTCGATCTCGCCGTCGGCGACGCCGACGCGCCAGGCCAGATCGACGCGTGGGCCCGCGGACACGACGTCCTCGTCGACGCCGCAGCGCCCTATCCGGTGAACCGGTTCGCCCCGCAATCCTCGGCCGAACGGGATCCGCTCCGGTATGCTGTGACGCGCACCCGCGCGGTCCTCGACGCCGCCTTCCGCAGCGGCGCGCGCCTCGTGTACATCGGCTCGTTCACGACCCTGCCGCGGAAGGAAGGGGGCCTCGCCGCGCTCGAGACGAGCTTTCGCCGGCAGAGCCATCCTTACTTCGCCGTCAAGGCGCACATGGAGGGGATGGTCCTCGATGCCGCGCGCCACGGCCTGCCCGCCGTCCTCGCCAATCCCACGGCCTTCCTCGGCCCCTGGGACGACAAACCCACGGAGCTCGCGCTCGTCCCGCAGCTCCTCGCAGGCGCCGTCCCGGCCACGGTGCGGCGGGTCGTGAACATCGTCGACGTTCGCGACGCGGCCGCGGCGATCCGCGGCGCGCTCGAGGCCGAGGCATTCGGCGCGCCCCTGCCGATCACGGGCCACGACGTCCCGACGGACGTGCTCGCCGCGCGCATTTGCGAGCTCGCGGGCGTGAGGCCGCCGTTTTTGCGCGCCTCGGCCCGGCTCTCCGCCACGGGGGCTTTTTGGATGGAGGCGGCGCTCTCGCTCGGCGGCCGGCCTTCGCCGCTCCCGTCGCTCGCGCTCCTGCTCGTGCTCGACGCGTACGCCATGGGCGCCCCGAGCACCACGATGCGCTTCGGGGAAGGCGTCCGCCCGCTTGACGAAACGTTGCGTGATGCGATTGCGTGGTACCGCTCGCAGCGGCGCGCCTGATCGGCCGCGCGCCGTCGTCGTGCTGTTTCCAAAGCGAGGCGGATGGGCATAGACTCGGGCAAACGCGGTTTTTCCGGGTGGATCCGCAAACGGAGGAGGTCGTCCCCATGGGTCGAATCGAGGGCAAGGTGGCGCTCGTCACGGGCGCCACGGGCGGGATTGGCAGAGCAACGATCGACAAGTTCGTACGGGAGGGAGCGCGGGTCTTCGCGTTCGCTCGCCAGGAAGCGCCGCTGCGCGACGCCGTGGCGCAACACGGCGCGTCCGTCGCCATGGCGACCGGCGACGTCACCGAGGAGGCGGACGTGGCGCGCGCGGTCGCGGCGTGCCTCGACGCATTCGGGCGGCTCGACATCGTCTTCGCCAATGCCGGCGTCGAGGGCGTGGTCAAGCCGATCACCGACATCACGGCGGAGGAGCTCGACGAGGTCTATCGGGTGAACGTGCGCGGGACGTTCTTCACGCTGAAGCACAGCGCCCCGCCGATGGTGAAGCAGGGCAAGGGCAGCATCATCGTGAACTCGTCGATCCTCGGGCTCTCGGGGATGGCCGGGCTCAGCGCGTACGCGATGAGCAAACACGCGGTGACCGGCCTCATGCGCTCGGCCGCGCTCGAGCTCGCGCCCGTCGGCGTGCGCGTCAACTCGATTCACCCCGCCGCCGTCGACAACCGCATGATGCGCTCGATCGAGCGATTGGCGGCCCCGGACGCGCCGAACTCCGTGAAGGACAAGTTCACGAGCATGATCCCCCTCGGTCGTTATGGCACGAACGAGGAGATCGCCGACCTCGTGCTTTTCCTCGGCAGCGACGAGTCCTCGTTCTGCAGCGGCTCCACGTTCGCGGCCGACGGGGCGTTCGGCGCCCTTTGAGCGCCGGCGCGCCCCGCCTTCGTCAGGGCTCCACGAAATCGGCCTTCTGCCAGGCCTTCGCGAGGATCAGGATCACCCCGTCGAGCGCCTTCGCGTAATCCTCGGGCGTCGCCCCGAAGGACGCCGAGGGGTCCGGCGCGAAGAAGGCGACCTTTGCCTCCGGCGCGAACGCCTTCGCCGAGCCGCCGGCCGTGGCCGCAGCGGTCGCGAGCTGCTGGAGCGCCGCCTCCGCGTACGGGCGGAGCCGGCTCTCCTTGGGGATACGTCGATCCACTTCGACGGTGAGGGAGGTGAGCTCCCCGGCGCGCGCCGCCGCTTCGTCGGGCCCGGCCTCGGCGCGAATCGCGTCGAGGGTCCGGACGATCTCGGCCTTGCCTCGCTCCCAGCGCGTCGGCCCCTGGTCCTCCCATTCTCCGCTCAGGATCGTCTCGACGACCATCTGGGGATCGATCGTCGCGAGCACCTGCGCGCGGTTCGGCTGCGACAGGGCCCCCCCCATCGAGGTGGCGATGTCCCGCGCGCGCGGCCCGATTTGCCGCGGCACCCCGGCGTCCACGTCGGCGAGCATTTCCATGCCGAGGCTCGGCGATTCGAGGAGGGACGCGAGCAGTTGTTCCTGGGGCGGGATGATCCACTGCGTGCAGCCCGCGCGCATCGCGAGGTTTCGGCCGAGGTGCTGCCGCATCGCGACGCGGGCCCAGAAGGGCCGCACGGGCTCGATGACGTACACCTCGGCCGGGCCGCTCACGTCCACGGCCTTCCAGGAGAGCCCCAGCGTCTTCACGATGGGCTGGCTCGGATATTCGTGCAGCCGGATCTCCAGGGGCCGCTCGAACTCGTCGAGCTCGAACACGTTCTCGAGCACGCGCTCGATGAGGACGACGCTCTGGTAGCAGGCGGCGATCGGATCCTGGGCGTCGCGGAATTGTTTCAAGGTGAGGATGTCGAGCGAAGCCCTCATCACGAGGGGCCCGAGCGCGAGGGCGCGCGCCATTTCGAGCTCCGTGCGCAGCTCGTTCGCCGTCGACACCTTCCGCTTGTGTTCCTGCTGCAGGAGGTGCGGGAGGCTCTCGTTCAGGAGGAACGAGCTCGTCGGGGCGGGCGGCGTCGTTGCGCCCTGGATGATTTCGATGACCGGCTGCTGCTCGGCCTTCTGGCCATACCCGACCGCGGGGAGCACCTCGGCCACGACGGTGAGCAGGGGCTGCGGCGTCTTCGGCGAGGGCCCGGCGTGGTCCATCCATCGATCGGGCGGGCTCGCGAGGGTGGCGGGCAAGGTGGGAATGCCGCTCACCTCGGAGGCCGAGATCGCGGCCGTGGCGCGATTCGCGTAGGAGAAGATCGGGATCATCGCCCCGCCGCGCAGCTCGCCGTTGAAATACCAGAGCACCGGCAGGAGGATCTCGACGTCGCGGTCCGTCCAGACGCCCACGTTGTTCGTCTCGGATCCGACCTCGTCGACGCTCGACACCATCATGTACACGTGCGTGCCCCAGGCGTCGATTTGATACCCGGTGCCCTGGAGCATCCCGTTGAGGTAAGCGTCGCAGAAGGCCTGGAGTTTTCCCCGGTCGGCGAGCATCGGGAGCACGCGGAGCGTCGCGTCCGGGAAATAAAAGGGCCCCGGGATGGGGTCGACCGGGACGCCTCGCGCGGTGTTGAAGAGCGGGATGGGCTCCGGGTCCGGCGCCGTGAGCGAATCGGGCACCCAGCCGTCGCTCTTCCAGCCGCCCGAGAAGGGCGTGCGCCACGCGAGCACCTCGCCCCAGGGGTATTTCACGTCGAAATCGAGCCAGAACGGGAACACGGGCTCGAGCACGTCCACCGGCTCGCCGTGTGGGCCACGCGTGGGCGCGCCCGAGACCTGGAGCCCGAGCGTGTCGACGAGGGGGAAATCCGAATACCCGTGGATGTGGACGCGATATCCGCCCGTGATGTCGCCGAGCAGGAGGTGGCTGTTGCCGAAGAAGCCGACCTGGTTCATGCCGTCGATGAGGAGCTTCGTCGTGACGAACCCCTGGTAATCGGCGAGGTGTGGCTTCGTGGCGCTCGGGAACTGCTTGAGGTTGAGCGCAGTCCAATACGGGTTCGAGGTGTAGAGCCCGACGATGAGCTGCGCGAGCTGCTGGGCCATTTTTACGGCATTCGCGGCCGTCGCGCCGGGCTGCTTGTGCAGGATCCCCATTCCGTAGAGGATGTCGAGGCAACTCGACATCCAGCGGCTCGCGCTGTTCACGACGTTCTGCGCCGCGGCCCAGGGGTAGAACGCTTGCGTGAGGTCCGGGGGGCACTCGAACGGCGTGAGCGGCGGCGCCTGCACGAATTCGAGGAGCGTGCGCTCTTCGAGCTTCTCGCCCGCGTACGTCCGCGGAAAGAGCTGCGCGGCGACCTTGGCGAGGAGCTGCGGGGCCATGGGGTCGTCGACCCACCCGCTCAGGGTCGGCACGAGATACCCGGGGGATTTCGGCCACCCGTAGACCTCACGCCCCGTCGTCATCGAGAGCGGGTTGTTCACGAAGATGTACGGCGTGAGGTAGATCCAGTCCTTGAAGACGAGGTTCGACCCTTGCTCCTCGTACCACGCGAGCGGGATCGTGAAATTGATCTCGTGCTGCGCGATCCAGCCGAGGTTCGCGGCGTCGATCGACATCTTGCCGTAATGCACGAGCTGGAGGTACACGTACGGCAGGAACACCCGGAACTGGCCGACCTTGTCCGGGGCGATGTGGTTGAGGTACTGGTCGACGAACCGCTGCACCCGCTCCATGTCGGCGAGGAGCGGGAAGACCCGCATCGTCACCCCCTTGAATGAAAAAGGAGGGATGAGCTGCATCGCGGGATACAGGCCCCGCGCCACGTTGAAGGGCGGTTTTGCCATGGTTCGTCTCCGGGATGTTGTCGTCTTGCCGCGCCCGCTCGTCAAGCCCGCTCGATGACCCAGCGGGGGAGGGCCTCGAGGAACCGTTTGTCCTTGGAGTCCGGCAGCGCGCCGAACAGGAGGGAAAACTCGTGCGAGGCCGCGCCCGCGAGCCCCTGCGCGACCTCACGCGCGTACTCGATGCACCCGTAATGGTCCATCCGCTCGCGCACCCAGGTGATCTCCTCGCGGGTGCGCTCGGCGCGCGGGAGCGCGAGCAGGCGGCCGAGGCGCGCGCGCTCCTCCGCCGTCCCCGCCTCGAAGAGGCGGATCAGCATCATCGTGCGTTTGCCCTCGTGGATGTCGCCGCCGAGCTCCTTGCCGTAATCGTTCTCGTCGCCGGTCAGGTTCAAAAGATCGTCCTGGATCTGGAAGGCCGCGCCGAGGAAAAAGCCGAACCGGATGAACGAGTCGGGATCGACCGAGTCGAACGTGGCGATCATCGCGCCGACGCGGATCGGGTGGATCATCCCGAGCCAGCACGTCTTTTTGAGGACCATTTCGAGGTAATCGGATTCGCGTACGCTCGTCGAGTTTTCGTGGCGCCAGCCGAGCTCCATGGCCTGCCCTTCGGCCGACTCCGAGGCCATCCGCTCGGTCTCTTCGAGGATACGCAGCGCGAGGCGCGGGCCGAGGGTCCGGAAGTTCACGAGCAGCGGGCGGAGGCCCAGGAGCCCGAGCATGTCGCCGACGTTGATGGCGATGGGGACGCCGTGCGTCGTGTGCAGCGTGGGTTTGCCCCGGCGGCGCTCGCTCTCGTCCTCGATGTCGTCGTGGACGAGCATGGCGTTGTGCAAGAGCTCGATGGACGCGGCCGTGTCGAGGGCGTCCTCGGGCGGGCAGCCAAAGGCGCGGGCCGTGGCGATGCAGAGGCTCGGCCGGAAGCCACGGCCGCCGCGCTGCGGATACTCCGCCACGAGGTCGTAGAGCCAGCGCCGCGGCTCGCGCGTCGGGATGTATTGAAAGAGCCGCGAGCGCGCGGCCGCACCGTATTCTTGCAAGACGGCGGGGACGATCTCGGCGAGCATGGCGTCCTCGGCCTTCGTCAGGCCTTCAAGGTGACGGTCACGCGACCGACGGGGGAGCGGCTCGCCTCGTCGATCACCACGCCGCTGTACGTGCCGGCGGGCTGCTCGGGCGGGATTTGCAGCGTGATCCCGATGGCGCCGTCATTCGACAAGCGGACCCCTTCGAGCGGCGGCGCGCCCTCGACGTCGAGCGCGGCGAGCGCCGGGGCGACGAGGGGTTTTCCGGCGGCGCCGGGCCCGAGGTGGAGGCGCACCTCAGCGGCGCGGCCGAGGTGCACGTCGAAGCGCAATGCAATGCCCGCTTCCCGCGCCGAAGGCTCGAGCGGCGGGCGCAGAGGGGGCGCGGGGGCCGCGGGACCCGGCCCGCGGCTGGCCCACGGCGGGGCGCGGGGCCCCTCGAACGGCGGCGGCTCGTAGCGCTCGCGCGGCGGCGGCGCATGCGCGCCTTGCGGAGGCGGCTCGTAGCGCTCGGGCGGCGGCGGCTCGTATCGGCCGTACGGGGGCGGGGGCTCGGGCCTTCCATAGGGCGGCGGCGGCTCGTATCGGTTTTGCGGCGCATAGGCCGCGCGCGGATCGTAGCCGCCGTAGGGCGGTGCATACGGCGATTGCGGCGCGCGTCCCTGAGGCATGAAGCCCATGGGGCCGGCGAAATCGAACATCATGCCAAGGGCGTCCGACCAGTACCGCATCGCCCTGCGCGCCATGTCGCCATACGAGAGCGGCCCGACCTCGTTCCACGAGCCGCCGAATCCACGCGCCGCGTCCCTGCCGCGGCGCATGTATTCGTCGTACACGCGATACGCCGTGGACACGCCCGTTTCGAGCGAAGGGCGGCCGTTCGGCATCGAAGAACCATTCGGCGCGGGGCTGGGTTCGGGGCGGCGCTCCGGCGGGGAGCGAAACATCAAGGGCACGTCCCGAATGGGCTGCGTGCGCGCGGGAGGATCCCGCCGCAGTCGGTCGTGCACGGGCGCGTCGTGGGGGGGAGGGCGATCATGCGGATTCCATTGGCTCATGGGTGATCGTATCCGATGATTTCGTCGAGGGGAGGGTGATGGCTGATGGCGTGCGCGGCGAGCAGCCCCGACATCACGGCCGACTCGACGCAGCCCGTATCGAGCCCGGAGCGCGTCCAGTCGCCGGCGATGGTCAGGTTGTCGAAGGTCATGTCGAGCGGCGAGATGCGGTACTTGATGCTCCCGGGCATCGAGAGGACGTACCGATCCGAAGGATTCACGTTGGCGGTCCAGAACTGCGAATCGAACCGCGCCGGGCCCGTGCTCCGCGGCGCGCCGGAGCGCGCCTCCTCGGGGTCGACGAGCAGATCCCAGCGGAATTCGCCCGGCCTGCGGACGGCCGCGGGCCAGAGCCAGCCCACGTCCCAATCGAGGAAACGCACGATGTTGTCGCGCACGTAGGCGCGCGCGATGCCCGGCAGATCCGGGCCCTCGGGCGCGACGTCCGGCAAGACGCTGCAAAAATACGCAATGGACCGGACCGGCTCCTCGAAGCTCTCCACGCGCTCGAGGTGTGTCATGTCCGCCCACGTATCGAACGGCTCGACGAACCCCGAGAGGTTCACCGGCGCGGGGCGGTACCAGCCGAGCTCCCGCGCGTCTGCCCGGAGCCACACCTGGAACGCCTGCGTCGCGACGCTTTTCACGTTCTGTACCATCGCGCGCCACGACGGCGCCCGCTCGACGAGCTCGGGGGCGACGTGCGGAATGGCGCCGATGCTCACGCCGAGCACGACGAAATCGAAATCGTCGCCCACGCGTACCGTCTTTTCACGCGCGCGACGCGTCTCCCAGTGCGATTCGAAGGCCCAGCCCTCGCGCTCCAGGCGCTCGCCGTCCACGAGCTGCCGGGGGTCGGCCTTCGCGGGCCAGCAGGGCAGCCCCTTGACGTCGACGAGCGGCGCGTACTCGCCGCCGCCCACGATCTCGGCCTGTACGTCGAATTCGAGCGCCGTGACGTGCGCCGGCCCCGCCTCGGGTGGCGCGAGTTTCACGTTGCGCAGGCGGTGGAAAAACTCGAAATGCGCGCCCCGCTGCTTCAAGACCTCGTACATCGGGGCGAACACGATGTCGCCCATGCCGGCCTGCATGCGGAAAAACAGCGATCCGCGGTACGTGAAAAACATCCGGAGCGCGCCGCGGAGCGCGACGCCCGCCGCGAGGGCCGGGCGCCGCACGTCGCCCTCCTCGTACGCGAACGCGAGATCGTAGAGCGCGCGGATGAACCCGGAGTCGAGCGAGCGCTCGGACGCGCCATTTCGGCGCAGCCAATCCGTCCATTCGTACTCGTTGATCGCGTCGAACCCATCCGGGTGGAACGCGAGCCCGTACCGGAGCGAGCCTCGCACGATGCAGAGGATGAGCTCGACGACCTCCCACACGCGCCGCAGCCCCATGTCCCCGCCGACGATCGCGTCGAGCTCCCGCCGCACGACCACGCCGATCGCGTCGAGGAGCCGCAGGAGCGTCGCCTGCACGCTGTCCCGCGGCGACAGGGCGAACAACGATTGCAGCGCCGTGCGCAGGAGGTCCACGGCCTCGAACACCGCCGCCGTCGTGGCGAGCTGTCCGTACCGCAGGATCCGCTCGATCATCCCGAGCACGTCGCCCGGCGACGCCGCGGCGCGGCGCGCGCCCTCGGAGGCGGGCCAGCCAGGCGCAGGGCGCCCCGCATTCGCCGAACGCAAGAGTTCGGGGACGAGCGCGAGCGCCTTCTCCAGGTATCCCGCGACGCTGAAGGGGTTGCGCTCCTCCAGCGGATCGCCGGGCATGCCCTTGCCAGGCGGGAAATGGGCGACCCAGGGCTCCCACGCGCCGCTCGGCAGGCGATCGGTCACGCCAACGACGGGCGCGGGCGCGAACGCGTCCTCGAACGTCGCGATGGGGCAGGCGCGCGGATTCCGCCCGAGCTCGGCATAACACGAGCGCATCAGGCGGAACGCATTCTCGTAAAACCCCATCCAGAGGTGCAGCCCGTGCTCCTCGATGCGGCCCGACGGCCCGCGGCCCGAGGCGCCTTTGCCGCCGAGCCGGAAGCCCATCTGGTAGACCGTGACGTCGTAGAGGCCGCGATGCTCGGGCCGCGTCAGCTCGAAGGCGGCCGCCATCGATGCGCACCCGCCTCCGATGATTGCCACCCGAATGGGGCGTCCGGGAACGTGCATGTCCGTTATGGACAATGCAGCAGGTCTCTTCCTTCTTCAAGGACGAACGGCACGAGATGGGTGAGCCCACTACGTTTTTTTTGACTTGCTCGCGGGCCGTCCGCGGAACCTTCCCTAGCGTCAGCTTATGGTTTTTCGTGAGTCCACGCCGCTTGAAGACGCGGGCCCGGCGGCGCCGCCCGGCTGCTTCTGACGTTTGGGCAGCGTTATGACGAACTCGGTGTACTTTCCCTGCGCGGTGTGCACCTGCATCGAACCGCGGTGCCCCTGGACCACGGTGTCGTAGCAGATCGAGAGCCCGAGCCCGGTGCCCTCGCCGGGCGGTTTCGTCGTGAAGAACGGATTGAAGACTTTTCCGAGGATCTCGTCCTGGATGCCCGTCCCGTTGTCCCGGATGCGCACCTCGACCAGGCTGCCGTCGCTGCGCGTGCGGATCCCGAGCGTCGGCGCGAAGCCGGGGCCGGCCGTTCGTTGCTTCTCCTGCATTGCGTAGCAGGCGTTGTTGATCACGTTGATGAATACGCGGACCATGTCCTGGACTGCGATCTCCACGAGGCCGATCGAGGCATCGCAGTCGTTCTCGATCTTCAGGTGGAACCCCGGCAGCTTGCCGCGATAGCCGTGGTAGGCGAGATCGAGCCCCTCGGCGAGGGCGGCGTTCAGATCCGCCGGCTCGTGTTTTCCGCCTCCCGCGCGCGAATGCAGGAGCATCCCGTTCACGATGTGGTTCGCGCGCACGCCGTGCTCGCCGATCTTCGCGACGTTCTGGCGCAAGAGGGAGAGCGTCTCCTGGATCTCCTCGAGCGCGACCGGCTCCGACGCGCCGTCGAGCTGCGTGAGCCCCTCGTCGAGCTCCGTGACGAGCCCGGAGGAGAGCTCGGCGAAGTTGATGATGAAGTTCAGCGGGTTCTTCATCTCGTGCGCGATGCCGGCCGTCAGCGCGCCGAGGCTCGCGAGCTTCTCCTGCATCACGAGCTGCTGCTGCGTGTCGCGGAGCTGTTCGAGCGTCGATCCGAGCTCGGCGTTCTTCACGGAGAGCTCCCGCGTCCGCTCGTCGACCTTCTGCTCCAGCGTGCGGCTGTACTCTTCGAGCAGATCGTTCGAGGCCCGCAGGCGCGTGGAGGTCTTTTCGAGGTCGGCGAAGAGCCGCGCGTTGTGGAGCGAGAGCGCAGCTTGCGAGAGCAGGAGGCGCAGGACGTCGAGCCTCGACGCCGTGAAGGCGCCCGCGATGAGGTTGTTTTCGAGGTAGATGATGGCCGTCACGGCGCCGCGATCGAGGAGCGGCGCGCAGAGCACGGACTTCGGCCGCGCCGACGCGATGTACGGATCGGCGGTGAAGCGGCCTTCACGCGCCGCGTCACGGAGCACGACGCTCTCGCGCGTGCGGCTCACGTACTTCACGATCGCAGCCGAGAGGCGCTTCTCCTGATCGAGCGGCGTCGCGTCGTGCGTGATGACGTCGGCCTGATCGATCGTGTGCTCGACGGCGACGACGTGCTGGCCCTCGCGCTCCAGGATCAAAAAGCCGCGCTGCGCGCCTGCGTTCTCCAGGAGGATCCGCATGAGCGTGGAGCTCAGCCGTTCGAGGACGATCTCGCCGGAGATCGCGCGGGCGGCCTTCATCACGGTCGCGAGATCGATCGACTCGCCGCCGCTGCCGGTCGTGGACTCGACGCCGAGGTTCACCGTGGCGGGGCCTTGCGCGGTGCTCGGCGGCGGGGGGGCCGCCGATCCGAGCAGCTCCGCGTGCTCCTTGTTCAGCGACGCGACCTTGGCCGACGCGCCCCAGCGCACGTAGCCGTAGCGCGCCTCGCCCATGTACGTCGCGGCGATCTTCGTGCGCCCGAGCTCCAGGTAATGCTCCGCCGCGAGCTCGTACGCGAGCGCCTCTTCCTGCACGAACCCGTGCTTCGCGGCGCCCTTGATCGCCCGCTCGAAGAGGTCCATCGCCTCGGCCGCGCGGTCGAGCAGCCGCGCGCGCACCGCCTCGACGAGCTCGTACTTGTGCAGGTAGTTCGCCGGCGCCTGATCGGCCCAGCGCTTCACGAGGGCCTGGTTCTCGTCCACCTGGGCGAGCAGCTCCGCGCGCTTCTCGGGCGTCGCCACGCGCGCGGCCCGCAGGAGCGCGAGCGAGTGGTAGAGCGGGAGCTGCCCCGCCGTCATGTGCCCCGTGAGCGCGTTCAGGTAGGGCTTCGCCGCGTCGGCGGCCTCGATCGCGAGCGCCGTGTCCCCGAAGAGATACGCGAGCATGCACTTCGAGATGTGCAGGAGGCCGAGCGCGTTCTCGCTCTTCACCTCGAGGAAGTGCTGGATCGCCGTCCGCTCGTCGAGGCTCTCGCCCACGAGCAGGACCGGGTCCTTCGACTTGCCCATGAGGTTCAGCACGGTTTGCCGGACGATGCGCGCGAAGGAGAGGCCGTGCTCCTGCTTGACGCGCGAAAGCACGTCGATGTGCTGGGCCACGTCCGCGACCACGACGTCGAGCGGTTCGCCCGCGTAAAAAATCGCCGCGGCGTGGATGGCCGCCGAGTACCCGACGAACTCGTGATCCCCGACGTCGAGGCCCGTCGTGACGGCCTCGCGCAGGAAGTCGAAGGAGACACGCAGGTGCTCCTTCCAGATCTTGATGAAGCTTCCGACGAGCGTGTAGACCTTTGCCTTGAGGGCCCGCGCGTCGAAGCGATCCATGAGGCGGATCGCGAGGTCGCCGTAGACGTTGCCGGCGTCCGGATCCCCGAAGGCGCTGCGCACGACGCCGTACTCGGCGAAGGCAAACGGCGAGAGCGGCGAGTGCCCGTGCTCGACGCAGAGCTTGACCATCTCGCAGACGATGGGCACGAAGAGCATGGGCTTGCCGATGTAGACCGGGGCCGTGAGCGTCACGAGCAGCCGCAGCCGCGCGACCTGGGTCGGATCCGCCATGTCGGGCAGATCCGCGAGCGACTCCACAGGCCTGTCGCCGATGAGCGCCGCCGTCTCGGCGTACCGCGCGAGCATGCCATTCGTGTCGATGTCCTCGGGCAGCGGCGCGCCGAGCAGCTCGAGCGCCTGGAGGCCCACGCGGATCGTCGCGTCGAACTCGATACGCGCGGTGTGGAAGAGCATCCGCAGCTCGTGGATCCGCACCTTGTCGAGCGCCGTCCGCGCGTGCTCCAGGGCGCCCTGCGAGAGGCGCTGCGCGCGCTCGAAATCGCCATTCAGGTACGCGGCGCCCGTGGCCTCGATGTAGAGCTCGAACGCGAGTTCGTACCGCTCTGAAAAACTCCCCGGCGGCAGGAGGCGGATGCCGGCGTCGAGGTAATGCAGCGCGGGTTCGTACGCGGCCGAAGCTTTGGCCTTCTTCCCGACGATGAGGTTCAGCCGCGCGACCTCGGCGCGCTCTTCGGGGCTCTCGATGCGCTCGCTGCCTTGATCGAGCTGGCTGATGACGTCGAAGAGGCGCTCGTCGAGCTTCTCGGGCGGCGTGCGTTCGAGCAGGAGGCGGCCGATCTGCAGGTGGATGTCGGCGCGCCGGTGCTCCTCGATGAGCGAGTAGGCGGCCTGCTGCACGCGGTCGTGCAGGAACTTGTAGTGCGCGTCGGGGATCCCGTCCGTGCTCTCCAGCACCGCGGGCTCGGCGAGTTGGTAGGCGTCGCCGATCGGCACGACGAGCCCCTCGCGCAGCGCGTCCCAGAGCCCCGTCGCCGTCTCGATCAGCGGGTGATCGTGCACCTTCGCGAGCGTCGCGAGCTCGAAGCGCGCGCCGATGCAGGCCGCGAGCTCGAGCACGCGCTGGGCCCGCTCGGGGAGCCGCTGGATCTTCGCCGCCATGAGCTCGACCACGTTGTCGGTCATGTCGCGGCGCCGGATCTCGCCGAGATCCCACCGCCACTGCGCGGCCGACGGATCGAAGCGGAGCAGGCGCTCGTCGGCGAGCGAACGCAAAAATTGGCCGAGGAAGAAGGGGTTTCCGCCCGTCTTTTCGAGCGCGATCTCCGCGAGCGGCAGCGTGCCCTCGCCGCTGCGCACCGCGTCGTCGACGAGCTGCTCGACGTGCTCGATCGAGAGCGGCGAGAGCGAGAGCTCGGTCACGGGCGCGCCGGCCTTCTCCAGCGCCTCCAGCGTCAATCGCAGCGGATGCCCGGAGCCGACCTCGTTGTCGCGGTACGCGCCGATCACGAGCAGGTGCTTCATGTCGGGATCGGTCACGAGCAGGTGCAGGAGCTTCAGGGACGGCGCGTCGGCCCACTGCAGATCGTCGAGGAAGATGACGAGCGGATGCCCGCCGGCCGTCAGGGCGCGGACGAAGCTCTGGAACACGAAATGGAAGCGGTTCTGCGCCTCGTTCGCGGGCAGCGGCGAGATCGGCGGCTGGGCGCCGACGATGAGCTCGACCTCGGGGAGGACGTCGAGGATCACCTGTCCGTTCGGACCAAGCGCGGCCGAGAGCCGCTTCTGCCAGAGCACGAGGTGTCCCTCGCTCTCGGTGAGGAACTGCCGGACGAGGTCGCGGAAGGCCTGGATCAGCGAGCTGTAGGGGACGTCGCGGTTGAGCTGATCGAACTTGCCGGAGACGAAGTAGCCGCGCTTGGCGAGGATGGGCTCGTGCACCTCGTTGACGAGGGCGCTCTTGCCGACGCCCGAGTAGCCGGCGACGAGGACGATCTCGGCTTTGCCCTCGCTCACGCGGTCGAACGTGGAGAGCAGCTTTCCGATCTCCGCCTCGCGGCCGTAGAGCTTCTGCGGGATCTGGAGTTTGTCCGGCACATCGCGCCGGCCGAGGGGGAAGCGCTCGATCGGGCGGCCCTCTTCGAGCGCCGCGACGCACGCTTCGAGATCGGCCGCGAGCCCGAAGGCCGTCTGGTATCGATCCTCCGGGGACTTCGCGAGCAGCTTGCGCGTGATGTCGGAGACGGCGGCGGGGATCTGCGGGGCGCGCTCGTGCGGGGGCACGGGCTCGCGCGCGATGTGCTGGTGCACGAGCTCCACCACGTCGGAGGACTCGAACGGGACGTGGCCCGTGAGGAGCTCGTAGAACGTGATGCCGAGCGAATAGAGATCCGCGCGGTGATCGACGGCGCGGTTCGTACGGCCGGTCTGCTCCGGGGACACGTAACGCAGCGTGCCTTCGAGCACGTTGAGATCCCGCATCGGCGCGCTCTCGCGCGAGAGCGCCGTCGCGATGCCGAAGTCGATGAGCTTGATCTCGCGGGTCTCGGGGTGGATGACGATGTTGGACGGGTTCACGTCCTTATGGATGATGTTGCGCCCGTGGACCTCGCCGAGGATGCGGGCGAGCTCGGCCATGATCGGCAAGAGCTCCTCGATCGGCAGCCGCGCGCGGGCCCGGAACGCGCTGAGGGGCTCGGCCCCGAAGTCCTCGAGCACGATCGCGAGGCGGCCGTCGTGGCGCAGGAGCTCGTGCGTGCGAATGACGCCGTCGAGCTTGAGGCCGCTCGTGATCTCGTATTCACGGCGGAATCGCGCGAGCTCCTCGGGCCTCGGCCGGTCGAGGCGCAGCACCTTCAGCACCACGGGCAGCCCGTCGTGCGCGCGGCGGCCCCGGTACACGAGCGTCCGCGTGGTCTCGTGCAGCTTCGTCGTGATCTCGTAGCCGGGAAAGAGACTCATGGATCCCCAAAACGAGGGGAAACGAGGTGCCTCCCCTTGTCAAGGATCCGGTCGCTTCACGCGGCTTCGGCGATCACCTCAGCCGGCGGGCCGAAGGCCGCCACGCGCCCTTTGTCGAGCACGAAGACGAGATCCGAGGCCTCGCGCGCCACGGGTAGATCGTGCGTCACGACGATCTGCGTGACGCCCGTGCCGGCCACGCGCCGCAGCGTCCGACCGACCTCATGCTTCAGCGCCGGATCGAGCGCGCTCGTGGGCTCGTCGTAGAGCAGCACCGAAGGCTCCATGGCGAGGGCGCGGGCGATCGCCACGCGTTGCTTCTGCCCGCCGGAGAGCGCCTCCGGGTACGCCTTCGCCTTGTCCTCGATACCGAGCTCCGCGAGTAGCTCCTTGACCCGCGCCTCCGCGCGGGATCGCGCCTCGCCGCGCACGACGCGCGGCGCCAGCGTGCAGTTGTCGAGCACCGAGAGGTGCGGGAAGAGCTCGAACGTCTGGAAGACGAGCCCGATTCTCCCGCCGAAGGAGCCGTGCTTCGCGCCCGCGCCGAACGTCACGCCGCCGACGTCGATCGTCCCGTCGTCGAACGGATCGAGCCCCGACAAGCAGCGCAGCAGCGTGGTCTTTCCGGCGCCGCTGCGGCCGAGGACGCTGGCGATCTTGCCCGTCGGCACCTTCATGCAGAGCCCCGCGAGCGCGGGCGCCGCGGCGCCGGGATGTCGCTTGACCAGATCGGTGACGCAGATCGACATCGTTCCCTCCTCTAAGCAGAAGCCGGCCGCCGGACCTTCGATCCGAGCCGCTCCTCCACGCTGCGCGACAGGCGCGCGAACGGGAGGCTCAAGCCAAGGTAAAACAGCGCCACCACGAGGCCGAGGCCCAGGTGATCCCGCATGGCGCTGGCGAGGCTCGTGTACGTCTTCGTGAGCTCGGTCAACGTGACGACCGAGATGAGCGAGCTGTCCTTGAGCAGCGCGATGAAGTCGTTCGTCGTCGGCGGCAAGGCCACGCGGATCGCCTGCGGCAGCGCGACGTGGCGGAGCGACGCGAGCTTCGAAAGGCCGAGCGTCCGCGCCGCGTCCATCTGCCCCGCCGGCACGCTCCCGAGCCCCGCCCGGTAGTTCTCCGCCTCGGCCGCGGCGTAGTTCAGCCCGAGCGCGATCACGCCCGCGACGAAGGGCGAGAGCGTCACGCCGAGCTCGGGCAGGCCGAAGTACACCATCGTGAGCTGCACGAGCAGCGGCGTGCCGCGGAAGATCTCGATGTAGCCTACGGCGAGCCACTGGAGCGGCTTCGGCCCGTAGACCCGCGCGAGCGCGAGCGCCATGCCGAGCGTGACGGCAACGGTCATCGCGAGCAGCGAGACCACGAGCGAGAGCAGCGCGCCCCGCGCGAACAGGCCGAGCGTGGCCGGGTACCGCTCTTTCACGCGCGACCAGAAGGGCAGGGGTCTTCCGACGGCGGCGCGCCACGCGTCGTGCGCCTCGGCGACGGCCGTGGACGGGGGCTTCGGCCCGCCGAGCAATCGTTCCGTCGGCTCGTTCCAGAGGCCCCAGCGCGCATACAGCGCGGCGAGCGTGCCCTCCTTCGCGAGCGCCTCGATCGCCCCGTTTACCGCGGCGAGCGTCTCGGCATCCCCCTTCGGGACGCCCACCGCATACGAGACCTCGCCGAACGAGCCGTCGACGACCTCCAGCGCGGGATCGATCGCCCCGTAATAAAGCGTGATCGGATCGTCGAGCAGCACCGCGTCGGTGCGCCCGATGCGCAGGTCGTCGTAGATGTCGTTTTGCCCGCCGTCGTACGTCTTCACCTCGGCGCCTTCGCGCTCCGAGAGCCGCGCGGCGAGCGAGCCGGGCAAGGTGCCGACCTTGCGCCCGCGGAGCGCGCCGAGCGTACGCGGCGCGCCCGCGTCGCCCTTGCGCACGGTGAGCCGCATGGCGGCGACGTAATAAGGGCGCGACAGATCGGCGACGCGCTTCTTCTCCTCGGCGACCTCGATGCCGTTGATGACCAGGTCGAAATCGCCGCGCTCGAGCAGCGCGAGCAGCCCGTCCCACGCTCCTTGCACGGGCCTCGCGCGCACGCTGAGCTTTTTCGCGAGCGCGGCGGCGAAATCCACCTCGAAGCCGATGAGGTGGTTTGGATCCATCGGATCCTGGAAGACGTACGGCGCGCCGCCTTGTGAATCGTTCCCCCAGCGGATCTCCCCACGGGCGCGCGCCTCGGCGATGGCGTTCCTCGCCGTCGCGGGCGCAGTCGCGGGCTCCTCGGCGAGCGCCCTTCCGGGGGCTACGAGCGCGAGCAGCGGGAGCAAAAGGAGAAGCGTGACCGCGAGGCGACGCTTGCGCATCGTTTTCTTCGAGCACCTCCTACCGGGAAGGATCCCGAACGAGCGCGAAGGATGCGGGACGGGCGGGACGAACGCAAGACCTTTGGAGGTCATCCGACCGCGCTCGGGGGCACGACGAGCCGCTCGAGCGCGGCGCGGATCCGATCGGGGATCGGCGTCGGCTTGCGGTTTGCCCGATCCACGAAGACGTGGACGAAATAACCCTCCGCGGCCACGCGCGCCTCGCCGCGCGGGAAGAGCCCGATCTCGTACCGCACGCTGGAGCGGCCGAGCTTGCCCACGCGGAGCCCCGCGTCGATGTCCGTCGGGAACGACACGCCGCGCAGGTACCGGCAATGCGACTCCGCGGCCACGCCGATCACGTCGCCCCGCTCGATGTCGAGCCCGCCTTCGCCGATGAGCCAGCGATTGATGACGGTGTCGAAATACGAGTAATAAACGACGTTGTTGACGTGGCCGTAGATGTCGTTGTCCATCCACCGCGTCGGAATGACCAAGAAGTGCGGGTAGCCGTCGCGCGAGGCCGGTTCGCTCATGGCGAACCCATACACGAAACGGGCGCGGAGGCGGAGGCGGAAGCGGAGGCGCGGGGGCAAGCGTGCCGCGGCCTCCATCGAAGCCTTCGAGGTGTTCCCGCAGAAAAACCTCAGCGTCGCGCGCTTTGTCCTTGAGTTTGGGCGCGGCCCGCCGTTAGAACCTGTGAGGTCCAATGATTTGCGCCCCTTCTCTTCCCTCGGGCATCGTGGATGCCGGCTGCGCGAGGCGGCGGGGGAGAACGCGCGCGGGCGTCGTGGTCACCGTGCTTTCGGTCCTCGTGCTCCTCGGCGTCTTTTTCGGCGTCGAGGGAGGCTGCTTTGCCGCGGTCCTCACGCGAGGGATGCACGGCGGGCGCGGGGCCGTGCCGCAGGCGGCGCGGTTCGTGTCGTCGGGCGGGCGTCGCTTCGAGGCCTCGCCTTTGGCCTCGAGCGGGCTGCATCGACATCCGCCGCCGGGCGCGGTGCACGAGCGGGGAGATCACCCTTCGCAATCGTCCCTGTCGACCCGCTCGCGCGCCTCGGAAGCGAACGCCCCCGCGATCGACCCTCCCACCGGCGCGCTGCCATGGGCATCCACCCGCATCGAAGGCGAGCGCCTCCTCGCGGAGGAGCGCGCCCAAGCGCTTTCGCATCGCCGGGCAGAGGCGGGCGGGTTTCTCGAGCGTCGCACGCCGCATCCTGCCCGAGCCCCGCCGCGCCCGTCGCGGGGCTCGACCTGAGCCCAACGGCTGCGGTTTCCACCGTTGAAAGGCGCGCGACGAGCGCCACGTGAGCCCCCGGCCCTGCGCCGCGTGCGGCGCCGATGGCCCTCGTCGTGCTCCGCTGGCATTGGCTCGGAGTGGAACATTGCACGTGCTCGTCCAAATCGATGGTTTGACCGTCCGCTGCCCGGAGGACGAGGTGGAGCGGGTGCGCTCGCTCATCCGCGCGGTCGACAAGAGCGGCGAGGTCTCTGGGAAGGCCCTCGTCCTTTTGTTTTCGTGGCATCGGGAGCGCCATCGGACGACGCCCCTCACCACCGCGCTCGGGTGGCTGGGGGCCGAGATCGTCGAGAAAACGTAGCACTCCCGCTTTGATTGGTGCCCGCAGGAGAACAGTGTGTCTCTCCCGCGTGCTCTGGTGCGATCGAGGGCGGACGTGCATCCTTCCTCGGTCCCACGCGAGGAGAAGAGTCGATGAGCCACGAACGAGAAGAAGGCCTCACGCGCCGCCAGGCGATCGTCGCGGGTATCGCCGGAGCGGCGACGATCGCGGCGCTCCCGGGCGCCTTGGGCGGCGCCGCCGAGCCTTCGGCGGACGAGCCCCGGAAGCCTTCGGCGGCGGGGCGTTTGCCCGTCGTGTTCCTGCCGCACGGCGGGGGGCCGTGGCCGTTCGTCGACGTCGGGATGGGCAAGGCGGAGCACGACGAGCTCGCGGGGTACCTGCGCTCGATCCGCGCGCTGCCGGCGGCGCCGCCCAAGGCGTTGCTCGTGATCTCGGCGCACTGGGAGGAGCCGGTGCCGACGGTGATGACGGCCGAGCGGCCGCCCATGTTTTACGATTATTACGGCTTCCCACCCGCGTCGTACACGCTGCAATGGCCCGCGCCCGGCGCCCCGGCGCTCGCGGCGCGCGTGCGTGAGCTCCTCGGCGCGGCGGGGTTTCCGACGGCGGAGAACGCGAAGCGCGGCTTCGATCACGGCACGTTCGTGCCCCTCATGCTCACGTATCCGGGCGCGGACGTGCCGACGATCCAGCTTTCGCTCAAGCTCGGCCTCGACCCGGCCGAGCACATCGCGATGGGCCGCGCGCTCGCGCCGCTGCGGGATGAGGGCGTGTTCCTCCTCGGCAGCGGCATGACGTACCACAACATGCGGGGCTTCCGGGATCCGGGCGCCGGCGGGGTCTCGGAGGCGTTCGACGCTTGGCTACGCGAGACGATGGCGCTCGCCGCGGAGGAGCGAGATGCGCGGCTCGCCGCGTGGTCGAGCGCGCCGTCCGCGCGCCTCGCGCACCCGCGGGAGGAGCACCTCTTGCCGCTGATGGTCATCGCCGGCGCGGCGGGCGCCGATCGGGGCACGACGGCGTACAATGGCGCGGTGTGGGGGAAACGTTTGTCGGCGTATCACTTCGGCTGAGGCGAAAGGCGCGGGCGGCGGGCGGCGGGCGGTTCCATTTTTTCCGCCTCGTGCGGAGGTATCCGCGTAGGATGCCCCTCATGAAGCGTCTCTTCGTCGGCATTTCTCTTGGTGGTCTCCTCCTCGTCGGTTGCAGCGACGGCTCCAGTCAAAACACGAGCACGAGCTCGAGCTCCGGTTCGGGCTCCGGCGGCTTCGGCGGCACCGGGGGCGACGGCGGTACCGGGGGCGACGGCGGCCTCGGCGGTGGCGGAGGCATGGGGGGCGGCGGCGCCGGAGGAATGGGCGGCGTGGGCGGCACCGGCGGAATGGGCGGCGTGGGCGGTACCGGTGGCATGGGCGGCGCCGGTGGCATGGGCGGCGCGGGTGGGGCAGGGGGCATGGGCGGCTCGGGAGGCGCGGGAGGCGCGCCTGCGTGCGTCGTCGATGGCGTCGTAAAGCCCCCGGAGCAGTGCGACGACGGCAACCTCGTCGACGGGGACGGCTGCGATCAGGATTGCACGTTTTCGTGCGTCAACCCCGCAACCGATTGCCCCGCGGCGCCGCCTTGCCAGCAAAGCGCGTGCATCGCGAACCATACCTGCGTCACCCTCGCCGATCCCGCGCAGAACGGCACCTCGTGTGGCCCGAACGCGATCTGCAAGGACGGCGTCTGCGCGGCCGCCGTCTGCGGCGACGGCGTCGTGCAGAACGGGGAGCAATGTGATTTCGGCGCGGCGAACGGCCCCAATGCGGGCTGCGAGGCGAACTGCACGTTCTCGTGCACCAAGGGGCCGGACTCCTGCCCCGACGCCGAGACGTGCAACGGCGTCGAGTCGTGCACGACCGTGATGAACGGCGCGAACGTCGGGCAGAAATGCATGCCGGGCGTGCAGGTCCTCGATTGCACGGCGTGCGCCTCGGGCGTCTGCGCCTCCGGTGTGTGCAAGGCGTCCACCTGCGGTGACGGCTGCGTCGACCCCACGATGGGCGAGCAATGCGAGCCGCCGAGCACCCCCCTCTGCGACGCGATGTGCAAGACCGTCCCCTCGGCCATGTGCGGCAATGCCATCCGGGAGGTCGGCGAGGACTGCGACGACGGCAACCAGGTCAACCTCGACGGCTGCGACGGGTCCTGCAAGTTCGAGCAGGATCTGCGATCGAACTACCTCGTCATGCAGTTCGGCACCGACACCTTCTGCGGGACGGTGAACCGGCTCGGCCAAGCGATCACGGCGGGCGTCGCCGGAAATCAGCTCCAGATCAACATCGATCAGGGCATCAGCACCGGGACGACGGGCTTCCTCGCCAAGATGTTCGGCCTCGCGAGCCTCGTTGGTGTCGACGATCCGTCGGTCGAGGTCGGCGTCGTGCGCGGCACGCCCGTGGCGGGCGCGGCCTACAACGGATCGAGTGATCTCGATTGGTGGTACAACACGAACACGGCGACGCTCGACGCGTCCCGGAACCCGCTCGACAAGCTCGCGGGCAACATCACCGGCGGCGTTTTGCAGGCGGGGCCGGGCTCGATGACCCTCCCCCTCAATTTCTTCCCGGGCAATGCGACGCTCCTCCGCCTGTCGAGCGCCAAGTTCCGCGTCTCCGTCAACGCGGGCTCGGTGCCGCTCGTCTCGAATGGAACCCCCCCCGGCCACCTCGCCTCCGAGCACCTGAACCCCGCGTTGCAGAGCTTCGCGAGCGTAGGGCAAAAAGACGCGACGTTCTCCGGTCTGCTCTGCGGCAACATCAGCGCGAGGTCGCTCGCGCAAGCCCCCATTCCGTCGGAGTTCCTCCCCGGCGGCCAGCTCGCGTGCACGCAGGGCTACAGCGCCGCGAATTCGCTCCTCGACGTGATCACGTCCGGCTGCTCGATCAGCCCCTTTGGGTTCCCGATTGTAGCCATCAACGCGACGCAGCCGGATGAGGCCGATCCGGCCGCGCCCGTCGGCGGCGCCGGCGCGCCCTACAAGCTGACCGTGAATGCGCAGAAGGTCGTGACGGGCTGCACCGACGTGAACAACGCGGCGGTGAACGTCTCCACCTGCCTCGACGCGGCCGCATACTCGAGTTTCTTCCGCTTCGCGATGGGACGCGTCATCCTCAAGTGAGGCGGACACCACCACCCTCGGGGGGGATTGTCACGGGCATCCGTGCGTAACTGCACTGCACGACAGGTGGGCAAGATTGGGCTTGGCAGCTACCGAGCGAACGTGGTCTGTTGACACGTTATGGCCTACCGTATCGTCGGAGCTGCGATCCACGAAGGCTCGAACTCCGTCATTTATCGCGGGCAGCGAGATGACGACCTCACCCCCGTTGTCGTCAAGCTCCCACGCGGAGACGTGTCCTCGCGGGACATCGAGCGGCTCCGGCACGAATATACGATCCTGAAGACCCTCGACGCGCCAGGGATTGTCAAGGCCCTGGCGCTCGAGCCCTCCGAGCGCGGCGTCGCGCTCGTGCTGGAGGCGCTCCCGGGCGAGACGCTCGCCGCGCTCCTGCGCGCGCGGCGCTTCGACGTGACGACGGCGCTCAGGATTGCCTGCGGCATCGCGGGCATTCTCGGGAGCGTCCACCAGCGCGGGATCGTCCACCGCGACGTGAAGCCGCAAAATATCCTTCATCAACCGGAGACGGGGAGCCTTCACCTCCTCGATTTCGGCCTGGCCATGCGAATGTCGGAGGCGCCCGAGCGCCTCGGCGTGGAAGGTCTGGCGGGGACGCTCGCGTATCTCGCGCCCGAGCAAACGGGCCGCATGAATCGGCCGGTGGATCACCGCGCCGACCTCTATGCATTCGGCGTCACCCTCTATCACATGCTCACCGCGGCGCTGCCCTTCACGACGACCGACCCCGTCGAGCTCGTGCACAGCCACATCGCCCGTGTCCCCATTGCGCCGCGGGAGGTCGACGGGCGTATCCCCGAAGTCATCTCCGCGCTGGTCATGAAGCTCCTCGCCAAGGCGCCGGAGGATCGATACCAGACCGCTCGTGGCGTCGAGCTCGACCTCGCCGCGTGCCTTCGCCAGATCGAGGCCACGGGCACTGCCTTGGTATTTCCGCTCGGCCGCCACGACAGCGCCGCGGAGCTGCATCTGCCGGAGAGGCTTTATGGTCGCGCGGACGAGGAAAGAGCTTTGCGTGACGCATTCGATCGGGCGCGCCTCGGGCCCCCGGAGCTCGTCCTCCTCGCGGGCCCGTCCGGCGTCGGCAAATCGGCGCTCGTCCAGGAGTTCCGCCGCTGCCTCCCTCGCGACGGCGCGCGCTTCATCACCGGCAAATTCGATCTCCTGAGCCGCGGCGTCCCGTACGGCCCCGTCATTCACGCATTTCGCGATCTCGCGCAGCAGCTCCTCGGCGAGAGCGCCGCCGAGCTCGCGTCCTTGCAGGCGCGTCTGTCGCGGGCCCTCGCCGGCAAGGGTCGGCTCCTCGTGGATCTCGTCCCGGAGTTCGCGACGATCCTGGGCCCGCAGCCCACGCTCCCGGCCCTCGGGCCGACCGAGTCGCAGAACCGCATGCGCCTCGTGCTCGAGAGCTTCGTGCAGGTCTTCACGACCCCGGAGAGGCCCCTCGTCCTTTTCCTCGACGATCTTCAATGGGCCGACCCGGGCACCCTCAAGCTCCTTTGGGTCCTGCTCGCCGATCGGGAGAACCCCGGCCTCTTGATCCTCGGCGCGTACCGCGACAACGAGGTGGACGCGGCGCATCCCTTGACGACGATCCTCGCTGCGCTGCGGAACGAGGGCGTCGCGGTGCGCGAGATCGGGCTCGGCTCGCTCGGCGTCGAGGACCTCGCGCATTTGCTCGGCGACGCGCTCGCCGTGGAACCGCTCCGTGCAAGGCCACTCGCCATGGCCGTCCAGGCGAAGACCCAGGGAAATCCGTTTTTCGTGGGCCAGTTCCTGCACGCATTGCACGAAGGCCGGCAGATTCGCTACGACGCCGAGCAGAGCGCATGGCGCTGGGACCTCGAGGCCATCGAAGCGCGCGAGGTCACGGACAACGTCGTGGATCTGATCGTCGGAAACCTCGCGCTTCTCGGCAGCGAAACGCAGCACGTCCTCCGCCTCGCGGCGTGCATCGGGCACGGCTTCACGCTGCAAACGCTCTCCACGATCGACGAGTTATCGCCCGACCGGACCGCCGATGCGCTCTTGCCCGCGATCCGCGAGGGGCTCGTGGTGCAGGAAGCGTCCGAGCGATATCGCTTCCTGCACAACCGCGTGCAGCAGGCCGCGTATGCCATGATCGAGGAGGCCGACCGGGCCTCGACACACCTGCGCATCGGGCGGCTCCTCGTCGCAGGCATGGAGCCTGGCGCGCCGGATCGGGCCCACTTCGAGGTCGCCTTCCACCTCAATCGAGGCGAGGCGCAGATGCAGGACCCTGCCGAAAGGATCTCGCTCGCCGAGCGGAACCTCGACGTCGGCCGCAAAGCCAAGGCGTCGAATGCGTACGAGGCGGCGGCCTACCATTTCCGCCTCGGGACGACCCTGCTCCCGGAATCGTCCTGGCAAGACCTCTACGCGCTCACGTTCGCCCTGCACAAGGAGCTCGCGGAGTGTGATTCCCTCTGCGGCCACTTCGATCGGGCCGAGGGCTCGTTCGAGCGCCTCGTGGAGCGAGCCCGGTGCAAGGCCGATCTGGCGAACGTGTTCGCCCTGGAGCTCCGGCTCTACCAGGTCGCGGGCAAGTACGCCGAGGCCGTGGATGTTGGCTCTTGGGCGCTGCGACGCTTTGGCCTCGAGATCCCCGAGAACGACGAAGCCCTGCAGGCGGCGACGACGCGCGAGATGCAGGAGGTCCAGGCCCTCCTCGGCGAAAGGCCCATCGACACGCTCCTCGACGCGCCGGTGATGGACAATCCCGAGCCGATCGCGGTGATGTGCATCCTGAACGAGCTCCTGTCCTGCTCGTACATCGGACGCCCCGCGGTGTTTCCGCTCAGCGTCATGCGGGCCGTCCGCCATTCGCTCCGCCACGGCAATTCGCCCGAGTCGAGCTACGCGTATAGTTGCTACGCCGTCCTCCTCGTCACATGGGATCAAATCCCGACCGCCGTCGCGGTCTCCGAGATGGCGATGGCGTTGAACGAGCGCTTCGGCGACGCCGCGTCGCTTGGTCGCGTGCTGCACGTGCACGGCAACCACATCCATTTCTGGGTCCATCCTTACCGCACGTGTTTTCCCATCGTCGAGCGCGCGTTCGACGCCTGCCTCGCCGTCGGGGAGTTCGTCAACGCGGGCTTCATTGCCCACGCGGTGACATGGCTCGCCCTGGAGCGGGGGGATGCACTCGACGACGTCGTCCAGTTTTCCGAGCGCTTTGCTACCTTCGCGAAGCGGAGCCGGAACGAGCTCATCCTGCTCGCCATTCGGATCACGCAGCAGTTTGCCCAGAGCCTCACGCGCGCCTGGCTCCCGGATCGGCCCCTCGATGACGACCGATTCTGCGGGGACGCCGTCCTCGCGACCTTCACGCGCGCGGGCTTCCGCACAGGCATCGCCTTCTACCACATCACCTTGCTCCTGCTGCATTACACCGTGGGGCATTACGAGGAGGCGGTGGCCTCGGCCGACCGCGCGCGCGAGGTCCTCGACGCCGTGCCGACCCTGCCCATCGAGCCGACGTTTTACCTGTACGAGGCGCTCGCCCTGCTCGCGCGTGGCCCCGTGGGGGACGCGGAGGCCGCGCGGCGGGACCAAGCGCGGATCGATACGAGCCTCGACAAACTCGCGCGGTATGCCGAATTCGGCCCCGAGAACTACGAGCACAAACATCTCCTCGTGCGCGCCGAGGCGGCGCGCGTCGCAGGGCGGCACCTCGAAGCGGACGATCTTTACGATCGGGCGATCCTCTCCGCGCGGGCCCACGGGTTCACGCCGTACGAGGCGCTCGCGAACGAGCTCGCCGGCCGAGCGCTCCTCGCGCGCGGCAGGCAGCTCCTCGCGCCCGTGTATCTACGCGAGGCGCACGCCGCCTACCTTCGCTGGGGCGCGACGCACAAGGCCGAGCGCCTCGTGAACGAGCACCCGCACATCGTGGCCCACGGCCTCGCGCGTGTGCCGGTAGCACACGCCTCGGCCAGCACGAGCACCTCCGCGGGCCGGGGTGTGGGCGGAATGGTCGACATGGCCACGGTCCTGCGCCTCGGGCAAACCCTCGCCGGGGAAATGGAGCTGTCCAAGGTGATCGAGCAGCTCATGCACATCGTGCTGAGCAATGCAGGCGCCACGCGAGGAGCCCTGATCCTCGACCGGGAAGGCGTGCTGCGGAACGAGGCGACGATCACCCTCGGGCCCGATGTCGTCACGGTATGCGATCGCGGCCCCATGGAGGCTTGCACCGACCTGCCGATCTCGGTGATCCGATATGCGGCGCGCACCCGGGAGGTCGTGGTGCTCGGCGACGTGACGGCCGATCCGCGCTTCGCGAAGGACAACACGTTGCGCGGCCGCGGGGCCCTGTCCATCGTATGCATCCCGCTCGTGCATCGGCGCCACCTCGTCGGCTTGCTTTCGCTGGAGAATGGGCTCGTCCGCGACGCCTTCAGCCCCGATCGGGTGGAGTTTCTGGATCTGCTGTGCGCGCAGGCCGCGACCGCGCTGGAGAATGCGCTCCTCGTCGGGCGCCTCCAGGAGGCGAGCCAGGCGCTCCGGCAATCGAACGAGCGGCTCGAAGCAGAGGTCGCCGAGCGAACCCACGATCTGCTCGAGGCCAACACGCAGCTCACGCGCGAGTTCTCGGAGCGAGAACGCGCCGAGCAGGAACGCAGAGCTCTCCAGGAGGAAATCATTCGCGTGCAGACCGACCTCCTCGTCGAGCTCTCCACGCCCCTGATTCCCATCACGGATGACATCCTCGTCATGCCGCTCATCGGCGCGATGGACGCGCGGCGCGCCGAGCGGGTCATGGACACGGTCCTGTCCGGTGCATCCGGGAGCGGGGCCCGGGTGGTGATCATCGATATCACGGGGATGAAGACGGTCGACGAGGCGGCCGCGTCCGCGCTGATCCGCACGGCCTCCGCGTTACGCCTGCTCGGGATGCAGGCGTGGCTGACGGGCGTGCGTCAGGAGGTGGCCCAGACGCTGATTGCCATGGGGATCGAGCTCGGAGGGATTCGCACGTTCGGGAGCTTGAAGCGAGGCGTCGCGCACGCCGCGCGCCTCGCGCGGGTCACTTCTCGTTGAACACGTACTCGTGCTGGGCGTCGCGGATGGTCAGCGTCCGCTTGGCCGCGCTGCCGACCACGAGCTCCACCCCCATCATGCCCGGCACTGTCGTGACGAACGAGATCGTCCCGTCCGGGTTCTTTTTCGAGGCGACCTCGCTCTTCCACTCGCCGAAATCGAAGATCGTCGCGGCGCCCGCGCGGGACACCTTGATCTCGCCGAGCGCCGCGTTCGTGTAATGGGCCGCGAGCTTCGCGGACGCTGCGGCGTCGGCCGGGGACGTGAGCAACTTGCGCTCGGTGGCCCTGTGCTCGAAGTACATCTTGCCCATCGTCGCGATCTCCGTGTCTGCCTCGGGGCGACCGTCGAAGAGCACTTCGAGCAGCTTGCGCTGGAAGACCGAACGAATGTACCAGCCCGGGTCGCCGTTCGTCAGCACCACGGCGCCGACCCCGTACTCGGGCAGCCACATCATGTCGCTGTGGAACCCGATCAGATCGCCGCCGTGATGCACCACGGTCACGCCCCATTTCTTGTCGACCATCAGGCCCATGCCGTAGGTCGCGTCCGGACTGATGGAGACCTGGGGCGCGCGGCGCGCGAGGAGGACGTCTTTTTCAAGGTACTGTTTTCCGTCCGGCAGCTTGCCCTCGGCGAGCTCCATTTGAACGTATTTGAGCACGTCGTTCACCGTGGCCCAGGCGCCGCCCGCGGGGCGCACCGGGATGACGGCGTCGTTCACCGCAGCGAGGGCCCGCGCCGGCTTGTCGTCGAGGTCCGGCGCGTGCGGCACCGCGTAATTGCCCGTCTGCGCGCGCTTGAAATCGAGCGTGGCCCCCTTCATGCCGAGTGGCTCGAACACGCGCGTGCGCATCGCCTCGTCATAGGCTTTGCCGAGCTCGAGCTTCGGGAACGCCACGTGCCCGCCGATGAACCCCGCTGCGGCGGCCAGCGGATTCGAATATTGGAAGAGCTCGCCGAATTTGCTGGTCGGCTGCATCGTCCCGAGCGTCGCGAGCGCGCCGTCGGGCGTCAATCCCTGGAACTGCAAGATCCATTCGAGATCCTGCCGCGGCAGCCCCGTGCACGCGCAGATCAAATGTTTCACGAGCACGCGGCTCGTCGTGTCCTGATCCCCGAGCTTGAACGAAGGCAAGAGCCCCGTCGCCGCCGTCTCCCACGTGAGCTTCTTTTCCTCGACGAGCTTCGCGAGCATCAGCGTCGTCAGCGCTTTCGTGTTCGACGCGATGATGTACTTCGTGTCCGCATCGACCGCCGCCTTCTTGCCGAGCTCGCGCACGCCGAACCCGCCGGCGAACACCACCTTGCCCCCCTGGATGAGGCCGACCGAGACGCCCGGCACGCCGAGCTTTTGCTGCGCGGTCTCGACGAACTTCCCGAGCGCGGCGATACGCGCCGGATCGAGCGTATTTGCCTTCTTGCCCGCGAACGACTCGCGCGCCTGCCCCTTGGGGAGCAGGCGCCCATAAATCTGCGAGACCTGCGCGCCGCGTTTGTCGCCGACGGCGTCCTCCATGTCGTAGATCACGACGGTCCACGTGTCGTTCGCGAACCGGGTCATCACGCTGACGCCGCGCTTCTCGTTGGGCGAGGTCTGGTAGTCGTAGATGCGAACGCGCGTCCAGCCGTCCTTGTCGGGGGCGTCGATCGTCGGCCTGAGCGGCCATTTCACCTCGGCGCCATAAGCGGCCCACGCGAGCGCGACAGCGGCGTCCGCGTCCTTCGCCTGCACGTCGACGAGCACGATTCGGGAGCCCGCCTCCGGGGCTTCGAGGAGGGTGGCCTTTCCCTTCACGGTCATCGTCCAGCCGCCCGGCGCGATGAACGAGTTTCCGGCCACCGTGGTTTTCGGCGTATCCGCGGCGAGCCGCTCGCCCGCGACGGCCTGCGGGGCCGGGGCTTCGGGCGCAGGCGCGGCCGAGGCGGCGGGCGCGGAAGAAGGGGCCGGCTCCGCGGGCGGCGTCGGGATCGTGGGCTCTGGGGAAGACGCACACGCGGCGAGCGTGACGAGCGCAAAGGCGGGTAGGAACGAACGCATGGCGCGCAACCTACACGCGCATGCTGGGCGGGGAAAGTCCTATTCTCTGCGCGTCTCGGGCAACGCGTATTCGAGCAAGATTGCGCCGCCCGCCTCGGTGAAGAACAACGTCTTCAGATCGATCAGGCTCCGCGTGGGCTGCGCTCCGGCCTCCGTCGTGACGCCATAGGTGCGCACGAGCTCGGCGCCGAGATCCTGCACGAGCGCGCCGACGTTGAAATCGTAGGCGACGGGCGTCACGAGGTAATCGAACGCCTCGAAGTAGCGGAGCATGTCCTTGCCCGATTGCACGAACATGTAATTGCCGCCCCGGCTGTTCGAGATCGCGTGGATCACCGACTGGTGGAAGTTTTCCCCGAGCCCGAGGGCGGTCAGGCCGATGCGCCGGCCGGCCTGCTCGGTCACGAGCCGCTGGAGCGAGGCGGTATCCGTCACGCCCGTGTTGAGCCCCGCGTCCGAGATGAGGAGCACGCGGTGCTCATAGCCCGCCAGGCGGTCCACGTTTTCTCCGACGAGCTTGAATCCATCACGCAGGCCGGCTTCCAGGTTCGTCGAGCCGCGCGTCTGGAGCGCCTTCACCTTCGCGATGAGCACCTGCTTGTCGCGCACGGGCGCCGGCCGGACGAGGATCTCGCTGTTCGTATCGAACAGGACGATCGACAGCATATCGGCCTCGTCGAGCTCGTGGATGGTCTGCACGAGCGCGTCCTTGGCCCATTCGAGCCGCGACTTTTCGGTGGCGTCCGTGGCGCTCATCGAGCCGCTGACATCGAGCACGACCGCGAGGTTCAGCGGATCACGCTGGAAGGCCTCGGCCGTCATCGAAGAGCTCATGCCGAGCTGCACGTAAAGCCTGCGCTTCTCGGAATCGACGGCCACGGCCGGATCGACACAAACGAGGGCGTGGCAAGCCGCGGCGCCCGTGAGCGGCAGGGAAAACTCGCGCAAGAACCCCTCGACGGTGAGCACGTCGGCCTTGGGCACGCTTCCATCCCCCACGATCTTTCGGAAATACCCGTACCCCTGCGCGCCGCCGCCGCCCAGGGCGAGCCCACCCCCGGGCGCCGCCGCGCGCGCAAACACCCGCACCCCGTGCCACGGGAGCGGGGTCGGAGGCGAATACCCGCCCACAGGGGGCTCCGCCTTCTGCATGTTCGCCGCAAGCCTGCGCATGAGTTCCAGGACTTCCGTGACGTCCTGATCCGCGCGGAGACGCGGATTCGCCAGGATCCGGGCGTCCAGGGTCTGGATTTCGGTGCGCAACGCGGAAGCGACGGCCCGGCGGGGAGCCGCGCAAACCGGGAAGATGCTTCGCTCGCGGGGGCGAACGGGCTCGGTGCAGGCTTCCTGATATCGACCGAGGAAATCCACGAGGGTCTGCGCGGTCTGCGCCAGGAAAATCGTCTTTTCGATGCCGGGATCGGTCGCGGTGAGCCCGGGGGCGCCGAGCGCCGGAATATCGAGGGAGCGGGATCCGGACTCGGTGCGTGCATTGTCTGCGCGCTCGTAACGCCAGGAGACGTCGACACGCGGCGCGGCGAGGGCGGGGCGCGCAAAAAGGATGAGCGTGGCGAGGAGCAAGAGGATTTGCATGGAAACCTCCTTCCCGGGCCGAGCCCGGGCGCAGGGAGGAAGCAAGAGGGACGCCCGCGGGGAATGAGAACGGAGGCGGATTCCAGCAGGAAGCCTTTGCCTGAAGAATCGATCCCGCGCGGCGACGGCTCGAGCGAGCGCGCTGCGGACGTTCGAGGTCCCGTGGGCGGCCCGGCGCGCGGGGCTCAATGCGAGGACGCCGCGAGGATCTCGAGCGCGCGCGCCAGGATCGCGTCCTCGCCCGGCGCGTCGTGGCCGACGAGATCGACGCGTTCGGGCGGGAGCCAGCGGTGCCGCGGGGTGCCATCGACGTGAAAGAGCCGCTCGACCGGGATCGCAAAACGAATCCCGCTTTGGTTCAGGGTGGACGACGTGATGGCGCCCTTGAGCCCCGCCATGGCCGTGCCGACCACCACGCCGCGCCGCATCCCATCGACGCCGATGGCCATGCCCTCGCCCATGCTCCCCGTCCAGTGATCGACGAGCACGGCGAGCGGTTTTTCGTACGTGGAAGGGCCGCGTGGCAGCACGTACTGGACCCATATCCGGCTCCGCCCCTGCCAGCCGACGCCCGGCAATTCGTGTTTCTGGTAGGGCAGGGGCTCCCGCACGAAGCGCCCGAGCAATGCCTCCGCGATGGCGGAGTTTCCGCCGCTCGGGGTGTCGCGCAAGTCCAGCACGAGCGCGCGGCAATCGGCGAGCGCGGCGAGCGCGGCGTCGAATGCAGGGACGAGCGCGTCGTCGCCGAGGGAATTGTGGATCCGGAGATACCCGACGCCGCCCGCGAGCCTTCGCTCTTCGAGCGGCCCGTCGCCGGACGGGACTTCGGGGGCGGCGAGGTCGATATCACGCGGACCTTCGGCGGTCACGATACGAAGCCGGCGCCGTTCGTCATGGCGTCCGGCCAGAAGGCTACGCAGCGCCCATCCCTGCGCCGCGGGGTCGGCGCTCGCCGTCGTCGTCCCCAGCCGCTCCGCCATGGCCCGCGCGACGGGGACGCCGCCGATCGCAAGGACCTCCTGGCCCGCCCGCAGGCCCGCCCGCGCCGCAGCGCTGCCCGGCCGGACCTGCGTGACGATCACGCGTGTTCCATCGAGCTCGGCCCACAGATCCGCGCCGCTCGGCACGAGGCGATACGAATGCTTCGTATTGGTGCCGAGGTGCGCGTGGGCGTCGTGCAGCTCATCGAGCACGACCTCGAAGAGGGCGACCTGCTCCGCTTTGGTGCGGACCTCGGCGGCGCGCGCGGCGTGCCGCCGGCGCACGGCGTCCCAGTCGATCGATTGCTCCGCAAAATAGCCGTAGTTCTCGCCGATCTCCTTCACGAGCTGATCGAAGTCCGCCGCGACACCACGCGGCGCCGAGGCGCAACCGGAGAGCGCCGCGAGGAGGGCGATGGCGAATGGGACGGCAAAACCGCGCATACCGGCGCGAACCTAGCCGAGCGTCCGTCCCCCTGCAACGGACCCTGGGGAAACCACCGCTCGGGAGCACGTTTTCGCTGCGCGCTCGTCGCCCTCGGGCAAGAGAGCGGCGCGGCCGGGAGCGGAGGACGAATGGCCGCGCGTCCGGACGCTCTTCTGTGGACACGTCCGGGCGGCCTCATGTACCGTCTTTTAATGCATGACTTCCTCCACCTCGACAGAGTCTGGTTTCTCGGTGCAATCGTCAGCCTCGTAGCGCTCGCCTGCAGCAGCAGCACCGGCGGGACGACGACCTCGACCGGCAGCGCGGGGAGCTCGACCGGCGGCGGATCCGCAGGCGGCATGGGCGGCCTCGGCGGCCTCGGCGGCCTCGGCGGCATGGGCCAGGGGGGAAATCAAGGCGGCGAAGGCGGAATCAATTTCACGAGCGGCAGCGGCGGAGGCATCCCCGCGGTCGACGTCGACGTCGTCCTCACGGCCGACAACGCCTACAGCTTCGGCTATGGCGACGCCGCAGGCATCACGAACTTCATCCAAGGCTCCCGCGCACAAACGGCCGGCCAAATCTTCAACTGCGGCGAGGGCCCCGAAGCATACCTGGTGCCCGCCGCCGAAGCCCCCCCATCCGCATACCTTTACATCGTGACCTGGGACGATCTCTCCGTGACACAAGGCGTGCTAGGTCAATTCCGTCGCGGCACCGGCGCGCCCCTGTACACCGGCGACAGCCAATTCGAGGCATGCGCGACCGGCATCAACATGCAGAGCAGCCAGACCGGCCCCACGCAAACCGAAATCAACGAGCAAATCACCCTCTGCAACAACGGCAGCGGCGACGACGCCACCACGAGCGGAGGCTGGGTGAACGCAGCCGGCGCCGTGACGACAGGCGCCATCGGCTCCCTCGCCGTCGGCGAAGCCAACGACCCCACCCCCGGCGGGACCTTTCCCCCCACATGCCCCACAGGCTCCGCGCCCCCAGGCACCGCCAGCATCGACCCAGAAGCACACTGGATGTGGTACCAACCCGGCGGCATCACAAACCCCTTCCAATCGACCGGCTCCAATACGTTTCGCGCATACCTGATTTTCCGAATCGCCGCCGAAGACATCCCGCTCCCTCCCAAATGAAGGCGCAGAGCTGGGGCGTTGCCCCAGGCCCCAGGAGGGGGCTGTCCGCCCCCTCCACCCCGGACCAGCGAGGCGCTGGACCCAGGGTCGATGAACTGCGCGATGCGCAGTTCATCGAACAGCCAGGGTCAAGGCCGGCGACGACCCTGCCCACCAAGACAGCGACGCTGCCGTTTCAACCGGCAACGCACCCGTCGCCCGCTTGAACCCCACCTCCATGGTCTTGCCACCGGCCCGTTGGAAGAACTGCGCGGAGCGCAGTTCTTCCACCCCGGGTCCAGCGCCTCGCTGGTCCGGGTCGAGGGGCGGACAGCCCCCGCGGGGTCCGGGGCAGCGCCCCGGGGGTGGGTTTGCAGGGCCGACGGGTCCTTCCGCGCCAAGCTGGGCCATCGATGCGAGGGCCGTGGTATCCTTGCAGCCATGAGCTTACTTCGACCATGGTCTCCTCCTCGTATCCGGCAGCTCGGGCGCCTCGCCCTGCTGCCGATCATCATCTTTGCCGGCTCGTGCTACCAGGCGCCGAGCTGCAACCTGAATTTCGACAACTGCCACGGTGACGGCGAATGCGGGCCGGGGTTCATCTGTGCCCAGGAGACGTTTTCGATTGGCCTCGCGTGTATCGCTGCGACCGAGTGCCAGAGCAACGCGGATTGCCCGGGCGGGGCGATCTGCATCCAGCGCGCGACGATGCCCCCCGACAACCCCTTCGGGGCCGAATCGCCTGGCAAGAAGGTCTGTAACTGCGGCTCGTTCTGCAACGGCGGCGTCGGAGGCTTCGGCGGCGCGGGAGGCTTCGGGGGCGCCGGAGGGGAAGGCGGTGTCGGAGGCGAAGGCGGCGTCGGGGGCGAAGGCGGGATCGGAGGCGCGGGCGGCAGCGGGGGCGCCGGTGGAATCGGGGGAGCGGGCGGCAGCGGGGGCGTCGGTGGCGCCGGTGGAATGGGAGGTGGGAATTGAAGCGCGTTCTTTTCGTGACGCTCGGCCTCGTGATGCTGAGCTTGGGTTGTCAGAACACGGTCGAGGACGTCTGCGAGGACCTCGGGCAATGCCCCGACGTGGTCCCGGACCGTTGCCTCTCCGATGGCCGTGCGCTTCAGTCGGCCGCGGAGTCCCGCGGCTGTGACGATCCGTTCGAGGACTACATCGATTGCGTGGCGGGCGCGACTTGCTCGTGGGGGCAGTCTTGCGCGTCCCAGCGCTCCGCCCTGGAGGCCTGCGCCGGCTCCTTCCCGTAGCCGTCAGAGCGCTTTGGGCGCGAGCACGCGGCAGAGCTTGGCGACCTGATCCCGCCGCTCGGGCTTCGCCGCCTTGATCGTGCAATGCAGCCAGTCCTTGCCGATCGGATAGGCGTACTCCGCCACGTAAAAGCTCTGGATGTCGGTCTTGTACGAGCCCTCGCGCGCCACGGAGCCGTCGGGGTTCTTCTCGTCCTTGTCGAGCTTGACGTCCTTTGCGTCGGGGGGCGCGATACCGCCCATCGGCGCGACGGGCGTCACGGCGAGCAGCATCCCGTCGAACTTCGCGTTTTTGCCCTTCTCGACAACGTAAAAACCCCCCGCGCTCGCGTCCGCGATCGTCATGTTCCCGGGGATCGCGACCTCGCACTTCGCCTCGGGCACCTGCACGCGGACGAGGGCCTCTTCGCCCTTGCCACACCCGACGAGGGCGGCGGCGACGACGAACATGGATGCGGCGGCTTGGATCGAGCTCTTCATGGAGGGTAGCGGTTCCTTTCCCGGATCGTGGAGATCGTGGGTGACGCGGCGGCCTCGTAGCAGACCCCCACGTGCAAGGAAACAGGAATTTGGTGGTCCTGGTGCGACGCCCGCGCCGCGCCTCTACGGCTCGCCGTCCCAGTAATCGACCGACGCCTCCTTGCGCTGCACCACACGGAATGCCCCGGGCTTCGCCTCGGCCTTCGCGAGGTACTTGCCCGAATCGGGGTACTCGCAGATCTCGGGGTACTCCATCGTGCTGAGCGACAGGTATTTGAGGGGCGCCTTCGAGGTATTGAGGATCTGGTGCGGGTATTCGGGGCCCGGCGGGATGAAGATCACGTCGCCGGCCACGATCGGCAAATGCTCGCCCGCCACGCGCAGCGTCCCTTCCCCTTCGAGGACGATGAACATCTCCTCCTGCGTGTAGTGGTAATGGTAGGGACAGCCGCGGCCGCCCGGCGGCATGATGTCGATCGAGGCGCCGAGCTTCTTCGCCGCCGTGCCCGGGGCGAGGGCGGCAAACGAGGTGTCGTAGAGCGGCTCGCGCTGGAAACGCTCGAGGGGCGCCGTGTTGAAGTTGCGAATCAGGCGCTGTCGCAGGTCCGTGGCTTGATCACTCATGGCAGCGCCGAGGCTAGCACGCCGCGGCCTCACCAATAAGCAAACGCCCCCCGGAAGAGCCCCCGCAGCACGTCCTCGTCCACTGCGCACGGCGCATTCGACACGAGCCGCGCCTGCACGATCGTCCCGGCTGCAAGCGCGTCCACGTCCGTCTCCCCATATCCCACCCCGGAGAGCCCATTGGGCACGCCGGCGGCCCGCATCATCCCGCCGAGGTGCGTCGCCAGCACCTCGCCCGCGTCCTCCAGGCCCGCGCCGCGTACGTCCGCGCCGAGCCGCGCCGCCGCGTCGAGGTGCCGCGCCGGGCTCGTCTTCGCGAGCGCGCGGAACACCGCCGGCGCATTCACCACGACGGACACCCCGTGCGGCACGAGCGGCTCGCCCTCGGGATACCCCGGCATCGTGAACGAGCGGCACAGGCCCGAGACCGCGTACGACATCGCATGTGGCAAATGCACGCCCGCATTGCCGAACGCGATGCCCGCGAGCGTCGCCGCCCACGCCATTCCCTCGCGCGCCTCCTCGTCCTCCGCGTCGGAGACGGCGCGGAGCAAATACCGGCCCGCGAGCTCCAGCGCGCTCTTGCAGCCCATGTCGCTCCACGGGTTCGCCCCCTGGCTCATCGGCCGCTTGCTCGCCTCCGGCGCCCGCGGCCGCGTCGAATAAGGCCGCGCCGTGTACGATTCGAGCGCGTGCGTGACGACGTCGAACCCGCTCGCCGCGACCACGCTCTTGGGCATCGTCCGCGTGGCCAAAGGATCCACGATCGCCCGGGTCGGGCGGAGCCTCCGCGAGGCAATGCCCGTCTTCGCCTTGCGGCCCGTGTCGTCGAAGACCGCGATGCCCGTGCATTCGGCGCCCGTGCCCGTCGTCGTCGGGCAAGCGATGTGCGGGGGCAGGGGACCCGGGACCTCGCGGCCCTCGCCGATCGGGCGGTTCACGTACGCATAAAAATCGGCCGGGTAGGTCGCATAGAGCAAGGCGGCCTTGCACGTATCGATGGCCGAGCCGCCGCCGACCGAGACGTACCCGTCGAAGCGGCCCTCCGCGGCGAAGCGCGTGGCCTCGGCGAACGAACGATCCGTCGGCTCGACGTGCACCTGGTCGTACACCACGACGTCCACGCCCGCGCGCCCGAGCGAGCGCCGCGCCTCCTCGACGGGCGCGAGCGCTGCGAGCCGCGCGTCCGTGAAGAGCGCGACGCGACGCAGGCCGAGCGCCGCGGCCTCCTCGCCGACCTCCGCGAGCGCGCCCGGGCCGAACGTGATGGCCGACGCGTCCATCGAGAAGGCCGCGTCGCCGCCCTCGATCAGCGCATATCCGAGGCAATACCCCATCGCCTCAGAACCATTTCTCGCGGCGGTACCATTCGAGCGCGAGGCGCACGCCCTCCTGGACCCCGACCTTCGAGCGCCAGCCTGTCGCCTCGCGCAGCGCGTCGCTCTTGCACGTCCACGCCTCCTGCGCGCCCATCTTCGCCTTCTGCCGGTTGAAGAGGCGCGGCTTCTTGTCGAACCGCGTCGCGATCTCGCCGCCGAACGCCGCCACGTCGACCAGCATCTCGGGCAGATCCATGGTGAGCACGCGCCTGCCGCTCGCCTCGACGATCGCCCCCTGGAACCGCTCCCAGGTGACGGGCTCGTTGTCGCACACGAAAAACGCGCGGCCCTTCGCGCCGTCGTGCGAGGCCGCGACGAGCGTCGCCGTGACGAGGTCGTCGACGTAGATGCCCGAGAACCAGCGCTTCTTGTTGCCGAAGAAGACGTTCCGGCCGCGCTCGACCTCGCGGAAAAGGTTGAAGTAGTCGACGTCGCCGGGGCCGTACACGCCGCCCGGCCGCAGGACCGTCCAGGGGATCACGTCGCCGGCGCGCTCGACCACGCGCTCGGCTTCGAGCTTGCTTTGCCCGTAGAACTCGATGGGGCGCGCCGCGTCCGCCTCGACGTGCGGGCGCGTGGCGCTCGAAGGGCCGTAACTCGCGAGCGAGCTGACGAGGACGAAGCGGCGCACCTCGGGGTGCTTCTTGCGCAGCGCTTCGAGCAGGTTCTCCGTGGGCATCACGTTCGCGCGCTGGAAATCGGCGTACGCGACGCCCTTCGTCGCGCCCGCGACGTGCAGCACGTAGTCCGGCTTCTCCTCGCCGATCAAGCGCTCGAGGCCCGCGCGATCGTCGTACTCGACCTCGACCGAGCGCCCCTGCTTCGCGGGCGGCGAGCCGCGCCGCCGCAAGGAGACGACGTCCACGCCGCGCGAGGCGAGCGCGCCTTGCAGGCGCCCGCCGATGAAACCACTCGCGCCCGTGAGGAGGACTTTTCCGGTTGAAATTCCGAACTCTTCCACGTCGCCGCTTTGCCTCAACTGGCGCGGGGCGGCAAGAGCCGATCAGAGGGGCCCGAGCGTCTCGAGGATCTTGAAGGCCTCCTCGCACACCGCATCGGTCTTGCAGCGCGCCTTGACGTGCAGATACCCGACGTTGCCTGTGTCGCTGCCGAAGCCCCCGAAGCCCGGGAGGCAAAACGGAGGGCAGGTGGCCTCCTTCTCGTCGAAGACCACGAGGAAGCCTCGCACGTAGTCCGGGCCGGCCATCGCGAGATCGAGCCCCTCCATCCACTTCGCGACCGCGCCGTAGCGCCCGATTCGAACGGACGTCGTAGGCCCGTCGAGCGCGACGCCATATCCATCGAGGAGGAAGGTCACGTCGAAATCGAACCGATGCAGGTTGAGGAGCGCGCCCGGGCCACACTGGAAGCCGTTTTGGAGCGTGGTGTCGACGTCGGGCGGCGCGAAGAACGTGAACTGCCGCGCGAAGGTTTTCCGGACCCACGTCTCGGGCACGCCGCTCGGCGGGCGCTCGACGCAGTGGCCCTTCCGGCACATCGAGGAGGGCTGCACGCTGCACACCTCGTAGCTCGATACGCACTTTGCTTCGAGCCACTCGCGCGCGATGCGATCCGCCGCCTCGGTCGAGGCATGGCGATTCTCGAACCGGAAGCAGCCGTCGAGGTCGTACCATTGCTCGCCGCGCAACGTGACGCGGCAGTCGTTGTCGTGCGTGCAGGTGGAGGCGCGATCCATCGCGATCGTGTACTGATCCGCGAACTCCTTGCAGTACGCGGGAGGCCCGCGCTGCGCCGCGGCCTTTTTCCGCGCCACAGCCTCGGCCGCGGCCTGCGCCTCGGCCCGCGCCGCGAGCACGTGCACGTCGTACGTGGCCTTCCCGACGCCGAGCGCTGCTCCAAACGCCGCCGCCTGCAAGGCATACGGCGCGATCTTTCGCAGTCGCCACCGCGAGAACGCCGTCCGCATCACGCCCGACACCACGGGCACCCCTGCGAACGCGATTCGTAGGACCTCGGACGCTCGATCCGCAGACGACGGCGCCTCCAGCGTCCACGGCGCGCCGCGCTCGCGATACCCCGCGGCGCCGGGGGTCTCCTCCGCCTGCACGATTCTCCCCGCGACGAGGACCCGATCTCCGTGCGCGACCGATCGCATGCGGAGCGGCCCTGCGGGAAGGGGATCCGTGTCCCCGCAAGCCGCGCGAATCCGCGTCGCCGTTTCCTCGGAGAGCACGTCGATCGCGCCGTCCCGCGCCTCGCGTGATCCCGCCACGACCCGCGTCTTCCCGCGCAGATCCACCGTCCCGTCCCGCAGCACGAGCCGCAGCCGGGGCGCCCGTGCATTCGCCGCGCAATACGGCCCCGCGGCCGTGGCCGCCGCGGCGGGCGCGCCGTCCTCGAACCGGGCCCCCGGCTCGCCGACGACTTCCAGCACGCCTTCGAGCGTGACGTTCGTCCCCGGATCGAGCCCCGCGAGCGTGGCCTGCGCCTTGCCGAGCGCGCGCCGCGCCGCCCGCGCCTCGCGCCGCGCCGAGAACGTGGTCCCGAGGGCCCAGGCGCCCATTCCCACGACGAACGCCGCCGCGCCGCCGAGGGCCCCGGCGATCGCCGCCGTCTCGGGGCGCTGAAAGGGATTCTCGGTGAACATCGCAGCAGGCGTGAGGCTACCACGCCTGCGGGCGGGCAGGCGCGTCAGAACGCGGCGTCGAGCACGACCTCGCCCGACACGCCGACCTGGTAGGCCGAGGCGCGCCGTTCGAAGAAGTTCGTGACCTCTTGCACGTCCTGGAGGTCCATGAACGAAAACGGGTTTTTTGTCTTGTAGCGCCTCGGGAGATCCAGCGTCGCGAGGCGCTGATCCGCGCAGAATTCGAGGTAACGGCGCACGTCGCGCGTCGACATCCCGGCGATGCCGTCCCCGAGCAGATCCTCGGCGAACTGCATCTCGCAATCGATCGCCTCCTCGATCATCGCGACCACCGCGCTGGAGAGCGCGTCGTCGAAGAGCTCCGGCTCCTCGCGCCGCACCGTCTTCACCACCTCGAAGGCGAAGGCCATGTGCGCGCTCTCGTCGCGGAAGACCCAGTTGGTCCCCGCTGCGAGCCCGTGGAGCAGGCCGCGGGAGCGAAGGAAATACACGTACGCGAATGCGCCGAAGAAGAAGAGGCCCTCGATGCAAGCCGCGAAGCAGATGAGGTTCAGGAGGAAGGCGCGTCGCTCGGCGCGCGCGTCGAGCCGTTCGAGCCCGCGCGTGGCGTCGAGCCATTTCATGCAGAACGCGGCCTTCTTCCGGATGGACGGGATGTTCTCGACCGCGGCGAACGCGCGGTGGCGGTCCTCCGGGTCGGGGACGTACGTGTCGAGGAGCGTCAGATAGAACTGCACGTGGAGCGCTTCCTCGTAGAGCTGCCGCGAGAGGTACATCCGCGCCTCGGGCGCGTTGAGGTGCTTGTACAGGTTCAGGACGACGTTGTTCGCGACGATGGAATCGCCGGTCGCGAAGAAGGCGACGAGGCGCTGCACGAGGTGCCGCTCGGCGTCGTTCATCTTCTTCTTGAGATCACCGACGTCGGTCGAGAAATCGACCTCCTCGACGGTCCACGTGTTCTTGATGGCCGCGCGGTACATCTCGAAGAATTTCGGGTACGTCATCGGCCGGAGCGTCAGGCAAAGGCCCGGGTCGAGCAGGCGGGCGGGACGGGCAGCGGCGCTCATTGGCAGGCCTCGCAGCTCTCGGGGTTTTCGAGGGAGCACGCCACGGCGGCGTCGTCCGTCGTCGCTTTGGGCTCCTCGACCGTGGCCTTCGCGATACGCGTCGCGGGGCGCGAGCGCAGGTAATAGGTCGTCTTCAGGCCTTTTTTCCAGGCATAGAAGTACATCGACGAGAGCTGGCCGATGTTGGGGCTCTCGATGAAGAGGTTGAGGGATTGGCTCTGGTCGAGGAAGGCCCCCCGATCGGCGGCCATGTCGATGAGCGAGCGCATCGGGATCTCCCACGCCGTGCGGTAGACGGCGCGCAGCTCCTCGGGCAGCTCGTCGAGCCGCTGCACGGAGCCCTCCGCGAGCTTGAGGCGCGAGCGGGTCGCCTCCGTCCACAACCCGAGCGCCTTGAGCTCGCGGGCGAGGTAACGGTTGACCTGGAGGAAGTCGCCGGAGAGGGTTTCCCGTTTGAAGAGGTTGCTCACCTGCGGCTCGATGCACTCGTAGCAGCCGGCGATGGAGGCGATCGTCGCGGTCGGCGCAATGGCGCAAAGCAGCGAGTTGCGCATGCCGTGCGCGACGATCCGGGCGCGGAGCAGCTCCCAGCGCCCAAGGTCGTCCGGCGTCACGCCCCACGCGTCGAATTGAAGCTCGCCCCGCGCGGCGCGCGTCTCTTCGAATGCCGGGTGGCGCCCTTTCTCCTCGGCGAGCTCGACGGACGCCGTGAGCGCGTGGAAATAGATTTCCTCCGAGATCTGCTTCGAGAGCGCGCGGGCCTCGGGCGCGTCGAATGCGAGGCGCATCTGGAAGAAGACGTCCTGGAGCCCCATGAGACCAAGCCCGATCGGTCGCCACCGCAGGTTCGACCCCCGCGTGATGGTGATGGGGTAGTAATTCAGGTCGATGACGCGGTCGAGCTGCCGGACCGCGGTCCGCACGGTGCGGCCGAGCTTCTCGAAGTCGACCCCGACGACGCGGCCCTCGGCCTGGAGCGTGTGCCGCGCGAGGTTGATCGAGCCGAGGTTGCAGACCGCCGCCTCGTCGCTCGACGTCACCTCGATGATCTCCGTGCAGAGGTTCGAGAGGTGCACGACGCGGCCCGGGAGGGCCGTCTGGTTGCAGGCGCGGTTCGACTTGTCCTTGAACGTGATCCAGCCGTTCCCGGTCTGCGCGAGCGTGCGCATCATCCGCGCATAGAGGTGACGTGCTTTGATGGTGCTCAGCGAAAGGCCCGCTCGTTCCGCCTCCTCGTAGCGGCGCTCGAAGGCCTCGCCATAGAGATCGGGGAGGTCCGGCACGGTCTTCGGGTCGAAGAGGCTCCAGTTCGCGTCGGCCTCGACGCGCTTCATGAAGAGATCCGGGACCCAGTTGGCGAGGTTCAAGTTGTGCGTGCGGCTCGCCTCGTCGCCGGTGTTGTCGCGCAATTCGAGGAACGCCTCGATGTCCGCGTGCCACGGCTCGAGATACACGCAGCACGCGCCCTTGCGCTTGCCGCCCTGGTTGACGGCGGCGACGGAGGCGTCGAGCGTCTTGAGCCAGGGCACGATGCCATTGGAGTATCCATTCGTGCTCTCGATGAGCGAGCCACGCGAGCGGACACGGTGGTACGCGAGGCCGATGCCGCCCGAGAACTTCGAGAGCATCGCGACGTCGGTGTAACTCCGGTAGATGGTCTCGAGGTGATCCTCGGGGGAGTCGAGGAGGAAGCAGCTCGAGAGCTGCTCGTGGCGCGTCCCTGCATTGAAGAGCGTCGGCGAGCTCGGCAGGTATTCGAGCGACGAGAACAGGTGGTAGAGCCCGAGCGCGTCCTGGACCGTCTCCGACAGGGCGCAGGCGATGCGCAGGAAGAACTGCTGCGGCGTTTCGAGGACGAGGCGCGAGGCGGGGTGCTTGAGCAGGTAGCGGTCGTAGACCGTCCGGAGGCCGAAATACTCGAACTCGCGATCACGCTCCGGGACGAGCGCGTCGTTCAGCTTGCGTGCGTTCGCCGCGACGAATGATTGCAGGCGATCGTTGACGAGGCCGAGGCGATGCCCCGCGGCGATCGACTGCGAGAACGCGTGGATCTCCTGGTTGCGGACTTCCTTCTCGATGTACGTCGAGAGGAGGCGGGCCGCGAGCCGCGCGTATTGTGGCTCCTCGACGATGAGCCCGGCCGCCGTCTGGATCGAGAGCTGATCGAGCTCGCGGGTCGTCGCGCCGTCGTAAAGGCCGCTGATGGTCTTGGTCGCGATGCGCAGGGCATCGACGTCCGAGAGCCCCACGCAGCATCGGCCCACGGCGCGTACGATCTTGTTGACGTCGACAGGCTCGCTCGATCCATTGCGCTTCGTCACGCGCATGGTCGTTTGTGTATATACGTCGCCAGCCGTCGAGCTCGTCGTCCGTGGGGTCGTCCGCGACGGCGCCGCGCCGTTGCTGCTCGGGCTCGTATCGTTATGCATCAGGCTGCCTCCTCTCCGGCCTCCGGATTCCGAGCAGGACCAGACCGCTCGGGTGGAAACCCGCGAGAGAGGAAGCCGGCCGACGTGCACCCGCGCTGGAAACGTGGGGAGCCTTCGGACCGACCTTCGCCCCCGCGGGCGACTGGAACACCAGCACGAGGGGACAGGTCGAGACCGGGACGCGCTGTACGAAGGGGCGCGGCTCGGACCTTCTTGCCCTCCCACGAGGCTCCCAGGTCGAAACCGACGCCGAATGTCTCCTCGGTGTCGGGTGCAGGCAGGTCTTCGGACTCACGAGCGCTTCGGCGATTGCCGGGTTCCTACTTTTCGCCGCTTCCCAGGCCCCGAAGGTCCCAGTGCATGAGGCGAATTTCGTTCTCGATGACCGCTGCGGGGCAGTCCCGGAGTTTCACCGGGTTCCCTTTTTAAGGCCGGGCCGAGGCCCAACCACCAGCACGGGCGCACCCTATGGTCGTGTCGGGCGGGATGTCAACGGGGATGTTGGGACGAGGCGTAAGTCGTTGAATGTACGTGTGAACTTCGGGCCGTACGTCGACGGGGAGGCCCCGAGGTCGCGGGGCGGGGAGGTCGTCCTCTCCAAACGCGAGCCGTCGAGGATGTGCTCGTCTGAAAACCGTGGAGTGCATCGGGGCGTGATGGAGGTAAGGAGCGTCGGCATGACACGCGCAATGCAGGGAGCCGTAGGCCTGATGGCGATGGGGTTGATACATTGCGCACAGGCCCCTGTGGAGGGGGAGATCACGTACGCCGAAGCCCCGACGCCTCAGGGCAAGCATCCGCTGACGCTCGACATCCGCGTCCCGGAAGGGCCGGGCCCGTTCCCCACCCTCGTCTTCATTCACGGCGGCGGCTGGATGTTCGGGGATCTGAGCACCTACCGCGGCGCCATCGAGAATGCAGCCAGCCGGGGTTTCGTGGGCGTCTCGATCAATTACCGGCTCGCGAACGAATCCAAGGACGAGGGCGGCGCGCTTTCCCCCTGGCCCGCGCAGATAGAAGATGTGCGTTGCGCGCTTCGATGGCTTTCGGCCAATGCCTCGACCTTCAAGATCGACACGGACCGCGTCGCCACGGCGGGCGGGTCGGCCGGCGGGCACCTCGCGATGATGGCGGGGTATGCGCAGGACGAGCCGAGGTTCGAGCCCACGTGGTGTCCCCACGAAGAGAGCGTCGCGGTGGGGGCGGTCGTGTCGTTTTACGGCGCGAACGACCTCGCTGCCGTGTACGACACGTCGGAGGAGTGGTGGGTCAGGGCGTACATGACCCGCTGGCTCGATCTTCCGGACGGCGCCAGCACGGCGGACGACGCGGCGCGGTTCGCGGATGCAAACCCGGCGAGTTACCTGCGGACGGGGCCGAAGATCCCGTCGCTCATCCTGCAAGGGACCGCCGACACGATTGTCCCGCCGCAGACGCAGCGCGGGTTCCGCGCTGCTGCGGAAGGGGCGGGCCAGGACGTCTCGATCACGTTCCTGGAAGGCGTCGGCCACGGTATCGACGCGATCGAGGAGAGCAACCGCGCCATCGACTGGCTGTCGACGAGGCTCTGACCCATGCGCATTCGAAAGACACTTCCCGCGTGGGTGGCGGCGTCCACGGTCGTCCTGCTCGGCGCTGGGCGCTTGGCGGCAGAGGAGGCCGCCCCTGCGCCGGAGACGCCTCCCGCGCCGGCGCGTGCTGCGACACCGGCCCCCGAGCTTCGTCCGCCCCCCGGCATCTCCTTTCCTTTCCGGATCGGCGTCGGCGTCACGCCTGTCGTCGGATACAGCATGGTCACGCTCGGGTATGGCGAGGTTCACTCGTTGGACAATGGCGGCTGGGTTCCGATCGACATCGCGCCTGCGATCCGGGTGTGGAGGTCCCTTGCCTTCGAGCTCGCGGTTTCGGGGATGATTCCGATCAAGGATGCGTGGGGGTTTCCGGGGTTCCGCCTCGCGGTGACGCCGGCCGTCCGCATCGATGGTTCCCTCCTTTATGCGCGCTTCGGTCCGCAGTTCATGTTCGGGGACAACATGCGGCTCGGGGTTCAGGCTGCGGTGGGCGCGAAGGTTTATGGGCCGCTTTATGTCGGCGTCCAGGGCTTGGCCAGCCTGACCGACGTCATCTTTGGCCTCGGTCCGGAGATCGGCGTGCGATTCGATGACTGGCGCATCGTGACCTCGCGGAAACCATAAACGGATCGGGTGCGTCGCGACGCTCCGCGAGGAGATCCACGCTCCGCCACGCGGTGGAGACGGCGGAAGAGGCCTGGAATCTGGCTGAACACGTGCCCTCTGCCGTCGACGGTGCTTGTTTGGCGGCGCGACAAACGCCTCCGCCGGACGACGGCCCGAGGGACGCGGCGCGCTTCCTGCCGTTGGCCTGGGCGCTTTCGGGTCGTCCCCTGTGACAAGCTCCGGCGAGGTCCTACCGCGCGTGTTTCGCGGCTCGACAAGGACCGTCGGCCGGCTCCGGGCCTTGTCTTTGGGCTCGACCTTCCTCGGGGTCCACGCGTCGCACCGTGTCCGGCGCCGAGACACGTTCCCTTTCGCGCTGACGCGCCTTGTTCCGTTCCGTGCTTGATGCTGGGCGGTGGAGCGGTGACTCGTCACGGCGCGGAACAAACAAGGACGAGGGCTGACGTCGTTTGTCGAGCCTCTGCGGGGGGCGACGGCTCGGGCGCGCTGATTGCTACCAAGCCCCTGGCAGATCTCGTCCTCTCCCACCGGGACTTGTCTACGCTGCGACCTTGCTTGGCAGACTCGCCACGGACCTTGCCTCGGCCCGTTCGATGAACTGCGCATTGCGCAGTTCATCGATCCTGGGTCCAGCGCCTCGCTGGTCCGGGGTGGAGGGGGCGGACAGCCCCCTCCTGGGGCCTGGGGCGACGCCCCAGCTCAGGCGCGCTTTTCGAGATAACCGGCGACGCTCGGGAGCGCGCGGAGACGGTCGTGGAGGGCGCGGAGCTTGGGGAAGTCGGCGAGGCTCTCGGGCTTTGTGCTGAGGTGGTTGTCGAGGGTGTCGAAGGCGAGCACGTCGGCGTAGGTCGGCGACTCTCCGCCGCCGAACCAGGTACAGCTTCCGAGCAGACCTTCTGCGGTGCGCAGCGTCGCGGGCAGGTCGGCCCAGTACTTGTCGATCACGGCTTGATCGGTGTGCATGAATGCGGCGAATTGCACGGGGGCGAACTTGCTTCGCCAGTCGTTGATGGTCTCGGCTGCGACGTCTGCGTTCGTCTTCTCGGCTTCGTCCTTGCCGGCGAGGTCGAAGACGCGCGCGAGGTGACGCACGATGGCCATGCTCTGCGCGATCTGGCGCTCGCCGGAATCGCTGCGCTCGACGAGCACGGGGAGCTGGCCGAGGGGCGTCTTTGGCTTGAGCTCGGGCCAGTTTGTGATGGGGGTGTTGGTGAAGTCGACGTTTGCCGTGGCGAACATGAGCCGGATGGGCTCGGCGCGGCCACGGAGGGGGAAATAGAGCAGCTCGTAGGAAGTGGACATGGCCGACCTTGTACCAGGAAGGGCCGAGCCCGAGAAGCCCTGCGGGTCTCGGGGCTGAAGACCTGGGCGGAGAGAACGCCGCCTCCGATTTCCCCGTGCGAATCCTGACGAACTCCTCTACCGTGCGCCGCCCGGAGGATTCGAATGAGCGACGAAGATACGGACGAGTTCGAGGACGAGGACGAAGGCGAAGGCGACGAGGGCGACGAGGACGAGGGCGAGAGCCCGCATGAGGTGTCGTTCGACGAGGACACGGAGGGCGTGCTCGTTGCGGGCAAGCGCTTCTCTTCGAGCCGTATGACGCGCAAGCAGATCGGCGAGTTCGCGCAGCATGTCCAGGCGGTCGCTGAGAAGACGGGGCATGCGGTCACGATCGTGGCTTCGGGCGACTTGACGGATACGGGGCCTGCGCCGGATGACACGGCCTATACGGACGTGCACATCGGCTTCGAGGGCGGGCGTGGCGGCACGTATGGGCCGGATACGATCTCGCGCGATGTGGCGCTGCACGCGCTCGAAAGGGCGAAGGCGGTGCCGGCGGAGGTGTGGGCGGCGATCGGCGAGAAGCTCGAAGGGGACGCGCGCGAGGCGTGGGACGAGGCGGCCGTGTCCATGCACTTCACGTGCGTAGGACCTCTTGCGGCTGCGACGCTCGCGTTTGGTGTGCTCGGGACCGAGGACGGCGCGGGGCCCGGCAAGTACATGCGCGGCGTGGACATGGAGCAGATGGCCCACGAGGAGGGCGTGTGGGGCCTGAAGGTCACGTACGTGCAGTACGAGAGCCCGGAGAGCGAGGAGGTTGATCTTGGCGAGGCGGCGCATGCCGAGCGCGTGAAGGAGCTCGGCGACGAGAACGCGCGTTACTTCATCCTCGCTCGTTACGACTGAGGGGTCGTCGTTTTGCGGGAGAACGGCTCGGCGCGTTTGGGGGTCACGGCTTCACGAGGGACTGCTCGAACGCGGCCGAGTCGCTCTCGTGTTGCCACTGGATGCGCGCCTTGTCGTTCGCCGCGAGGAACGCGTCGCATGCGGCGGAGAGCGTTGCCCCCGGGACGTCGGCTGCGCATTCGTCGACGCGCGTGGTGAAGTCGTCGCGCGTCTTCCAGAGGCTCTTGCCCTCGACGAAGGCGTGCTCGAGGCTCGTCCGGGCGAGCTTCTTGAGCGCGAGGTAGTCGAGGCCGTGCTCCTCCACGGCGCGCACGTACTCGTCCGTGATCTCGATTCGAAGGATGCCCTGGTCGTCGGTGGACGGCGCGACGGGCACGTTCTTCGCCATGTAGGCGCCGAGCGGGTGCTTGTCGCCTGCGACGCCGAGCAGCGTGTCATTGGATGTCAAACAGATCTCCACCATCACGCCCTTCTGGGCCATGGTCGTGAGGAGCTGGTCGGGGCCCTCGTCGGACGTCTCGCCGAGCACGTCGACGCCGTGGCCGATGCGCTCTGCGCCTGCGATGTCCACGGCACTGCGGATGTGATAGGTCAGCTCTGCCTGGCCTGCTTGCGTCATGGGCAGGACCTCGGGGATGAGCTCGCCGGCGTGCAGGCCGATGTGGACCTTCTTCCGGCTCGGATCCTGGTCGTTGAAGGTGCGGAGGACGTTCACGGCGAGCATCTCGTCGTTGTAATAGAGGAGGGAGTTTGCATCTTCCTCCGGCGAGACGAGGTTCACGCCGACGAGCTCGGGGACGACCTGCGCGAGCTCGAAGGCGAAGACCCACTGGCCGAAGACGTAGGCGCGCGTTCGCGTGCGGGTGCCGGCGACCATGAAACGCACCTCGACGTTGCAGCCGGGATCGGCCATGGGGGTGCCGCAGTTGAGCAGCGTGTCGGAGCCGGAGAGCGAGTTCGCGATGCTCGCCTTTGCATTGTTGATGGCGGTCTGGAAGCCGGGGTCCGCGATGATTTGGGTGCGCTTTTGCAGGAGGTAGGGCTCGTCCCAGCCGTCGCCGGGCATGACCTTGGTCTCGGCGATGTTGCCGACGGTGCCCGAGCCGAAGCCCTGCATCAGCTCGATGTACACCTGGTTGTTGTGGCCTGCGGTCGAGCGGACCTGCGCGAGCATGTCGTCGCCGCGGGACTCGTTGAGGACGGCGCCGAATTTGCCGAACGCGTCGAAGAAGTGCTGGTGGCCTTGGAGCAGGGTGCCCATGAAGCCTTCCATGGACCAGGCCATCAAGATGCTGTCGTAGAGGGCCTGGTCATTGAGCGCGTTCGAGATGGGCACGGTGGCCCCCATGCAGGGACCGGCGGAGGCGAAGCCCGTGGCCGCGTTGAAGCAGGCGCCGTCGGCGGCGCCCCACTCGATCATGCTCTCGGGGGTCACGGCGCCCGAGGTGTGGCTATGCAGATCGGCGCCCTTCGGGATGTTTCGCACGAATGCAACGAGGGCCGCGTGATCGTTGCGCACGGCCTCGAGCTGGTCGGCGGCGTTCTCCTCGGGGGAGCCGCCCATTCCGCCGCTGCCGCCCATTCCACCGCCGACGCCGCCCTCGCCGCCGCTGCCGCCGACGCCGCCCTCGCCGCCGTTTCCACCGGCGCCGCCTTCCGCGCCGCTTCCGCCGTTGCCGCTTCCGCCGTTGCCGCCCGTGCCCTCGCCGCTGCCGTCACAGCCGGTCGTGCCGATGAACAGCGCACAGAGCGCGGACAAAACAATGCTACGTTGCATGGTGCAATTCTCCAAGATCAAAATCGCCCGCGTCGCGGACGGGGCGAAAGATGTCGATGTAGACCGCGCAGGAAGACGTCCAGCGCGGGGAGGCAGCGTATAGCGTCCTCCGATCTGTATTGCAAGATTTCATCGACGTGGCGAGGACGGAGAGGAATGGGCTCGACAGCCGCCTGCGGGGTGGGACCTGCGCCGCCGGCAGGGGCCGCGGCGCCAGGCATGGGCAGCCGATTTACCGGCTGGCGGTGAGCGCCCCCTTGGCCACGAACTGAGAGAATGCGCCGAGGAACTCGTCCATCGTCACGGTTCCACTCCTGTCGATGTCGCACATGTGCAAGAACTCGTCGATCTCGGTGTCCCGATAGCCCTTCTCCCGGAATTTGGCCATCACCTCGCCCACGTCGAGGACGCCGTCCCGGTTGGCGTCGATCTCCTCGAAGATCTGGAACATCGAGTCGCGCATCAGCGATTTGAAGATCGCATCACGGAACTCCTTCTCCAGCACGTCGAGCATCGACCCCTCGGGCGTCTCCAGGATCCACGGCTCCATCGTCGTGGACCTGAGCACCGTCACCGTGGTGCCGGGGGACGACGCGACCCCGAGGCGTCGCTTGTAATCTTCGATGAAGACGCTCCCGTAGTGCTCCTCGCTGAAGTCCGTCGTGCTCACGATCATTCGATACCCGTAGATATCGTCGCCGGGATTGATGCTCAGGAGATCGTAGATGGCCTTGTTCAACCGATTGGCGAGATCGAGGTTCGTATTCAGCGACCCGTCCGGGTGCTTGAAGTTCACGGCGTAGGTCAGGATGTTCTGATCGGGCCCGATCTCGGGCAGGAGCGCCATCGCCTCCGGGTCGGACAGGAGATCCTCGACGCTGCGCCGATCGATGCGCTCGCGAATGAAGCGCCGCTCGGTCTCCACGTCGGCGCCCGAGATCTCCGCGGGCAGCCGCGGGACCGGGACCACGATGAAGCGATCCTCCGGGACCGCCATGCTGAGCAGCCGCGCGTAGAAGCGCTTGCAATTGAACAGGCTCTTCCGATGGATCTGCCCGTATCCGCTCCGGGTCGGTCGAATGACCTTGTGGCTCAGGTAGACCGCCGCCACCGCCGCGCCCGGCTTGGAGCCCTCGAGCCCGTAAATCCCCACGGTCGGCTCGGCATCGCCGTGGAGGATGTAGGGCGCCTTGAACGTCACCATGTCGCGCATGGCCGAATTGCGATAACAGAGCGCCCCGGCCGGGTAAGGGATGTAGCCCGATTTGTGCGGGTCTACGGTAATGGAGTCTGCCCGGCCGAGGGCCGAGAACTGCGAGGTCACGTACCCGCTCATCCCGATTTCGGCCACCGGTCCGGTGCGCTCGTCTCGGGGGCGTGGCCCCTCGTCGGGGCGCAGGATGGACGCGAAATATCCACCCCATGCCGCGTCCGCGTGGACCGTGAACGACAGGCCCTCTTTCTGGAGCTTGTGGCGCAGCTCGAGAACCCCCTTGAGCGGATCCACGGCGCTCTCCTCGGTGCTGCCGATGACGGCCACCACCGTGACGACGGGCCGCCGCTGTTCGAGGCAATCCCGCAGCATCTTCTCCAGCGCGGCCAGGCTCATGCGCGCGTCGCAATCGACGGGGACATCGAGCACGTTGGCCGAGCCCAGGCCGAGCACCGCCGCGGCCTTGGGGAACGAGTAATGCTTGGTGGCGGGGACGAGGATCACCGGTGAAGCAGGCAGGTCCGCCCCGCAGCGGCGGTAGAGCTCGTGCATCCCCAGGTGCTGGAGCGAGTAACACGACATGGCCTTCGTGATCGTATCGCTCGAAATGCCAAACTCCTCCGTGAGGCGCTCGGGCAGCGCGAGGATGTCGTCCACCTTGAGGTTCAAGAGCGACCACGCATCGAGCGAGGCGAGGCGCGCGCGCCGGCCGTCGCACGTGCTGACCTCGATGTCGCGCGCGGCGGCGAGGGAGGACTCGGCCTTCAAGGCATCCCGGAGCGAGAGCGGGTAAAACTTCAGATTCCTCGCCGACCAGAGGGCCTCGATGTTGGCCACGGTCCCGCCGCAGGTGATGTGTCCCCAGGGCCTCACGAGCCCTTTCGTGGCGTCGCCGTCCTCCGGGACGGTGTAGCCGAGCATTCGGCACAGATCGTCCCCGACGATCATCTCGAGCAGGGTCGTCGCGGTCGACCCTTCGAACGCGACGTTGTTGGGGTTGTAAAGCATCGCCGCGAAGTACCCCAGGATGCTGGGGAGCGACGTGTCCCAAAGCATGTGTCCCTGATATCGGCCGCTGAAGAAGGGCACCGATTTCTTGAGGAACGACATGAGCGAGCGCAGGTTGTCCTTCAGCGTGTCCATCGCGTGGAGGTAGGACGGGTGCCGCTTGGCCTGCTCGGTGATGTGCGTGGGATCCTGGGGGTGGAAGTTCCGCCTCCAGAAGGAATGGTCCCGGATGGCCTCCACGAGGAGCTTCTCGAGCTCATCGGCGTTTTCGGCTTTGGTGCCCAGGAACCAAGCCTCCGGCGACCGGGTCCCGGCCCCCTTGAGGAAAGGTCTCTCTCCGAAGCTGAAATATTGCTTCACGCCCGACTTGCCTGTTCGTGCTTTTTTGTCGCTCATCTCTCCACGACCCTTTCTCCCCCGCACGCCAGCGCCTCCTGCAGCAAGGGGCGAAGTCCCTATACAGGAGCGTTGCTCCCGGGGTCAACGCGAGGGCCCCCCACGACGAGCGTCGGCGGATTCTTTATGGCCACCGGGGGCGTTGCGTCGGGCCACGACAGCGCGGGCTCGACGAAGGCCACTCGCCCTGCAATGGTCGTGGGCGATGGACAGGACCGAACGCCTCTTCGCGGTCATGGATGCGCTCCGACGCCATCGACGCCCGGTCACCGCGGCCGAACTCGCGGCCGAGCAGGGGGTCTCGGTGCGCACGATGTATCGAGATGTGCAGACGCTGATCGGGCTCGGCGCGCCGATCGAGGGGGAGGCGGGCGTCGGCTATGTGCTCCGGCCCGGATTCTTCTTGCCTCCGCTGATGTTCTCGCTGGAGGAGCTCGAAGCGCTCGTCCTCGGCGCGCGCTGGGTCGGCGCGCAGGTCGACGAGGGGCTCGCCGGCGCCGCGAAGAACGCGCTCGCCAAGATCGCGACCGTGTCGCCCCGCGAGCTGCGTGATCACATGGCCGACGTGGGCCTCTGGCCGGTCGTGCTCCACGGGGCCGGCGCCGCGCCGGTGCCCGTCCTCAGCCTCGTACGGCAGGCGATGCGGAAGGAGCGGGCGCTCGCGTTGCGCTACGAGGACGCGTCCGAGCGCACCACCGAGCGCGAGATCTGGCCGGTGCAGATCGCGTACTACGAGGGGAAGCAGATCGTCGCGGCATGGTGCTGCTTGCGCGCGTCGTTCCGGCACTTTCGCACCGATCGGATCGTGAGCCTCGCGCTCACGGAGAAGCCTTACGGCGAGCCACGTCGAACGCTGGTGCAAGCGTGGATCGAGGCCTGGGAGCGCGAGCAGAGCTAGCAAGCATCCCGGGGCCCGATGCCGCGCGTGGTTCGCTGCTGCCACCTCTTGTCAGGAGGGGTGGTGCAGGTTCGTCGGGCGCCCACTTCCAAGGCGCCACGATGACCATTCACCAACGCGAGACACCGATGAACATCCTCGTCACAGGCGCGACCGGCACCGTCGGCCGCGAGATCGTCAAGCAGCTCGTCGAGCGGGGGCACCACGTGCGCGCGCTGTCGCGCAATCCGGCCCGGGCCCGTTTCCCGGAGGGCGTCGACGCCGTGGCCGGCGACCTGACCACGCCGGAGACCTTCGCCAGCGCGTTCGAAGGGATCGAGGCCCTGCACTTGATCAACTTCGGCGGCGACGATCAAGCGCCGCTGCAAACCGGGGCACGGATCGTCGCGCTCGCCGAACAGGCCGGGGTGCAACGGATCACGGTGCTGCTCGGCGGCGCGCCTGCGCCGCTCGACGAAGCGGTCGCCGCCGGGAGAATCCATTGGACGTTTCTACAGCCCGTGGAGTTCATGGCGAACCACCTCGAATGGGCGGCGTCGATTCGCAGCGAAGGGCTGGTGCGCGAGCCGTTCCCCGATCGGCTGAGCGCGGTGGTCCACGAGGCCGATATCGCCGCCGTCGCGGTCGCCGCGTTGACGCAGGAGGGCCACGCCGGCAAGACGTACACCCTCACAGGGCCGGACGTGCTCAGCCTGCGTCAGAAGATCGAAATCCTGGCCGCCGCCGCCAAGCGCGAGATCAAGCTCGTGGAGCTGACGGAGCAGGAAGCGCGCGACCGGTGGCAGGGGATGGGGCTCTCGTCCGAAGCGATCGAGTTCCTCCTGTTCGTCTACGGAAACACCCCGGAAGTCGGCTTTACCGTCACGCCCACCGTCGAGCAGGTGACGGGACGGCCGGCGCGGACGTTCGCGCAGTGGGCGGCAGAGCACGCCGAAGCGTTCTCATCGTAGGCAAACCATCCCCCCCCGGTCCACGCGCATCCGTCTTACTTCCGACCTGCCTCCTTTGTCAGCTCCTGGCGTAACTTGGTCACGTCACGATCGGGCAGCTTGCGCAGCAGCTCGGCGACGTGGGCGCGTTCGTCCTCGTGCGGGAAGGTGAGCAGGTAGAGCGGCGACATGCCGAGGCCGCGCGCGAGCGTCACGAGGGAGATGGCGTTGAGCGCGACGAGGCCACGCTCGAAGCTCGAGAGGTGGCCCTTCGATAGGCCGGTGGCGTCCGCGAGGGCGGAGAGGGACAGGCCGCGTTCGATGCGAAGTTCACGCAGGCGTGCGCCTACCTTCGCGCAGTGGGGTTCAGGCTCGGTTCGTCGAGGCATGGCCAGGACATACCACGGGACAAACCAACGGTCGAGACAAACCTATGCGCGCGCCGCGAGGGGGGGAGAGCCGTCCGGCTCCTCGGACGAACCCTCCCAGGGGCGTGGTTTCGAAGCCCTCCTGCCCACATGCGCCGAACGCCCTTCATAGGCATCGCCTCGCACCCAGCCGGTTGGTCTTGACAAGCCGTTTCACCAGGACGCACCTCGGGGGAACGTTCCGAAACGTCTTCCGTTCCGTGTACGTAGGGAGAAGGCTGCGTTCGCAAGGAGAAAGGAACGACGAGCCGTTGTCGTCGTTCGAGAGCGCCGAACCGTTCGGCGCGGTCGTCCAACCGATCGATGTTCTAGCGCCCCTGGAAGCGGCCGGCGCGCCTCTCGACGAACGAGCGCATGCCCTCGGCCGCGTCCTCCGTGCCCATGAGGGCGCGGGCGCGGTCTTCGAGGCGCGCGGCTTCCACCTCGACGCCCTCGGTCATCGCCGCGCGCGCGGACGCGAGTGTGGCGCGAACCGCGATCGGCGCCTGCGCCGCGACCCGCTCGCAGATCCACGTGGCCCGATCGAAGAGATCGGCCGCGGGGACGACCTCCTGCACGAGCCCGATCCGATACGCCTCCTTCGCGTCGAACACGTCGCCCGTGAGCAGCCAGCGCATCGCATTGCCGTGGCCCGCGAGCGCCGGGAACCGGAGCGTGGCGCCGCCGAACGGGAAGATGCCGCGCTGCACTTCGAGCTGCGAGAAACGCGTGTCCTCGGCCGCGACGCGGATGTCGGCGGCGAGCGCGAGCTCGATCCCGATCGTGAAGCAATACCCCTCGACGGCCACGACCATCGGCTTCGTGAGGCGCCGCGGCCCGATCGCGAGCGGATCCACGCTCCCCTTCGGGTAGAGCGCGCGCCCGGACGCGATCGCGGGCCCGACCTCCGCGAGATCGAGGCCGCCCGTGAAATGGCCTCCGTGCGCGAAGAGGAGGCCACAGCGGAGGCCCTCGTCCTCCTCGTAGGCCGTGTACGCCTGCGCGAGCTCGTCGAGCATGGCGAGATCGAATGCGTTGCGCTTCTCCGGCCTGCAGAGGCCGATGCGGACGACAGAACCGAGACGCTCCACCGTGACACGTGCCATGGGCGGACGTTACCACGCCCTGAAGCTCGTCCGTGCCGGGAATCGAAGCACGCCCCGCACACCGCGCCGTTTCGCCCGAGGCGCAGGCGGCGCGCGGCGATATGTCATCGCCGGACATTGAAATGATTTCGTTTCCAGGATCGGGATGTCTCGGGATTTCATGGCCTGCATTGCTATGGTGGTGGTCATGGAATGGCGCACGAATTGTTTCCAACCCCCATCCGTCCTTCGCGTCCTTTCAGGCCCGCTCGTGGCGCTTTTTGGCCTCGTGACGGCGGCCTGTGGTGCTTCGGACGGCGTGACGCTGGGCGGCGCCACGTCAGGCAGCGCGAACGGCGGCAGCGGCGGGATAGGAGGTGGCGGCGGGACGGGAGGCAGCGGCGGCGGCGGCGGCACGACGGACGCGCCGCCCTACACGTTCCGTGCAGGCGAGAACGGCTTCGAGATCCGCGTGAAGGACGGCGAATTCGAGCCGTTCTGGCCGATCGGCGTCAATTACAGCCACGCGATTCCCGGCACGTCGCCCGGCGAGTTTCTGGCCTCGCGCGAGCAGATCGCCGAGTGGATCGAAGCCATCGCGGAGCTCGGCGCCAATTCGCTGCGCGTCTATACCGTACAATCCCCGCTCTTTTACGAGGAGCTCCTCCGGTACAACACCGACCACCCCGACCACCCGCTCTTCCTCTTGCAGGGGGCATGGCTCAGGGAGCCCGACGAGGACCCCGCGTTCTCGGGCATCCCCGATTACCTCGATCCCTCGATCCGGAGCTGGTTCCGGGACGAGATCGAGAAGGTCGTCGACGTCGTCCACGGCAACCGCGAGATCCCCTACGGCACGCCCGAGAACCCGATGAACTACGGCCGCGCCTTCGGCACGTTCACGGCCGACGTCTCGCCGTGGCTCCTCGGCTGGCTCGTGGGGCGCGAGGTCGAGCCGCTCACCATCATGACCACGCACCAAAAATACTACGACGACCACTGCCAGGGGCAGCCGTGCGAGGTCTCCTTCTCGGGCACGTGGTTCTCCATCGAGCACGCCACACCCATAGAGGCGTTCGTGACCGAGCACCTCGATTACCTCACGGTCTACGAGGACAAGCGGTACGACGTGAAGCACCCCATCGGGTTCTCCAGTTGGCCCACGCTCGATCCCATCGATCACGTGGTCGAGTACGAGTACCCGGAGTCCGTCGACGACATGGAGCAGCTCGACCTGCTGAAGATCGAGGTCGCCCCGAGCTTCGGCCCCGGGCTCTTCTTCTCCTACCACGCCTATCCGTATTATCCCGAGTTCGTCCTTTATGAACCAGCCTACCAGGTCGAGGACGAGGTCGGGCCGAACTCCTACCTCGGCTACCTCGAAGACCTCCGGAAGGTCTACGCCGGCCGCACCTTGCTCATCGCCGAGATCGGGCACCCTTCGAGCCAGGGAACCGCGCATTACGCGAAATCGGGGCTGCACCACGGTGATTTCGACGAGGTCGAGCAAGCCCAGGCCGTCGAGCGCTCGCTCCGGACGATCCGCCGCGCCGATCTGAACGGCGCGTTCCTCTTCGAGCTCATCGACGAGTGGTTCAAGCGGGCCTGGGTGGTCGAGCGCGTCGAGCTGCCGGCGGATCGGCGCAGGGTCTGGTACAACCCGATGAGCCCGGAGCAAAACTTCGGCCTCATCGCGGTGCGCCCCGGCGTGGACGGGGTCCACCACGTGCTCGACGGGAGCGGGGACGACTTTCTGGTCGAGCCGAACGCCTGGCAAGAGGGACCGCCCCTCGCGCCGCAGGGCGACGTGCACGATCCTCTGCGCACCCTCCGCGAGGTCAAGGTGGACTCCGACGAGGGATTTCTGCACCTCCTGATCCGGGTCGAGTCGCTCGACCCCGACGGCAATGGAAAGGTCGACTGGGAGCACGTGGACTACGTCGTCGGCCTCGACACCTTCCTGCCCGAGGCGGGCGACGCGTGCCTCGACCCGGAGTGTTCGCTCCGCACCGAGCGGAACATCGAGTTCCTCCTCCGTATCGAGTCGGAGCAGGACGTCGCATTGTTCGTCGATCAGCCTTACGACCTTTTTGGCATCTGGCACCAGGACCGGAAGGACTGGCAGCTCTATCGCACGGCCCCCAACGAGGACGGTCTGTTCAACCCGGTCCGCACCATCACGAACAACTCGCTCTGGTACCAGGGAGAGATGCTCGCGCCGATCCTCTGGCAGGACACGGGGCGCTTCCGGACGGGCCCCGAAGCCGTGCGCTCGACGAGCAATTTCTGGTATTCGCTGGCGGACGGAACGATCGAGGTCCGCATTCCCTGGACCTTGCTCAACGTGACGGATCCCTCGCAGCGCCTCGTGGTCGACGACCACGTGCCCGGGCCGAAGAACAAGCAGAATGAGCTGACCATCACGAAGACGCCTGGCTTCGGGCTCATGGTGGCGGCGCTCGGAGGGACGGCCGAGGCGGAGGGCGTGGTGGTCGACACGCTGCCGCGCGCCCATAAGCTCGGCAATTCGTGGGTGATCCCCGCAGACGGGGTGGTCTCGTACACCTGGGCCGAGTGGGAAACCCCGACGTACCACGCCTACCGCAAGCGCTCCTTTGACATGCTGAAAGAGGCGCTGCCGTCGATCGTCCCCGCGAGCGCAAATCCTTCGCCCTGACGCGCACGGGCCCGCGCCCCCCGGCGGCATGGCCGCGTCGTCCCGGCACCTGCGGCGCGACCCTTCATGCAGACCTTGCAGGACGCGGATCCGGCGCCTGTGCCATCCGCCCCCGCCGCCCGCGTCTTCGGTGGGCTGCGGCCCGTGATCCGCAGGACTGATGCCTAGACTCCTCATCCATCCCACTACGTGAACGCCGGAGCGCAGGTCACGCCGCGCCCGAGCGAGGGACTCGGGGCGGCACGACGATTGCAATGAGGTCGGCGCTACCAACAGAGGTGCGGACCCATGGCGCGTGTCCTGCTCATCGACGACGATCACGACCGGACGGAGATCATTGCCCGCGGCTTGCGAGCGGAGGGACTCGAGGTGGTGCCTGTGGGCACCCGCCGCGAGGCCTTTGTCGCGCTCGACGGCCCCGGCCACTTCGATTGCGCGCTTGTCGTGCTGGCCCTGCCGACCGGCGACCGGCTGGAGCTCGCGAAGGAGCTCCACGCGCGGTTCCCAGGTCTGCACGTCGGCCTGGCACGCGGGCACAGGCTCTCGGTGCGTCCAAACGAACACACGAGCGAGCGCACCCTGCGTTTCGAGCCAGTCCCCGAGGACGGCCGCAAGCTCGCGAGGGCCCTCCGCTCGCGGCTCCTCGCCGCCTGACCCCGGCCGGGTGCCGTCCGTGCCTGGCACACGTGCCAGCACGTGCCCGGCACACGTGCCGACGCCGTTCGCTAGGCCACGATCATCCGAACGAGCTGGGCGAAGGCGAAGACGACGGCGACGAACGTCCCCACGAGGCCCCAGAACATGAGGCGAGGGTGCCGGTCCACGCCCCGCGCCGCCTCGCGCAGGAAGCGCTTGGCCAGGGTCCCGCTGCAGGCCACGTGGATCCGGCCCTCGAGGGTCTGCCGCAAGAGCTCGATCATCTGCCCCGCGGAGGGGTAGCGCTTCGCGGGGTCCTTCGCGAGCCCATCGACGGCGAAATGCACGAGCTCGGGCGGCAGCCCTTCTTGTGCCGGGTGCCCGTGGCGCTTCATGTCCCGCACGGTGAGCTCGTGCTCCATGACGCCTGTCAGGATGTCGCCGAGCGTCTGCTTGTCTGCCAGGTAGTGGCGCAGGGTGACGAGCTCGTGGAAGAGGACGCAGGCGCTGTAGAGGTCGCTCCGCGTATCGAGCTGGTCCACGTCGCCGCGCGCCTGCTCGGGCGACATGTACGCGGGGGTGCCGACGAGCATGCCCACGTGTGTCAGGAACATCCGCCCGCGCTCGGTCTCGTCGCCCAGCGTCGCGTCCGCGCCCCGGGCGAGATCCCGCTCGGCGGCGATGGGCTTGGCGATGCCCCAGTCCATGAGCACGACCTCGCCGTACCGGCCGACCATCACGTTCGCGGGCTTGACGTCGCGGTGCACGACGCCGTTCGCGTGGGCGTAGGCGAGCGCCTGGAGGACGTCGATGAAGATCTCGACGCGGCGCTCGAAGGTGTATTTCGCGTGGGACTCGGGGTCGCCGTCGGCGAGCTTGCGGATGATCGTCTCGAGCGTCTCGCCTTCGACGTACTTCATCACGAAGAAGTAGCGGCCGAGCTCGTCGACGCCGACGTCGTGGATGGGCACGATGTTCGGGTGTTCGAGGCGACCGACGGTGCGGATCTCGTCCACGAAGCGGGCGAGCATCCCGGGATCACTCGCCTCGGGCAGCAGGCGCTTGACCGCGACCTTGCGGGCGATGTCCTGATCGTGCACGAGCACCACCTCGCCCATGCCGCCTGCGCCGAGCGTCTTGATCGGCTCGTAGCGCGACTTGGACTCGGGCACGAGGCGCACCTCGGCCCCATCACCTTCGACGCGCGGGAGCACGGTGGTGCGCAGGACCGACGGGGGCGGCGGCAGCGAGGAGAGGAGCTTCCCGGGCGCCATCGCGGTCTTGGCCCGGGCGAAGCCATCGTCCCCAGGCGCGAGCAAGGTCTCCGCGTTCATCGATTCGAGCAAGGTCATGGGGAGTTCCGCCAACAGGACCCGCCGGGGGGCGCGCTCGGAACACCGCTCGTCTGTCCCGGCCGGTCACTGCCTTTCTTGCAGCGAGCTTGACACGGAGCGGGCGGCTCCGCTCTCCTCCGGCCCATGCAGCGATTCGAGAGAAAGGTAGCGCTGGTCACGGGCGCTGCGTCGGGGCTTGGGGCGGCGGCTGTGCGGAGATTGCACGCGGAGGGTGCGATCGTGGTGATCACGGACCTCGCGCGGGAGCGGGGCGAAGCGCTCGCCGCGGAGCTCGGGGCGCGGGCGGAGTTCGCCCTGCTCGACGTGACGCAGGAGGCGGCGTGGATCGAGGTGCTCGACGCGGTCGTCGCGAAGCATGGTCGGCTCGACGTGCTCGTGAACAACGCCGGGGTGGGCATCGTGGGCGACGTGGAATCGACGACGCTCGAGCAATGGCGGTTCGTGCACGCGGTGAACACGGAGGGCACGTTCCTCGGCTGCAAGCACGCGATCCGGGTGATGAAGGAGCGCGGAGGCGGGGCGATCGTGAACCTGTCGAGCGTGGCGGGCATCATCGGCGCGCCGAACCTCGCGGCGTATTGCTCGAGCAAGGGCGGCGTGCGCACGTTCACGAAATCGGTGGCGATGCATTGCGCGCGGAAGGGGTATGGGATCCGGGTGAACTCGGTGCACCCGTCGTTCATCGACACGCCGATGGTCGACGCGATGGTCGAAAACACTGCGGATCCGGCGCGGTCGAAGGCGAACCTGGCGAAGCCCATTCCGCTGGGCAGGCTCGGCGAACCCGAGGACGTGGCGGCGGCGGTCGCGTACCTCGCGTCGGATGACGCGAAATTCGTGACGGGCACGGAGCTGCTCGTGGACGGTGGATTGCTGGCGAGCTGACGCGTCAGCGGCGGGCGTTGATCTCGCGGCTGCGCTCGGCGAGCCAGGCGCGGGCTTCGGGTTCGGTCTCGAAGAAGCGTAAGGGGGCCGTGTTCGTGGGATTGAGCAGGGCCGCGGCGCGGCTCACCAGGGTGCCGAGGACACGAATGTGAAAACTCGCGCCGACGACGGCGTTGGCGCGAATGGGCAGGACGACGGCGCCGCCGGCCGGCCCTTCGGCGGCGATGCGGCGCGCCTCGGGGGTGAAGTGCTCGGCGCGGCGGACGTCGACGAGCACGAACGCGTGGGGCCAGCCCTCGCAAAAGCGCTGTTGGACGTCGAAGAGGCGGCGGATGTCGTCGCCGGAGACGTGCCCGATCATGCGCCAGACGATGAGGTCGGGTTCTTCGGTGAGGGCGAAGGTTTCACCGGGCGCGGAGGGCATTGTGGGGGAGGGTATCGGGCGAGCGCACACCTGGGCAAGCGGAGGGCGGCTCAGCGGGGGCGGGCGAGGTCGCGGCGGAGTCCGTCGATGAAGGCGCGGGCTTCGGCTTCGGTCTCGCAGAAGCGAAGGGGGAAGGCGTTCGCCCCGCGGAGGATACGCGCGGCGCGGAAGATCATGGTGCCGAGGACGCGGGCGTGAAAGCTCGCGCCGATGAAGGCGCAGCCGAGGACGGGGACGGCGGGCGCTCGGTCGCGGGGGCCGTCAATGACGACGCGACGCGCTTCGACGGGCATTTCCTCGAACGTCTGGACGTCGAGGATGAGGAAGAGGTGCGGTTTGCCTTCGGAGAAACGGAGCTGGGTGTCGTAGAGGCGCCGCGCCACGTCCGCGCCGACGTGGCCGCGGAAATGGAAGAAGACGAGATCGGGCTCCTCGGTGTGGACGTGGCTTTCGGCGGGGGAGGGGGGCATTTCGGCAACGATGTATCTGCGAGAAAGGAGGCGGGCAAGGGGAGGGGCAGGGGGCGGGCGAGCAAGGAAGACGCCCGGTTTGCCTGCGGAGAAACGGCGTGCCCGATGAAGTGGCCGAACCCCGGGGACGAGCGGCTGGTTTATGGTACGCAGAAGCCGTTGGCGCAGGAGCCGCTCAGGCAATCCGCCGCGCTGGCGCATCCCGCGCCGACTTCACCCTTGCACGCGCCCAGGCCGTCGCACGACTGGCCCGCGCCGGTACAGGCGCTCGCGGGGAAATAGTCGTCCTGCCCCGAGGGGATGTTCGTGCATGTGCCGTCGCTCCCCGAGACGTTGCACGCCTTGCACGTCCCTGTGCAGAGGCTGTTGCAGCAGACGCCGTCGACGCAGAAGCCGCTCAGGCAATCCGCCGCGTAGGCGCAGGCCATGCCGAACTCGGCTTTGCAGACGCCGTTGCCGTCGCACGATTGATGGCCGCCGGTACAAGCGCTCGCGGGGAAATTGTCGTCCTGCCCCGCGGGGATGTTCGTGCACGTGCCGACGCTGCCCGCGACGTTGCACGCTTGGCACGTCCCCGTGCAGGCGTTGTTGCAGCAGGCGCCATCCACGCAGAACATGCTCACGCACTCGCCCGCGCCGCCGCACCCCTGCCCGTTGTCCTTCTTGCATGTGCCCGCGCCGTCGCAGGCGTTCACGCCCGTGCAGGTCGGCGCGTCCTCGACCGCGGCGGGCACGTTCGTGCACGTGCCGACGCTGCTCGCGACGTTGCACGCCTTGCACATCCCGCTGCAGGCCGCGTCGCAGCAGACGCCGTCCACGCAATGGCCGCTCGAGCACTCGACGGCCGCGCTGCACGTCTGCGCGGGCCCCTTCTTGCACACACCTGCGCCGTTGCACACGATGCCGCCGTTCTGATTGCACGTGGCGTTGACGGGCCGGTTCGGGTTCGAGGGCACGCCGGCTGCGCTACACACGTCGTCGGTGCACTCGTTGCCGTCGACGGGTTTGTCGGCCGTGTCGGGCGATGTGACGATGTGGCCCTGGCCGTCACATTCGACGACCTTGCAATCGAGGGCCGTCTGGCCGTCTGGCAAATCCGTGCCCGCGGGCGTGTATGTCACGCCGCACTGGTTGTTGATGCACGTGCGGACCTTGCAGAAATCGTCGGTGCCGTCGCAGTGCGCGGCCTCGTTGCAGCCGACGCAGGTTCCGCCGCCGTCGCAGTAGAGCCCGGCGCCGCACGGCGTGTTGATCGCCTCGCTCGGGAACGAGGGCTCGCCGTTCGTGCAGACGTTCTTCGTGCAGGCGTTGTCGTCGTTCGGCAGGTCGGCATCGTCGACGACCTCCTTCGTCGCGCCCGCGCCGTCACACACGACCCGCATGCAATCGCCGGCCGTCTGGCTGGAGAACGTGGTGCCGTCCGGCGCGAACGTCTGCCCGCAGATGTGGTTGTCGCATGAGCGCTGCTGGCAGATGTCATCCTGCGGCAGGTGGCCGCAATCGGCGGGCTCGTTGCATTCGACGCAGCCCGACGCGCCGTCGCAGACCTCGGGTTTGCCGAACTCGCAGGGCTCGCCCGCGCTCACGGGCGGGTTGGTCGCCGTGCCCATCGTGCACACGTCGAGCGTGCAGGGATTCACGTCGACAGGCACGTCCATGTCGTCGGTGACGTCCGTGTCCTTGCCATTGACGCAGAGCTTCTGCTTGCAATCCCCCGGGTGCTGCGTGGCGCCCGGGGTGGGCAGGCCGTCGATATTCGTGAAGACGCACTTGCTCGTGCCGATGTTGCAGACATCATCCGTGCAGGGATTGTCGTCGTTGCACGGGTTCTGCGCGTCGCACGAGATCTGACAGACGCCCATCTCGCACGTGCCGCTCTGGTCGCCGCGCTGGCACGCCTCGCCCTCGGGCGCGTCCGTATTGCTCGGCGTGCCGGCCATGCAGACGTCGATCGTGCAGGGCTCGTTGTCGTCGGGGATGTCCGCGTCGTCGTGGACGGCGACTTCCTTGCCGGCCGCGCAATCGATCCGCTGGCAATCACCGACGGTCTGCGCCGGGCTCGACCCGTCTTGGATCGGCGTGTAGACGCAGACCTTCTCGTCGCTGCACGTGTCGATGGTGCACGAGCTCTTGTCGTTGCAATTGGCGGCGGACTCGCAAGGCTCCTTGGCCGTGGGCACGCCCTCCACGCTGTAGGGATGGTCCCCATCGAGGATCTGCACACAACTCGCCGCCGTGACGAGCACTCCGATCCAAACGAGCTTCCAGGATCGCATCAAAATGCCCCTTCGACGCTCACATACCCCGCTCCCGGCCCGGCCATCCCCCGCACCCGCACCGTCCCGACCTTCTCCGGGGTCGCCTTCGGCGAAAGCACGAACAACGTCACCCCCGTCGCGAGCACGACGCCCCCCACGATGAACGTCGCCGTGCTCGCATTGCCGAGCGCCCAGAACCGCTCGACCGTCTTCATGCCCTCGACGCCACACGCGAAATTCGCGTCACATACCGCGTCGACCTCGCTCTTCTGCGCGACCGCGAGCCCGCCGAGCACGCTGCCCACGAGGAGCCCCGCGCCGCCCACGCCCATCGCCGCGATTCCGCCGATCGTCCACGGGTGCATCCCCGGCTTCGGCGGCGCGCTCGGCTTCGGGGGCGGCGGCGGCAAGGGCTCCTTCGGACGCAATGCTTGCTCGTCCTTCGCCTCCTGCGTCACGCCCGGCGTCAGCTCGAGGATCTTTCGATCCCCCTGCTCCAGCCGCACCGCTCGCTCCTGCGGCGGGCGGCCCGGGACCTCCACGCGGAATGCATATTCACCGGGATCCAGGGGCACCGAGGCGCCCAGGGCCTTCGGGTCGAGCGTGGTATTGCCCCGCGTCACGACGACCCCCTCGGGCACCTCGCCCGCCCACACGAGCTTGAGCCGCGGCGCCTCGGCGTCGAGTTTTTTCCGTTGCACCTCCGCGAGCCGCGCGCGCTCGGCGTGACGCTCGCGCAGCGGGCTCTTCATCGCCGCAAAGAGCCCGAGGTACGCCGTGTAATGCCCGAGCGCCGTCGCGCTCCGGCCCCGCGTGGTTTCGCATTCGGCGAGCGCGTACAACGTCCCCGGCGTCGGATCGATCCGCAGGCTCTCCGCGAGCGCGGCGCACGCCTCGGCGTGACGGCCGGCTTCCTGGTGCGCGACGGCCCGATTGAACAGGATCTCCGCCAGGAGCTTCTTTTCCTGCTCCTCGGCGGCCCGCGCCCGATCGGTGTGTTTTTCGCGCAGCGGGCTCTTCATCGTCGCGTAGAATTCGAGGTACTCCCTGTAATGCGCGAGCGCCTGATCGAGCTTCTTGATCTGCACCTCGCACTCGGCGAGCGCGTGCAACGTCCCGGGCTTCGGATCGAGCACGTGGCTTTGTTCGAGCAGCGGACACGCCTCGGCGTATCGCCCGGCTTGCACCTCCGCGACGGCGGCGTCGAAGAGCTTTCCCGCGGCCGCTTGTTGCGCCGGCGTGGGCGCGGCGGACGCCATGCCTCCCGGGAGCCCGAGGCCCGCGCAGAGGAGCCCTACGAAGAACCATCGTGCCTTACGCATGTCGTGCCTACCTTTGCTGCATGGTTCGTGCGTCACGGCGAGAGCCGGACGCTGAAGAGGTCGGCGCCGCCGCTGCTCGTGATCGTGCCGAGCGGGGCGCCGAACACGATTTGCTGCTCGAAGCTGCCACCCAGGATCACGTCACCTTTGCCGTCGACGGCGACGCCAAAGGCCGTCTGCGTGCCGGTTCCGCCAAACGTCTTCGTCCAGAGCGGAGCCCAGCTCGACGCGGCGAGCTTCACGACGAACACGTCGCTTCCGTCGCCCGTCGAGATCGTGCCGGCGCCGAAATCGATCGACCCGTCGAAATGCCCGGTCACGAGTACGTTTCCTGCGCCGTCGACGGCGATCCCCGCGCCGCGCGAGGTTCCAGTGATCCCGAAGCGCTTGCTGTTCACGTGATTTCCGTTCGCCGCTGCGAGTTCGGCGACGTACACGTCGGTGGTTCCCACGGCCGTCATCGCACCGCCGCCGAAATCGAGCGAATCCATGAAGCGTCCGGTGACGAGGATGTTGCCGTTCGGCGCGGTGGCGATGTTGCCGTGGGATTGATCGCCACTCGAACCAAAGAGCTTGCTCCAGATGTGATTGCCGTTCGACCCGTTGTACATCGCGACCACGACATCACGACCGCCGGCACCGGCCATCTGGCCGCCGCCGAGATTCACGCCGGTGTCGAACGTCTCACCCAAAATCGCGACGTTGCCGTCCTTTGTGACCGTGAGGCGCCGTCCTCGCTCATTACCATTGCTGGAGAATATTTTGCTCCAACGGTGATTGCCTGCGGAATCATGGCTCGCCAAGAAAATGTCTTCGCCGTCGGGGTCGAGGTTGTTGCCTCCGAGGTTCACCAAGTCGTCCGTGACCCACCCCGTGACGAAGAGATTCCCCGCGGCGTCGACGTCCACGTCCTGCGCGGTTTGCGTATTTCCCGCGCCGTACTTCTTGCTCCAGACATGCGCGCCCGCCGCGTCGAACGTGGCGATGTAGATATCGCTGTCCTGGCTCTGCAGGTCACTCCCGCCGAAATTGATCGTGCCGTTGAATTCACCGACCACAGTGATCTGACCCGCGCCGCTGACGGCGACACCACGGGCGAGGTTGACGCTCGTAGGAAACGTTTTCACCCACCCGATCGCTCCGTCAGCGCCGACCTTTGCTACGTAAGTGCTGCCCTCGGCCGCGCTGAAGAGGAACAGATCCGCCCCGATCGCCGCGTCGACCGTGCCAGCAACCACATACCCACCGTCCGGCGTGAACGCCACGTCGTAGATCGCGTCGTCCATCGGATCGGCGTTCTTGCCGGCCGGCGTGACGCCTTGCTTCACGGCGCCCGTGCACATCGCGATGACCGTCCCATCGCAATCCTCGTCCGCCGCCGTCGTGCAATTGTCGAACGCAGGAAAGGTCACCTGCATGCAGCCCTCAATGGTCTTCCCATCGCTACTGCACGTCCCCTTCCCAACGGCGCAGGTACCTTCGAGATCCGGCAAGTCGCACTCGACGTCCGCTCCAGGCGCACAAACACATACCTTATCCATCGCGTCGGCCTCGCCATTGCAGTCCTCGTCCCCGGCGTTGACGCAATCCTCCCCGAGCTTCGCCGGCACGACTTCTCCGTCGCAGAGGCCCCACTCCATGCCGTTGTCCCCGCATTGTTGCGTGCTGCCTATGCAGTGGCCCACGCCCTCCGTGCCGGCGGGCCCCGAATAACACGACCTCGCCTCACCCGGGGTGCACGGCTCAATCATCCCGCCGGTCCCCCCCGTCGAGCTTGACGAGGCTCCTCCGCCGCCCGCGGCTCCCCCCGTTCCCCCCGCGTACCCCCCGCCACCCGCGGATTCCCCTGCGTTATACGGATTGTCCCCCCCAAGAACCTGCACACAACTCGCCGCCGTGAGCAACACCGCGACACCAAGCAGCTTCCAAGCTCGCATCCAAACGCCTCAATCCCTGCTCCACGTCGACTTGGGTTTCGCCGTCTTCCCGGCCGGCGTCCCGCTGGTCTTCGTGGATTGCGTCGTCGTCGCTGGCGTGCTCGTCGGCGTCGCCGCAGCCGCGCTCACCACAGGCGCAGCGCTCGCCGACGCAATCGCCGCAGGCGCCACCTCCGCCGTCTCCACCGGCGCTGCCGGCACGACCACGGGCGCGGCCGTCGCCACGACCGGCTGCGCCGACGGCGCCGCCGCGGCCGGCTCCGGCGTCTTGGCTTCCTCGCGCGACGAGAGTGCGAAGAAAAGAACAAGCGCCACGAGCAAACACGCGAGCCCCACGCCTGCGGCGATGAGCCCCGCCGGCGAGGAACGTCGCCCCGCCGGCACCGCGGTCATCCCGCTCCCGAGCGGCGTCATGACCGGGCCCATCGGCGTCCCTGCCTGCCCCACCGGCGTCATCACGCCGAACTCCGCCCCGCTCGGCAGCGGGGCGCGCCTTGGCGCCATCGGCGTCGTCGCCTGCGTGTCCAGCGTGCTGATCGCCACCTCAGACGGGCGCGACGCGAACGACGGTCGCGGGAACGCCCCCGGCGGGAAAACCCCCGAGCCACCGAGCCCCGGCTGCGCCACCCCGAGCGCCTCGGCGAGCGCCTTGACCGCGCTCGTGGCCGACGGGAACCTCTCGGACGGCGTCTTCGCCGTGGCCCGCGCGAACCAGCCATCAAACGCAGGCGGCAAGCTCACGCCGAGCCGGCCGGCCCGCGCGGACGCCGGCTCGCGTGGCCCGATCGCGGCCTGCGCGGCGAATGCGAAGACGTTCGCGCCGCCGCGCGACTCCTCGAACCAATACGCTTTGCCCACGAGGAGCGTGAACGCGATCATCCCGAGCGCGAAAATATCGGTCGCAGGCGAGACCGACGATTCCATCAAGAACTGCTCGGGCGCCATGTAAAGCGGCGTGCCGAGCGATTGCGTCGCGCCCGCCGCCGTAGAGCCGGCGGCCACGATCTTCGCGATCCCGAAATCGAGCACCTTGATCCGAGGGGGGCCGTCCTCGCGCTCGCAGAGGAACAGATTGTCGGGCTTGAGGTCGCGATGGACGATGTGGGCCCGGTGCGTCTTGTCGAGCGCGAGCGAGGTCTGGTGCAGGTACGAGACCACCTCCGCCGGCGGCAAGGGGCCCGTGTGGCGGAGCCGCTTGCCGAGCTCCTCGCCGCGCAAAAGCTCCATGACCAGGAAGGGCATGCCGGTCGCGTCGTCGATGCCCGCGTCGAAGACGTCGACGATGTACTCGCTCTCGATCTCGGCAGCGACACGCGCCTCCTGCCGGAAACGCCCGCGCAGGTCGTCGCTCTGGAGGAAGTTCGCGTGCATCACCTTGAGCGCGCGGCGGCGGTTCGTCTCGAGGTGGACGACCTCGTACACGGCCCCCATGCCCCCCGCGGCGATGCGACGCTCGACGCGGTAACGCCCGGCGAAAATGGATCCGGCTGCCAGATCAGACGACACGACCTGCTCCCTCGACAAAGATCCCGCCGTTCACATGTTTGCATGCAAACGGTTTTCCGTCGCAGTAGACGGCCAGTTGCCAGCGAAGTCAAGCTTCGGGGGGTGCGGGGAGGGCTCGGACGCGGTGGGTGCACCGCTCGGACGCGAACGGCGAGGGCCAGGACGCGAAGGGGGTCCCGCTAGGACACGAACGTCGGGGGCTCGGACGCGAACGTTGAGGACTCGGACGCGAACGAGGTACCGCTCGTACGCGAACGTCGAGGGCTCGTACTCGAACGTCGAGGGGTAGTGGGCAAATTTGCCTCTGAGTGGTCAAGTTTGCCAGATCTCGGTAGATTCCAGTCCTACTACACTCCATGATCGGGCTTGCCTGAAGGGCTGGCCGGGGGCGCGAGAGCGCCCTTGGGCTTGCCCCTAAAAGGCGCCGCCCCGAAGGGTCTGCAAACCCCCGGGGCGACTTGGCAGCCACCTCACTCTGCGAGGAGCCACCCGATGCTTCGTCTAGTCCACCCTCGTCCCGAGGGCCAAGGGACTCGTCCGCCCAAAGGCCGGAAAAGTCCCTACCTCTTCCCCACACCCGAAGAGCGCGCCCACATGCGGGCCGCCGAACGCAACATCTCCCGCGCCTACGGCGGGCGGGACGTGCTCGCCTCCGTGCTCGGCGTCGCACCCGGCACGCTCAACAAGATCCGCCACGAGAGTTCCTACGCAATCGCCGTCCTGCTCGCGCGCGCGGGCGGCATCCCCGTCGAGCAGGTCCTCACCGGGCGTCCCCACGTGGCGGGCTCGTGCGCTCTTTGCGGGCGGAAGGGAGGCGCGTCGTGATGACGAATTCTCCTTACCGCCAGCGCCCGTTGAAGGGGTCGGATCTCATCGAGATTCAGCGGGCAAATCTGCGCGCGCTGCTTCGCCATCTCCATCGGGAGCTGGGCTCGTGGATCTTGGTGGCGCATAAGCTCGGTTTCCGCCGTTCGTTCATTCTCGCATTCTGCGATGGGACGGAGCCCGGCAATATGGCGCTTGCGCGGAGCATCGCGCGCGCCGTTGGTCTCACGCTCGATGATGCCCTCATGGGGAAAGCTCCGCCGAGGAAAGCCCCGTCTCTCGTGCTGGTCGCGTCTCCGAAGGGCCCTCGCCGGAAGGGCGGTGCTTCATGAACGAGCACGACCAGGGCCAGGGCCACGACCAGGACAAGGCTCCCGAGAGCCTTCCCGCGATCCTTACGAGCGAGCAGGCGGATCGCGTGCGGAAAGCTCTCACGCCTTTCGTTGCCGGTCGCGGGCCGTGGAAAGCCGCCGAAGCGATCGGCTACGCCCCGAAGTACGTCCAGGCGTTCCTTCGCGGGGAAATCCACTGCACGCTGCATTTCACAATGTGCGTGGCGCACGCGCTCGGCATTGAAGTGGAAACCCTCGTGCGAGGGGACAGCACGTGATCCGGCAGCGCGCCTCCCCCGGTGGGGGCGCGCCGATCGTCGAAGTGGACGTGGACGACGTCGAGGCCATGCGCCCGATGCTCGTCCGCTATGTTCGCGCGATCGGCGTGGTGTCTGCGCATGTACCGGACATCGTGCAGGAGACGGTGATCACGACGTGGGAAGCCTTGAATGAGGGGCGCGTGCGTGGTGGGGAAAGGACGCCGCCCGAGGTGTCCCTGTGGGGCTTCATGAAGCAGACGGCGTGGTTCCATGCCAAGAACCTTTCGCGGCGCGCCTCCACGCTACACGAGGTGCCGGCGTCATCGCTTCGGGATGTCCCGATCCTCGCAACGTCGGACCCAATGACGGCCATTGAAGCGCGGGATCTGCTCGCGCGGGTAATGGAGTCGAGCCCGAACGTCGCGCACGTTGTGGAACTCGCCGCCCGTGGGTTCATCGGGGCCGATGCGGCGAGAGCCGCGGGACAACCACGGGCCACGTTCTACGCTCACGAAAAACGGCTCCGCGCCGCTCTCCGGAAGCTCGGAGCGGCTCCCGCCCCGAAGCAGGCTCCACGCCCCACGTGGAAGCAGCGGAAGCGCAAGCGCCATCGTTAAATTGGACACACACGACGCTTGACGCCCATCTGGTGTGCTGGCATCCATGTCCGTGCCGGGCGATCGAACCCTCCTTCGCCCGGCACGGCGCGCCCATCTCGGGTTCGCCGTTCAGGGAAGTGAAGGGAGAGCCGCGGAGCCTACACCCCAACATACTCGCCCGCCACCCGGTTAAGGGGGTTCGTGAGGATGCAAGGGTACCGGGATCTCGTCAAGGGTTCGGTGCGCCGCGCTCGATCTCAGCACAGAGATCGCATATGCTGTTCAACAACGTCCTGAATCAATACCAGCGTGAACAACCCTCTGAGGAGAAAGACCGCGAGAGTATCAACGAGCGCGCGAACCGTGCGTTCGACTACAGTCTGGAACAGTCCCGACCGATACTCTCGGGCGTCATCGGAGCAGCGTTTCAGTCGCTGGAGAAGATGGGCCGCCAGCCCATCGTCGAATACGACCAAGATGTTGCCGATGTGGTTCGACAACATTCCGCGCTACTACATAAAGGACTTCGTGCGTGGTTCACGCTGTCCTTTTTCCCGCAAGGCGGGCCGGTCGGGGTCACACTGGTGCGCTTCCCGATACACTTCATACCTGTGTACCGAACGCAAAACCTGCATATCTTCGGCCGCATCGCCCGCTTGGGCGGCAAGGCAGAGTATCATCACTACGGTTCGTTCGATGGGCAGCGACTTTGTTCCGGTCCCAGCGGAATAGAGTTCCCGGCCCGGCGCATGGTCGAGACGGCGATACAAGACATGCGAGTCTTACACGCCTAAAGGCGCCTGAAAACATTCGACGTAGCCGGCAACGATTCGCTTGTCGACGAATCGTACGATGACCACAGGAACGTGGCATCGATAGCCGAACACGACCGTTTCATCGCCCAGCGATACCGCGTCGAAAGTCATCGACGCGGTATCGAACAAGGTCATGCCAGCGGGCCACGCCACGAGGCAAATCGTGTCATCGATGAACTCGAATGGTAACACCTCGCCCACCCCCGTCTGGACGCCGCCCCGCCCCCGTGGCAGGCGCCGCGAGCACGCGCATCCGGGCCTGCCACCGCGCGCCAACGGGCTTCGACAGCAAGCACCGCGCAGACGCCTGC